>SVEB01000067.1 GCA_015057635.1 Lachnospiraceae bacterium | reverse complement strand
TTCTTTGAATAGCAGACAGACGACTTTTCTGTCTGATAGGCAAAGAATCTGCCAGCTTTTTGTACGCTCATGCGTCCGAACATTCGAAAAAGATAGCCCGCCAGCCTCCGTAGCCTCTTACTGCGTCAGCCCGTGCCCTCTCTTACTCCCACACTCCATCGTGGATTCCTCTCCTCCTATTTCAGACAAATAAATCCCGCCATGCTTCCGCGCTGGCCTCTTGTGAGGCGGTGGGAGAAAAGGAGGGTAGGATTACACATGGTGCAGAGACCGGAGATTGTGATGTGGTCTGGTGTAAGACCGGACTCAAGGAGAATCTCACGGTTGGCGTTCCACAGATCCAGATGGTAATGGATTGGATCGGTCTGCTCTAAAAAAGTGGAAAGCTGAGCGTCTGTAAAGTTTGCACGGAATGCTTCGGCTACTTCCTCACTGACCTCGTAACATTCCTTTCCAATACATGGACCAATTACTGCCACGATGTCGGATGGATTGGAACCGTAAGCTTCTGTCATCTTTTCGACAGTTCTGCGGCCAATCTTCATGGCTGTTCCCTTCCATCCGGAATGCGTGATGCCAACCGCTTTTTTCACTGGATCTACGAAAAAGATTGGAACGCAGTCTGCTGCGAACGCAAGAAGCGGCACATCTTTCTCATTTGTGATCTGACCGTCAATCTCGCTGTAATCTCTCTCTTTTTCAATACCTTTTCCGCAGTCCTCTTTTGTTGCGATACGCACATGATCTTTATGAACCTGATCGGTAAAGACAAGGTCTTTTGCTTGTATTCCGATGCTGTTACAGATGCGTTCGTAATTTTCCCTGACTAAATCATCATCGTCACCACGGTTGAATCCAAGATTCATGGATTCATAGATTCCGTCACTCACACCGCCTAAACGGGTGGAGAATCCATGACGGATGAAATCGAACTGCTCTAAGACAGGGAAGGAAAGATACGGCGTAGTATCTGTATTCCGAAGTATTGTATGTTCATTTATAATTCTGTTCTCACCCATGCTGTTACCTGCTTTCTCTTCTCAATGCTGCATTCTGTCTAATCTATGCTGTGTTGTTTTGTATTCTGCATCAACTATAATTTTTCGTTCTTTATTTCGCATCAAATGCATCTTTGATCACTTTAATTTCTTTATCCAAAATCTCTACCACATCAAATCGGCATGGAGTGGTATCCCCAAGGCCATTCTGATACAAATAGTACTTTGCTGTGATCGTGATCCGCTTCTGCTTTGCGAAGTTTACCGCTTCCTGCGGCATTCCATTCTTTGTAGTCTTACGGTATTTCACTTCAATAAATACCAGATACTCTCCCTCTTTTGCAATAATGTCCACTTCACCAAATTTACAGCGAAAGTTACTGCAGATAATCTGATATCCATGCTTCTCTAAATAGGCGCATGCTTCTTTTTCTTTCTGATTTCCAACTGTCCGCTTATTATATGTGACTTTTTCCATTTCACAACCCCCTGGTAATTTGAATATCACAAATCTGCCTGAAACAATTACAAATTCATCTTGCTTTTAAGCCGGTCCATCTGATCTACAAATACCAGCACCTCCGCTACTACTTCATAAAGCTCTGGTGGGATCGCTTCCCCAATCTGAAGCTTAGATAGCGTATTTGCAAGCTTTGTATCTTTATGAACCGGAACACCGGCCTGTCCGGCTTCTTCTACAATACGCTCAGCCAAAGCCCCTTTTCCACTTGCAAGAATTCTTGGCTGATCATTCTCTCCGTCATATGCAACTGCAATGGCGGTCTTGCTCTTTTGATATCTGTTCTCCCTGATGTCAGCTTGATAAAAAGTGCTGACAGCTTCCGTTTTTCCTGTCTTTTGATAGGATGGCTGATCCATCCTATGTTCTATGATCTGCTCTGTCCTCTGATACGCCTGGACTGCAATCGGACTGATTTCTTCCCACTCATTTTTCTTCATTGCTGTACCTCTGGTTTTTGTTTATCATTTGAATAAAGGGAAACTATAAGAAGTTTTTGATAAAGCTCATACGGTGAATTGGGGATGGTCCCATTTCTTTCAGTGCTTTGATATGCTCTGCAGAGCCATAACCTTTGTTAGACGCAAATCCGTATCCCGGAAATACGGTATCGTACTGTTCCATCAGCTTATCTCTTGTCACTTTGGCGATAATGCTTGCCGCAGCAATCGAAACACTCCTTGCATCCCCTTTAATTAAAGAAACCTGCTTAATATCCACATCCGGTATGTGCACGGCATCATTTAATAGTAGATCCGGCTTTACACCAAGTTTTTCAATTGCCTGACGCATCGCTTCATAGGTCGCCTGTAAAATGTTGATTTCATCGATTCGTTCATGGGATGCGCTTCCTGTCGCTACTGCAACTGCTTTCTCCATAATCTCATGATACAGTTCTTCTCGTTTCTTCTCACTTACCTGCTTGGAATCATTCAGATATAAGATTTCTACATCTTTTGGAAGAATTACCGCCCCGGCAATCACGGGTCCTGCAAGAGGCCCTCTTCCCACTTCATCAATTCCACAGATAAAGGAATAATCCGAATATTTATGTTCAAACTCACGCATAAGCGCAAGACGCGCACGCTCTGCTGCAAGCTTCTCTAACTGCTTTTCGTATTTCTGTACAAGCTTAATAACGCCCGGTCGCTCATCTTCCTTGTAAACGTTGATTATCGCCTGATAATCATTTACGGTTGCACGTTCAAATTCACTTTTAATATCCGCTATCTTAATTGCCATATTGTCCTCCTGGTTCCTTCTTTGGACCATTCTATGCCTCTCTGCCATGGAAAACAGTTTTTCAATCTCGTAAGGCTTAGAAAAATGCCCGCTTTTAAAAAAGCGGGATAATCCTGTTATATCTAACCGATTATCCCGTATGTCAGCTTCTATCTTCTTTTATTCATCGAAATCATAAGAAGATGGCTTTTCTTCTTTCTGATACTCTGCATATGCTTCGTATGCTTCTCGCTCTAATGCTTCATAGTCAATTCCGCCAGAATACTTTAAACGTAATGCTTCTTTTTCCGCTTTTAAAGCTTCTTCCTTTGCTGCCTGTCTTGCTGCTTTTTCTGCTAAGCCTTTTGCTCTTGCTTCTGCATTCTCTTTCGCAATTGCAACTTCTTTTTCCTTCTTTTCACGTTCTTTCTGCTCGATCATAGAAGGTCTTTCTAATGTGATTCTACCGATTCTTGTGTTTCTGAAGTCATCCATAATAAAAATAGATGCTTTCTCTAAGTCAAGAACACCACCCTTTAACAGGCAGGCTCTCTTCTTGGCGATACGCTCTAATGCTGTAAGACCATCTTCGGATTCTTCAATATCATACTTTGCATGAAGCATACCACTGTAGTTCTTTTGTAAGAACTTACATAATTCATATGCCATCTCAGTAGGCTGAAGGATGTTATCATTGATGGAACCGATAAATGCGATATGCATGCCCACCTGCTGATCTTCGAATTTTGGCCAAAGAATACCAGGAGTATCTAATAACTCAACATTCTTATTTAACTTAATCCACTGTTTTCCTTTTGTAACACCAGGCTTATTACCTGTCTTTGCACATGCTTTTCCTGCAAAACTGTTAATGAAAGTAGACTTTCCTACGTTTGGAATACCAACAATCATCGCACGGATCGGACGATTCATGATTCCTTTCTTCTTGTCTCTTTCAATCTTTTCCTTACATGCTTCCTGAATAACATCATGCACGTTACGAACGCCTTTTCCGGCTTTGGAGTTTACAAGCGCTACAAAGTAGCCCTTCTTCTCATAATACGCTTTCCATTCTGCTGTCGCGTCCGGATCTGCCATATCGGCTTTGTTTAATAATAAAATACGAGATTTATTCTTCGCCAATTTATCAATATCCGGATTCTTGCTGCTATATGGGATACGCGCATCCACTAATTCGATAACTACGTCAATAAGCTTGATATCCTCCTGCATCTGACGTTTTGCCTTACTCATATGACCCGGGTACCACTGATAAACCATATTGCTGCCTCTCTTTCTTACTTGCTCTCTTCTGTTTGATCTTCTGTCATAGTTTCTGCATCTTCTTTGCTATCATACGACATATTCAACTTGCTGATAAAGCCGAATTCGTTTGTACGAATCCATGCTTTTCCTATAATATCACTCTTAACGACATTGCCGATATTTGCAAATCGGCTGTCCTCACTATTGTTGCGGTTGTCGCCAAGCACAAAATATTCATCCTCATCCAATACAATCGGTTCTTCTGCAAGCCCTGCTATATGAATCGGTTCGACTAACATAGGCTCGTCTAAGATTTTCCCGTTGATATAGACATATCCATCTTTAATCTCCACGGTTTCCCCCGGAAGACCTATAACACGTTTGATGTTATAGTAGCTATGTTCCTTGCCGGTCTGCTTAAATACGATCACATCATACCGATCCGGACCGCTTCGTAAATAAGCCATCTTATTAATTAAGATCTTATCATCCGCTTCCAGTGCAGTACTCATAGAGTTACCTAACACGGTCGCTTTCTCTAACGCCACATTGGCAATAAAATACGCAAGGAAAATAGCAGCGAATACTTCTACAACCCAGATCAGTATCTTAAAGATCAGCTTACGCCGTTTCTGGCGCTTCGCATCCTTATCAAAGTCATATCTCATGATCATTTACCTTTCTTGCTCTGCGTTTGCTGCCTCTTATTTCTATTGTACTACACATCTATATAAAAAAGAAAGAGGGTCTGCAAATAAATTTGCAGCACCCCCTCTACGATAGAACAGATTGCTCTGCCTACTTCTATAACATATCGCTCCAGATGTTAAAGACTAACGAAGAACTTCTTTAACCTTTGCAGCTTTACCTACTCTCTGACGTAAGTAGTTTAATTTCGCTCTTCTTACTTTACCGTGTCTTACAACTTCAATCTTTTCTACGATTGGAGAGTGTAATGGCCAAGTTTTTTCAACGCCTACACCGTTAGAAGTTTTTCTAACTGTGAAAGTTTCTCTAGCTCCACCGTTCTGTCTCTTTAATACAGTACCTTCGAATAACTGAGTTCTTTCGCGGTTACCTTCTTTTACTTTAGCGTAAACTTTTACTGTATCACCTACGTTAAAGTTAGTGATTTCAGATTTTAACTGTGCATTTTCAATGCTTCTAATAATGTTGTTCATTTTGTGACCTCCTTAATATTTAGATGTTCTTACTACCTCGTATCTGAGAATCACACTTCATCAGCATAGTACAGAGGAACATCTCGTCTCACAAGGTTAAATTATATTATGTTATCAGACAATTGTCAATACTAAATTTACGAATCCTTACATTGATTTGTGTTTATTTCATTATTGTATTGAAATGCGACATTTTATCACATCTCCAGCAATGAATCTGTAAATGTTTTTATGGCGCTCTCATGTCTGCTCCACATTTCCTGATTGCTCTTACCGTTTCTTCGCCTGGTCAATCAGCTTATTATAAATCGGAAGCATCTCCGGTTCAGAAACATAGTCCAGCAGCTTGTCAATCTCAATCCAGCCAACCGCACTGTTTTCATCTTCCTTTACCTTAAGCGCCTCTGATTCATCAGCCTCTAATAAATAGCTGAAATTAATGTGCTGATGGGAGCTTACATACTTGCCTCTTTTCATATGTCCCCATACCGGAAGGATCTCAATGGATGCCATCTGCGCCGTAATAGGTGTAAGACTGGATACCCCCGTCTCTTCCATGGCTTCTCTCATCGCCAACGCGAGGAAATCCCGCTCTCCATCCGCATGTCCGCCTGTCCATGACCAGGAATTATAGATATTATGAAATGCCATCAACACCTTTGTGCGCTCTTTGTTAAAGATCATGGAGGAAGCCGAGAAATGAGCGAACTCATTCTCTCTTGTTAAAAGATTGTCTCCGAAGCAGGAAAGGTAAGAAAGCGTCACTTCCTTATCTTTTGCTTCCTGTTCATTTACAGGCTGATAGGCCTGTAGTTCTTCTCTATAATCCATTTTAATCCCTCTTCCTCTTTTTATTCTTCTGTTTTATAAACTTCTGGCTATTGCTATTTAACAAAACCTACCCTCTTAGATAAGGTAAGAGTTTTCCTATGCTTTACTGATTTTCTTTCTTTTGATCCGCTGCGATTAACTTATCTAAAAACTGCTTTTCCTTTGGTGATAAAACCGCCTCCGGAAGAAGATCCGGTCTGTTTTCGTACGTACGGATAATGGACTGTTCACGACGCCATTTTTCAATATTGGCATGATGACCGGATAATAATACTTCCGGCACTTCCTTATCCATAAAGCTTACCGGACGGGTATACTGCGGGTATTCTAACAGATTATCCTGAAGGCTTTCAAACTCTGCCGAATCCTCGTTATTAAGAACGCCCGGAACCAGCCTTGAAATTGCATCCATCATAACGCATACCGGAAGCTCACCGCCGGTTAATACGTAATCACCAATGGACACAAAATCCGTCACGCATAATTCAAGCGCACGTTCATCGATTCCTTCATAGTGACCGCATAAGAATACAAGATCTTCTTCCTTTGCAAACTCTTGGGCCATCTTCTGGTTGAATACTTTGCCCTGTGGTGTCAGGTAAATGACACGAGGCTTCTTAACCTCACTGCCTTCCTCTTTGCTTGCCTGAATCTGTTCGGTCACATGCTTCCAGGTACGGTATACCGGTCCTGCTGCCATAACCATGCCGGCACCTCCGCCATATGGATAATCATCCACGCGGTTATGTTTATTTTCAGAAAAATCACGGATATTTACGGTATTCAATGTAATCAGTCCTTTTTCTGTGGCACGTCCCATAATGCTGGTTCCCATTACCTGTTCGATCATCTCCGGGAAAAGAGTCATCACATGATAATTCATCTGTTATCTCCTCTTTCCTAATCCACAAGACCTGGCATTAGATGAGCCGTGATCTTCTTCGCTTCGATATCGATATTTAAGATGCACTGATCGATATATGGAAGCAGGATTTCTTTTCTGTCTTTTGTCTGAATTACAAATACATCATTTGCGCCTGTCTGGATTACTTCTGTTAATGTTCCGAGTTCTTCGCCTTCCTCTGTTACAGCAGTACAGCCAACTAAATCCACAATAAAGAATTCGCCTTCTTTTAACTCAACCGCGTTCTCTCTTGTTACTAACAGATCTTTTCCCTTGTATTTTTCAATATCGTTGATATTATCGATTCCTTTGAATTTTAAGATTGCAAACTGCTTAAAGAATTTACAGCCTTCTACTTCTAAATCAATTTTTTCCTTGCCTGTATCTAAAATAACCTGCTTTAACTTCTTAAATCTATTTAAATCATCTGTTGTTGGAAACACCTTCACTTCTCCACGTACGCCGTGTGTGGAGGAAATAACACCAACTCGTAATAAATTATCTTCCATATCCGAAACCTCTCTGATTCTTAAGTATTCCTGACTTTCGAGTTTCTTTCGCCTCCTTTTACAAGATAAACGAAAGATATTCGAAAGCATAGATGTTATTTATTATAACAACTCATTTTCCTCGTTGCAATCCTTATCTTTGTTTTCCTTCAGACACAATCCGAAATTCGTATACCGTTTCAGGGAATTTTCCTCTTTCTTAATAAACTCCCACGTTTCTTCATAATCGCCTTTTACTGCAATCTCGCTTTCCGTCATCTCCTGTACAAATGCGTTGATATCCCGAAGGAATCTCTGCTCAAATTTCATTGCGAGTTCATCCTTTTCCTGGGTCTGTAAATTCCGCTTATTGTGGAGCACATGTTCTAAGTTAGAGGAAAAATAGTAAACAGAATAGGGAATCGTCTGCATCACCGTTTTAACTCCCACCAGCTTTTCTAAATTCTCCGCTTTCTGTTCATTCCGTTCTATAATCCCTTTTACATTGGATGTCTGAATACAGGTATCCAGATAAAACGGATGTCTGTTATCCGACTGTTCCACATGATCCTCTCCGATGAAAGCGCCGTCCGTATCCACAAGATGAATAATCTTCAGAAAATCTTTGGCTGAAAAGATATTTCCGCAAAAGTCCTTTACCACTTTTCCGACCTTAGCCGTAATATTTTTTGCCGACTGATTCGCCCTTGTGGTGATATCCCCGTTTGTGATCTGAAAGCTAACCTGATTTCCCGCAAAAATCTGCTCCAGAACTGCTGCCAGGGAAAGCTGATCCGTAATTCCTTCTACAATAAATAACACGATTTTCTTACTTGGCATATGTCTCACCTGCCATTCGAAATACTCTGCTGATGGAATAGCTGCTGGTCGGCTCATAGATGCATTCCTTCTGTCCGCCCAGAATAATATCGTGAAAATAGACATTTCGCAGGTTATTCTGCCCCTTCTTTGTCTTAAGACGGATATAGCGGTTCTTCGGATTGGCCGTGGTAAAAATGATACAGTCCTTATTAAGCGTTTCAAGCGGCCTTAAATTATGGGAAGTGAAGATTAGCTGCCCCTTTCCGCTCTCCTTGATCACCTTTAGAATCTCGCCAAGCAGATATTCAAAGATTCCGGAATCCAGTTCATCAATCGCTAACGTCATAGAAGGATTGTTATACATCGCGATCAGCATATGAAGAACCGATATAATCTTCTTAATCCCATCCGACTCATAACGAAGGGGAATGCGCCTGCCATCCCTCTCTGCCTCTAATTCCGTAATGATCTGCTCCGCACCGCTTTCGGTATGCTCTTTCCCTGTTTCCTTTAATACAACCCGAAGCCCTGGTATAATCTCGGACAGCACTGCATTCATATTTTCAATCTTCTCTTCAATCAAATGAAACCACTTGGCGGAAAAAACCGAAGGCTCAGTCAAATGGATCGGAATCGTATACATCGCGGCCTGCCCTTCCTCTTTCACATTAATGCCAAATGGCAGCGCATAGTTTGCGTTGATCAACCCACTCTCCCTGTTATCGATAATATAAAGGGTACTGCTCCCATACTGATAAAGAGCATTCAGTATGCATACATCGAAATCCTCCTTGGCATTTTCTTTTCCCGATTCTTCTCCCCACCTTCGGATTTCATCCGAGAACAAAACCGATACACCGCTTTCGTTAGCCTTTTGAAATACCGCTTCTAACGTGGTACCTCCCGCTTTCTCTATCCTGTTTCTCTTTACCCCCGGACTGATCCTGTACGTTCCGCTTTCCTCTTCCTCTCTGCATGCAAGCACGATATGCCCCCTTGTATACTTCATTCCGATTCGTTCCTTTGCCGTAATGCTTTCTGCACTAATACAGGCACCACTGCTCTTTAATCCATCTTGTTTTTCTTTCTTCTGGCACTTACGGATCACCGCCTCATAGTTTACTAAAAAGAAACGTTCCTTATCTGTCACACTAAATTCAAACCGAATCCCTGCCATATCTTTTCCAAACAAAATATGCTCTGCCGTATCAGAAGGCAGAGCTCTTCCGGAGAGCAACATCTTCAGTGCCGCAAGCGAAAAGATAAATGCAGACTTTCCCGATCCGTTCTGTCCATAGATGCCGGTCACATCTGCTGTATTTCCAAAAATATCCTCCTTTAACGAGCACGGAAAACTCATCTCTCCATACTCCACATTCTTAATCCCTCTAATTATGGCTTTTTGTATCCTCACAATCATAACATTTCCTCACTCATGCCAGTTTCTTAGTTTTATCATTGCCACAAACAGCCGGGATATACGAATATTAAAAGGACGATTGTAAAACCGCTCTGGTCTTACAATCGTCCTTTTAATATTCGTATTGAAATGTATCTATATTTAGCAATTACCCCTTATAGCGGTTCTGCTCTATTCTTTCGAGATTCCTGCATTCTTTAAAAGGCGTGCAACTGTATCTGTTGGCTGAGCACCTTCTGCAAGCCACTTTTTCGCCAGTTCTTCGTTCACCTTCACCGTGCTTGGTTCCGTAGTCGGATCATAGGTTCCAATCTCTTCAATAAATCTTCCATCCCGTGGAAATCTAGAATCAGCAACTACGATTCGATAAAATGGTGCTTTCTTATGTCCGCTTCGCTTTAATCTAATTTTCACTGACATTTTACTCTACCTTCGCTTTCCATACTTCTATTGCCAAAAAGCATTTTTTCACATTATATCTTTATTTTTTCACCATTTTAATAAATTATTCACTCGAAACCATCACCATTAAAATGGCCGGCGTTTTATGAATGAATCTGAAATCGCTTTGTGATATCTTTCAGTTTATCCGAAAAATCCTTGCAGGTCCTTGTAAGTTCGTATGTCGTTCCGGTCATGGAAACAATAGATGATGTCTTCTCTGCAATATCACCGACGCCGATAGCTGACTCGTTTACCGTCATATGAATTTCTTCCATCGCATCCGTAATATTCTGAATCTCTTTTGCTAACCGATCGGATTCTCTTCTTGCGATTTCCATGAACTGTTCCAGTCCTTCAATTCCCTTCGCATACTCATCACTGGAATCCATAAAGTCAGAATAGTCTTTTGTCACCTTATTCTCTAAAAATGCAAGCGACTTCTGAAGACAAGCTACCAATGTCTGCATCGAATCATTCACTTCTGATACAATCTGTGTGATCTCGGATACCGCGGTTGTAGACTGATTTGCCAGATTTCCAATTTCTCCGGCTACAACAGCAAAACCTCTTCCATGCACTCCTGCTCTCGCAGCTTCGATGGACGCATTTAAAGCAAGAAGATTTGTCTGATCTGCAATCTCTGCAATTGCAGAAGCTAAGGAATGAATCTGTGACACACTGGATGCTTTTAATACAGCCTCTTCTGACGCAGCCTTTAGACTGTCATAAACGTCAAGTGTCTCTTCACCTGCTGCAGTCGTACGGTTCTTTAATTCATCTGCGGTCTTTTTCGTTTCCTTTGCAAACACCGCTCCCTGATCCATCTTATCCGCAACATTCTTAACCTGAGCCTTCATAGTATCGATACTTTCCGCAACGCTTTCAGTAGAGGACGCGGTTTCTTCCATACTTGCCGCAAGTTCCTCTGTCGTTGCTGAGTTATCGGCTGAGGCATCATTTACGCTTTGAGAAACGTTCTTCAGTTCATCTGCGCTTAAAACAAGGCCTGCTGATACATTGGCGATTTCCCGCACTATTCCTTCTAAATTGGTCTTCATCTTTATTACCGCATCTGTCATAATGCCAATTTCATCTTTGGAGCGGATTGTCTGAATCTTGCCTGTCAGATCGAATCGGGAAATTCTTTCAATTTCCTTTGTCAGCCCCTTGATCGGTTTCGCCATTACTCCCGCAACAGCAATGCCGATTACTGAAATAATTGCTAGCATTCCGGTACCGGCGATCACACAGACCTTTGTGATCGCACTCAGTGGCTGAAGCACATCTTTTTTATCCGCCTGAACATACAGCAGCCAGTCATTTATCGTACAAATATAAGAAAGATATTTCTCTTCCCCATCAATCTCTGCGGTAATAACATCTGCTGTTGTGATGTAACCTTCATTCAAACGCTCTAAAACTTTCATCAGTTCCGGTACATCCGGCATCTTGGTTCCTACCTTATCCGAATCTTTATGATATAAGTAAGTTCCATCTTTATCCACCAGGCATGCACCGCTTGATTTCATGCCAGCAATTCCAATATTGCTTAACATATATTCAAGTCTTACTATCAGATCGGTTCGCTCATCATCCTCCCAAAAGTTCTGATACAAAGCATCTGATGCGGCAATACAGGTATCATACAGGTAATTCTCACAAAGTTGTGTTACATTCTTTTTTGTTACAATCTGAACTGCTAACAATATTACAAGAATCACAGCTGCCGAGATACCAACCAGCAATACGGATATCTTCTGTCTTATTGATTTCATTCGTCTTTTCCTCCGTCTATATGGATATCGGCTTATTTGAACTCTAACTTTCTTTTATACCATTCTTCTTTCATGCAAGACACGACATCCTCCCATGTCATATCCCCTTCAACATAAGATAGTATAGCGGAACCAAAATGTTCTTTAAATATTGGTCCTGGAAAAGCGTTAAAATTCCAGTTGACACTTGTTCGATCCGGATTATCCATAGATTTGATTACCTCTTTTGCAAGAGGATCTGCTGGCACTTCTTCTTCTGTAAATGTACGAAACGGTGTAATAAAGCCAAACTCATTTGTAATGTAATGTTTTCCAATATCCGAACTGAATATCCATTCCAGAAACGCAATAGTCGCTTGCTGATCTTTTTCTGAAACCAGTGTATTTACAGCAAGGAAGTTTTCCGTTCCGATGCAAAGTCCCTGAGATTCTTCTCCAGGCACGCCCATATAGATTGGAAGAAATTTTATGTTATCTTCTAAAACAGTATTTCCTTCGATTGAAGAGATCTGTGCCCATGCCCAGTTGCCATTCTGAACCATAGCCACCTTTCCTTGTGCGAACTCCGTCATAGAATCCATTATTGTTTTATTCGATAAGCTCATTTTATCGGTTATAGAATTCGATACATACAGATCAAGAATATTCTTAAAATACGGTTCATATGTAAAATCAATCACATCTGTATCTGAAATGCCCTTATCCCGGAATTCATAATAAATTGGCAGATTTGCCAGATGTGTATGCCATCTCCAGTTTTCACCGGATGCAAACGATGTGGAGGCAAATACCCCTTCAATACCAAGTTCTTTCTTATGTGCCGTCATATCTTCTACAACCTGCTTTAGCAATTCAAAATTATTGACTTCATCCATACTGGAAATGGATACTGCCTTGTCCGGTAGTGAAAAATACCGTTCCGTAATCTCCTCATTATAGATAATTCCATAGCCTTCTACTACATATGGAATTGCGTAAACGCCCTCCCCTTTCGTCACTGCAAGAGTCGGATCCGACATCCAGGAATACAACTCGGTATCCTTTAAATCCAAGCAATAATTCTGCCAGGTCTGGTAGGCAACCGGTCCATTAATCTGAAATAAGGTAGGTGCCTCCCTTTTGGCGATTTCCGCCTGTAATGTGCGTTCATATATGCCGCCTGTAGCCGTCAGAATCTTCACTTCAACGCCAGTAAGGTCTGTGTAAATGTCTGCGAGCTCTTCCCAAATATCTGCAACTTCCGGCTTGAAATTCAGATAGTACACACTTCCTTGCTCCTCTGCTTTGCTGCATCCCGAAAGGAATGCCATACCAAAAGCCGCAAATGTCGCAAACATTAGATTTCTCATTTGTTTTCTCATTTTTGTCCTCTTTTATCGTATTTTTTGTTACCGGAATTTTATTGTATCATAGGCATTTATTACTATCAAGTGTAATTTTTATCAATAATATAGTTACATTTAATAGATAAATCGTGAATTTGCCAAAAAAATGCTGACAGATTTTAGCGGCTGTCAGCATTCTTTTTATATCTCTTTATTTTTTATCATTTCAATTTTCTATAATGTAACACCATTCTTCTGTAATAATGCTCTTGCGCTTTCTACAGAATCGATGCCTGTCTTATTCTTAATTGGAGCGAATTCTTTCTCTCTCACAACTTCGAATGGAAGACAGTTCTTTGCTAAATGAATCATATCTAATACTAACGTCTCAAACTTATATCCGTTTGGAGCTTCTGGTTTTACTAAGTTTGCATTCTCGTCAATATAAGAAATCTTCTTTTCTACGATATGAAGAGGCATGCTCTTCTTTACGATTTCCTCTAAATCTGCCACACGGAACAGATAGTTTAAGATAACGCCAAAGTTATAAGCAGGTTCGCCCTTTTCATCTTTTGCGTTCATTAATTCTTCTGTTAACTCGTAGTATTCTACAATAGAAGGACGTCCGTCTTCTAAGCACATAACGCCAACTTTTTCATCCGGTGCATTCTTCTTAACAACTTTAGCACCAACTGCACAGTCTTTGGCGATAGTGGCACCAACAAAACAAGGATCTGCCATTCTCTGAAGAACATTATCCACCGCGAAAACATTCAGCCATTCAATTCTGTTCTTTCTTACAATATCTAATACACCGCATTTATCCATGGAAGAGAACCAGCCGCCGTTGCCATTTGGAGACATGCTCATCTTGCCCTTTGCTTCCATATATACGTGACCATCGTAGTCAACAGCCGGAGCCATATCCTGCATAAAGAACGTCACATATTCTTTGTTGTAACCGAAATAATTCATCTGTTCAAAGAATGCAACTGTCTTATCATGATTCTTATCACTTGTCATAACAAATAAATGAACCCACACGCCTGCTTCGTCCACTACGTCTAATAAATTGCGAACGATACGTTCAAAGATATAAATATCTTTCGTAAGACCGATGTTGTACATTCCTTTTGGATCGTCAGAACCAAGTCTGGTTCCCATACCGCCTGCTAATAGAACTGCAGCAACTTTTCCTTTACGAATGGCATCTAAACCGATTGCTGTAAATTCTTCTTTATTTGCTTCAATTTCATCTAACTGCATTGCTCCAAGCGGTTCAATCTTTCCCTTTTTAGCAAGTTCAGATTTATCCTTGCAAAGCTCAATCACACTTAAATCAACAGATTCAATCTGCTGTAATAATTCTTTCTTTTCATCTTCTGACAGCTCATCATAATATTTCAAAATATGTAGCTGCCCATATTTCTCTAATTTTTTATACGCCTCTGCATATGTCATCGCTTTTCCCTCCAAGTAGGATTGATACTTTGTGAATCTGCCCTTATCTCGTCTTTAACTCATTTCATGGATAAGCGGTATTCTTCACCCTATTTACTTCTCGTAAATCCTTATTTATTATAAACGAATTGCGCAGAAAATACCACATATTTTTTCTGTTTTTACATTTTTTAACTATGTTTCTTGTAATATTGATTGTTTTTCATAACTTTCTGTTTCTATTTGAGCAATCCTGTCTTTTCAAAAAATGTACTTGCATTTTTATCCATATACTCTTATAATGTGGCAGTATGCCTTTTTAATGAACAGACAGTTCGAGACCATCCTGTCTTAAAATAAAACTAGGGACGATGAATTATTTGTTCGGAGTGAATCCGGACAATCATGAAATCGTTGAGATTTACATTAGGAGGTGAACGCTTATGGATATTTCAAAATTATCAAAAACTCAGAAATTAACAATTTCAGCAATGGTAATTGCTTTATATGTAGTTGTTATGTACTTTACGCAGGAATTCGCATTTGGTGCTTATCAGATTCGAATCGCTACTGCATTCTACAGTCTGTCATATCTATTCCCGTTCCTAGTTTTACCACTCGGTATCTCGAACTTCTTATCCAACCTGTTAGGCGGACTTGGCTTAATCGATATGGTTGGAGGATGTCTTGTCGGTATGTTGACATCCTATCTTATTGTTCTAATCAAACGCAAAAAATGGAATCCCTTTTTAACAATTATTCCGATCATCCTGATTCCGGGGCTCGGTGTATCCACCTGGCTTAGCTATCTGTTAAAGATGCCTTATGCCCCACTTGCTATCAGCCTTTGTATCGGACAGATCATTCCGGCCGTTTGCGGTGCTCTGCTTATTCAGACGCTTAAACGTGTATTTGTCATGCCTGTATCTGCAGTCAATACGGATAATCAAACAAACTAAAAACAGAAGAAGAAACTGCTAATATGTTTCGTTAAAAAGGCATGCCTAAGCTTACTGTTTGTGCGCTCTATTCCATTTTACAAAAGGCACAAAGACAAGCTGTCGCATAAAATCCATTTTATTCAGTCAAATGGATTTTTAATCAAAGAATCCAGTAAAAAGATCAGAAGTAACAGGAGGAACTACCATGAGCGGAAGAAATCATGAAGAATTAAACGGTGTAACACTCCTTGGCAACCAGGGAACCAAATATCCAATGGACTATG
Source organism: Lachnospiraceae bacterium (assembly GCA_015057635.1). GTDB lineage: Bacteria > Bacillota > Clostridia > Lachnospirales > Lachnospiraceae > Lachnoclostridium. The sequence continues at coordinate 820 of SVEB01000067.1, read as the reverse complement.
CACCGGAAATGTTAGAAACCTTTATCAACAAACATCAGGGCAATGACTACTTTGTCAAATTCAACTGCCCGGAATTCACAAGTCTGTGTCCAATGACCGGACAGCCAGACTTTGCAACCATCTATATTTCCTATGTACCGGATGTAAAGATGGTTGAAAGCAAATCCTTAAAATTATATCTGTTCAGCTTCCGTAACCACGGAGACTTCCATGAAGACTGTGTCAACATCATCATGAAAGACTTAATCAAGCTGATGGATCCAAAATATATCGAAGTATGGGGAAAATTCACGCCAAGAGGCGGCATCTCCATCGATCCATACTGTAATTATGGAAAGGCCGGCACACCATGGGAGAAGGTAGCATTTGAACGCCTTACCCATCATGACCTGTACCCGGAAAAGGTAGATAACAGGTAATGGAAAAAGCGATGGTATTATTCAGCGGTGGTGTAGACAGCACAACCTGCTTAGCGCTCGCAATCAATCGTTTTGGAAAAGAAAATGTGCTTGCTCTATCCATCCGCTACGGACAAAAACATGCAAAAGAAATCGAATCCGCCAGACAGATTTTAGATCATTATGGCGTTCCGGGCGTTGAAATGGACCTTTCCACAATCTTTGCCGACAGCAACTGTTCTCTGCTATCCCATTCCACCGAAGAAATCCCGGAAGAATCCTATGCAGAACAGTTAAAACACACCAATCACCAGCCTGTTTCCACCTATGTTCCATTTCGAAACGGGTTATTCTTATCCACTGCTGCAAGCCTTGCGCTCTCACATGGCTGCTCCTATATCTATTATGGAGCCCATATGGAC
>SVEB01000066.1 GCA_015057635.1 Lachnospiraceae bacterium | reverse complement strand
TTCTGCATTCCTGCTATCTTCTGTCTTGGTCTCTGCAATTCCATCTGCCGGCTTACTTTCTGTATTCCTTCTGTATTCTGTCTTGGTCTCTGGAATTCCATCTGGCAGTCTACTTTCTGCATTCCCTCTGTCTTCTGTCTTGCTTCCTGCACTGCCGCTATCCTCTGCCTTATCTTCAAGCAGTTCAATGTGTTTATAAAGCAAACAGAACTTCTCCTCAAAGATCCGGTTATCATGGTAGTGTCCAAAGTACCATTTTTTGAATTTAATGCTTCCTTTTAACCCCTCCAGATAATCCGTAAGTTCATCCGTCACATAATTGCCTTCTGTAAAATAATTCTGTATGCTCGTTGGAGCACAGTGCGTTATAATATAGTCCACCTCATTCTGATATTTCCCGAGATTATGAATTCCCTCATCCCGTTCTTCCCTTGAAGGCATTTCTTCTGCCCACCACGACTGATGATTAACTCGATAGAAGATTCCCTTTTTCTCCAGTTCAATGCTCTTTTCGGCCAGATGCTCATCATCCAATTCTAAAACTCCACCCTCGATGTCATGGCATCTTGCACCACCAAAAGTAAAAATCTTCAGGCCATCGATCTCATAGATCTGTCCTCTCATCAGATGAATAATGGAAGGATTGATAAACTGTACCTTACCACCCTTCCATTCCACAATTTCATATTCCTTAAGCATATCATAATTCTCATGATTGCCATCCACCCATAAGAGCGTAAAATTCCTGCCATTCAACCATTTTCTATAATACTCCTGCTTCTTTGACCGATCCCACAGTCCAAAATCCCCACAGACAATCACGTAATCCTGTTTGGACATCATCCGCTGAGTCGGAAACCTTTTTTTTGTAAACCGCTTGTAATGTCCGTGGCAGTCGCCTGTTATATAAATCATCCTCTCACCCCTTAGCATTTGTTTTTGGCACAGGTATTCCAGACATTAGAAAAGACGCCATTAAACCCTATAAGATTATTATATTCTAAAAATTTCAAATGGCTTCTGTTTAAAGCACATCCTTTTTTCCATGCTCCAGCTTTCTTCTCCTATTTCTTCTTTTAGCTTCCTGTTAATCCAAATAATTATTTTCCTTTTATTACCTATTGTTATATAATCATAGTTATATGAATTTCATAGCACAAGGAGGTTACTTTATGAAACTTATTTTAATCCGACATGGTGATCCGGACTATGTACATGATGCCCTTACCGAAAAAGGGGTAAGAGAAGCAAAATTACTGGCCGAACGTGTTGCAGGCTGGAATGTAAAAGATTTTTACTGTTCTCCTCTTGGACGTGCCCAGGCAACCGCATCCTATTCCCTTGAAAAGCTTAACCGCACCGCTATCACAAAGGACTGGATGCAGGAGTTTTATTACCGGGTCAAAGACATTCATACCGGCAATGAGCGAATTGCATGGGACCTTATGCCGTGCGACTGGACAAAGGATCCTCTTCTTTATGACAAAGATCATTGGACAACATCCAATTTTATGGGAAATGGAATACTCGAGCCTCACTACCAATCTGTCTGTGAAGGTTTAGATGCCCTGTTAGCGGAGCACGGATACTGCCGTAAGGATAATTATTATCAGGCAGTTAAACCGAATACGGATACGATTGTTGTGTTCTGTCATCTTGGTGTGATCTGCGTCATGCTATCCCACCTTCTTGGCATCGCGCCATCCCCGCTTTGGCAGGGCATCTTCTTAGCTCCAACCTCTGTCACAATTTTAAAGACAGAAGAACGAATCAAAGGAGATGCGTATTTCAGGTGTCAGGTGATCGGTGATACCAGCCATCTGCTTGCCGGTCCGGAACCGATCTCCCCTGCCGGATCCTTTATTGAATCATCATCTGGGTTATAAACATCCAAAATACTATCTGAAACGTTCCGCTGATTCTGTTAACTGATCCACTGCTTCCTTTAGCTGATCCAGCGCCTGTTTCAGAATGCTTCTCGGACATGCAATGTTGACGCGTTCAAATCCCTCTCCATGAGCGCCAAACATTGCACCGCTATCAAGCCATAATCCTGCTTTCTCCTCAATCAGCTCATCTCTTTCTTCCTTCGTTAGGTTAATCTTGCGAAAGTCCAGCCATATCAGATATGTTCCTTCTGGCTCCACAAGCTGTACCTGTGGTATCTTTTCCTCAACATACTCTTTTACAAATCTAAGGTTTCCGTTCAAATACTGTTTTAACTGCGTAAGCCACTCCTCTCCCTTTTCATATGCTGCCTGACAGGCTACCAACCCCATCTGATTCACCTGACTGTAACCTGCTGCTGAAATTTCCTTTTTCATCTTTTCTCTAAGTCTTGGATTGGAAATAAAGATATTGGAGATCTGTAAGCCTGCCAGATTAAATGTTTTAGTCGGTGCCGTGCAGGTCACTGTAATATCTGCATATGCTTTCTTTAGTGAAGCAAACACCAGATGTTTATGTCCCGGATATGTAAAATCAGCATGAATTTCATCGCTGACAACGAGCACACCGTAGCGAAGACAGATTTCTCCTATCTTTCTTAACTCCTCTTCTTTCCATACCCTGCCTACCGGATTGTGCGGACTGCAAAGAAGGAATAGTTTCACCTGATGATCCGCTATCTTTCTTTCAAAATCTTCAAAATCAATCTCATACCGCCCATCTTTTAATCGTAATGGACTATTCACCAGTGTCCGGCGATTATCCTCTATCACTTCCTGAAACGGATAATATACCGGCTGCTGAATCATCACAGCATCCCCTTCCTTTGTAAATGCCCGGATTGCAGCTGCAATCGCGAATACCACACCCGGAGTTTTTATTAACCATTCTTCTTTCGTCTCCCATTCAAAATGGTTTCGAAACCAATCTCTTACCGCTTTAAAATACTCCGTTTTTGCTTCACTATATCCAAAGATTCCACGCTCCACAACCACAGCAAGCTGCTTTAATACATCCGGTGCTGTCTGAAAATCCATATCCGCTACCCATAACGGAAGCATCTCCTCTTTTTTCCCGCGCTCCTTTGCAAAATCATATTTTAAGCTCATCGTTCCTTTTCGATTGTAGACCGTATCAAAGTTATACTCCATGCTCTCCTCCTATCTAAGCGCCTGATTAAGATCTGCAATCAGATCATCAATATGTTCAATCCCTACGGATAAGCGTAAGAAAGTTTCTGTAATCCCCAGTCTTTCTCTCACTTCCTTTGGCACATCCCCATGTGTCTGAAGCATCGGATACGTAATTAAGGATTCCACTCCGCCTAAACTTTCCGCATAGGAAATAAGTTTTACGTTCTCTAATACCTTTCTTGCTGTTTCTTCGGTATCCGTCTCAAAAGAAATCATGCTGCCAAATCCTCTTGCCTGCTTTCTATTGATCTCATATCCGGGATGCTCTTTAAGCCCTACATAGAATACATTTCTGATCTTCTTATGATTCTTAAGCCATTTTGCGATGGAAAGAGCATTTTTCTGCTGTGCCTCCATGCGGACAGAAAGTGTTTTTATTCCTCGTAACACTAAGAAACTGTCAAATGGCGATAGACATGCTCCTGTTGTTTTATATAGATACCGGATTTTTTTTGCTAACTCTTCATTTCCTGCACATAAAAAACCTGCTAATGTATCGTTATGCCCTCCTAAAAACTTTGTGCCGCTATGTATTACCAGATCCGCTCCGTATTCAATCGGATTTTGAAAATATGGAGATAAAAAGGTATTATCCACAATTAAGAACAGGTTGTATTTTTTTGCCAGCCTGCTCATCTGCTCTAAATCCGTTATCTGCATGGTCGGATTGCTCGGTGTTTCAATATAAAGTGCTTTTGTCTGTTCCGTAATTGCTTTCTCCACCAAGTCTGCATCTGCTGTACTCACATAGGTAAAGGTTCTTTTTCGCTCTTGGCCGATTGTCTGAAACATACGTACGGAACCGCCATATAAATCTTGTGAACATACAAAATGTGCACCTGCCCCAAATAGCTCCAGGCAAAGACCGATCGCTGCCATTCCGGAAGAACAGGCAACTGCATCCACTGCGCCTTCTAAGGATGCCACCACCCTTTCTAATTCGGCTCTGGTAGGATTGCTTTCCCTTGTATAGTTGTAACCGGTAGACTCACCAATTCCCGGATGTGAGAAGGTTGCTGCCTGATAGATTGGAACCGGAATAGAGCCGAATGCATGATCTGCGCTCTCCCTATCCTCTCCGTGAATACATCTTGTTTCTAAATTATACTGATGTCGCATGTCTGTTTCCCCTTTCTGTTTTCCTTGTGCTTATTCCGTTTACTACCAATACCTTTTCTACAATACCTCTGTCATAAATTAAGAATTACCAATAAATAAAAAAATCCCCCGGTGATTGTTCCATCACAACCCCGGGGGATAATCTATTCGGTAAAGCCTTTCATGATATCACTTCTGCAGACTGCCCATCTGATCTGGTTAAGCGCCTGTTGCTCTTTTTTAATCACGACAAGAATTCCCGTATAGAAAAAGCCCGGGAACTCTGCATTCGTGTGCATTCCATATTAAAATCATACTGTACTGACACATAACGCTTCATTCCAGGGCCCTCTCTTTCTATTTCCTACTATTTTTATCAGTGATACAGGAATTATATGACATATTAAAGAATCTGTCAACCGATATTTTACAATGCGCTATCCTGCATCTTTTTTATTTTGGTGGGATTCTATATGTCTTTCTTCTACCATTAACCAACTTTTGTCTCAAGAGTCTTTTGAATCTCTGCCTCACAAGAGCGCATGGCATAGATTGTCTTCTGAATCAGTTCATCTAACTCCCAGCCAAGCATCTTCGCACCATTTTCAATCACTTCTCTGGAGCATCCTGCTGTAAAACTGGATGTCTTATATTTCTTCTTAACCGATTTCAGTTCCATATCCTGTACACTTTTGGATGGACGCATCAAAGCTGCCGCACCGATTAAGCCGGTCAACTCATCCACCGCATACAGTACTTTCTCCATCTCATGCTCCGGCTTTACATCCACAGTCAGATTATAACCATGGCTACATACCGCATGGATCACATCTTCCCCGACACCACCTTTTCTTAATAATTCGGGTGCCTTAATGCAGTGTTCTTCCGGATATAATTCAAAATCAATATCATGAAGCATTCCTACAATGCCCCAGTATTCTTCTTCCTCTTCGTATCCCAGTTCTTTCGCAAACCATCTCATAACGCCTTCCACCGTCAAAGCATGCTGAATATGAAACGGCTCTTTATTATATTCCTTTATCAGGTCATACGCCTGCTCTCTTGTTATTGTTTTTCGCATATCGGATTCCTCCATTACATTTTGTTGTTTACCAGTATTCCCTTTTTCCTCCTTCTAAAACTCCTTATAGATATCATCCTTCAACTCGGACATCACAAGATACGTTTCCTTCCCATATAAAAGATTCGCTGGCACTCTCCATGGCTTTCCATAATAAAAGCTGTCCGCCACCATCTTTTTATCCGCATAAATCTGTGCCACATCATAGATCTCTTCAATCTCAACAAATCCATCCGGCTCATTTACTACAATTTTCTTCCATCTTAACGTACGTTCTCCGCCTAAAAACAGCTCGTCTTGATATTCCGGTGTAAATGGCTTCTCATCCACTTCTTCAAAACGTACCACAAGTGCAGGGGGCATCTTACCGATCGTACTGGTTTCAAATTCGGTTCCGTTCCATTTCTCATAATGGAACTCGCCTTCTTCCACTGCTTTAAGCTCACCGTCCATCTCATACAAATCGCATCCCTTGCCGATATATAGATTTCCGGACAGCTTTCTTGCAAAGCGGGCCTGTTCCCAGCTAATTGTCACGATATTCGTTCCATTAATGGAAAACTTCCATTCGGTCTCATCATCCATCCGATACACCTTTCCGCCCTTAAATCGGTATTCTGCCGAAATTCCCGGTATCTTGATAAAGAAATAGGTGTTTCCCTGCCTGCACAATGGCTGAGCAGTCGCATACTCTAAAATCTGTCCGGAGAGATTCATCTGAAATGGGAAGAAAAAGCTGATATCCCCTTTTATATCCATTGGAGGGAACGTTACATTTTCCGCATGAATCACTGCCCCCTTCACTTCTTCTAAACGGTCCAGCCTCTGATAATGGTTAACAAATACAAATCCTGATGTTCCATCCGTCCGCATGCCGTAACGAAGCGATGTCTTGTCATCCCTTCGAACTGTCTCTGCCGCATCAACCGCAGACATTGTGGCAAACTTATCACCGAATTCCTGTACAAACAAATTCAACATATGTAATAGACGATATTGCTCCCTTACTTCACCATATTCCGATAATGGAGCCTGAAAATCATAAGACAGAATCGGCACATCATTCGGATATCCGGTCGCCCTTGATTCCTGGAAGGTGGAACATCTTCCGATCTTATTGGTCCCGCCATGATACATATAATATCCCGGCAGATTATTTCCACTTCCAAGCTTAACAAGTGCAAGTGCATAAATATCCATTCCTGAGATACAAGGTCTTCTGTGATGGGTGACCTGAGAACCGCCTCCCAGCTCACAGGTTGCAAATGGATAACGTTCATACGGCAGCTGCCAGCCATCTTTTTGATCCGCCTTTACGACCTGCAGATCCTTTCCGATTGCGGAATCATTTCGCATCTGATTAAAGAAATAATGCATACTTGGAGGAAGCTTTTCTATATGCTGTTCCCATGGAAGGGCACAATATCCGCCAAACAGAGGCACTACCTCATCCACCGGAATACGCGCGCCTTGGGTGCTGTTCCATCCGGTCACCACATAAAGCGGTACTTCCATTCCGCATTCGATTGCTAACTTCTTTAATGCTGCCAGATGATCGGCATTATCCACATATTCATTTTCTACCTGAATACCAATGATATTTCCGCCATCCCGGTAGAAAAGTCCTTTTACCTGCTTAGCAATCTCAGAATAAAAAATTCGAACCTGTTCCATATATTCTGTATTATTATCTCTAAGCTTATAAGGCTTCTTTAGCAGCCAGTCCGGGAATCCGCCATTTCGACATTCCCCATGTGCCCAAGGACCAATTCGTAAGATTACATCAAGACCTGCTTTCTTCGCCTCTAATACAAAAAGTCTGACATCATTATCCCCGGTAAAGTCAAACTTGCCTTCCACTTCCTCATGATAAAGCCAGAAAAGATAGGTAGTAACAATCGTAACTCCTCCGGCTTTCATCTTACATAGTTCTTCCTGCCAGTATTCTTTATTATATCTGCTAAAATGAAACTCCCCGATCACTCCAATCCACGGAATGGAATTTCTCATAAAATAAAGACTGGTAACATCGATTCTCTCCCCAGCCGGATTCTCTCCCCCCATATTCAGATGGTCTGTTAAAATATGAGGTGCTTCATAGTTCTTAAAATAATAATCCATCTTATTTCTCCTTTACTCATTATTTTCCTTCTCATTTTAAGCTTATCTTATCACAGTATCCATTTTATTACAATATTCTTTCTTTCCTGTTCTTTTCCATTATCATAGCATTCTTTTTATTATAGTTTTCTACATTTTCATCTAACAGCACATAAATGCTATCTCCATTTCATTCCATAAAGAATTCATATAATCCTGCTTAAATTGCAGATACTACTTATAATGATAAAATAATGATAAAGAATGAGGTGATTACTTGTCTTACGTAGCTCCAAAACTGCAGCACAAATTCGAGACACTCTCAATTGATCTAAAAAACGCCATTCTGGAACGAGAAGTCAGCCTTTATGAGCTAACTGACCTGATTCAGGTTTTAGATGAGATTATAAATGAAAAAGAAAAAGAGTCGCTATACCAAAATAAAATTTTCTAAAAAATAGCCACCCGACATCAGGAGAAAAGACCGCCGAAACCCTATTACTGGATTCCGACGGTCTCTACTGTTTCATTTGAAACGCCGCTTAAAATGTGATGCATTCTCCACAAGACAGATAGTGCATATTTGGCATTTTGTTTGACAGATAAGCGAATGCTGCTTTGCCGGTACAATGGCAAGTATAAAACTCAGTCTCCCGGTATTTTTTTAGTTCCTCGGCTATCTCATTCAATACCTCCTTCGGCACTGTTGTCCTAAGCGCAGGATTGTACAGATGATATCCACCGACACAGACCTGTGGATGATATTTCTTTGCCTTCTCCATAATATTCACAACACCTTTATGCCCGCACCCCATAATCAGCGCTGTCTTCTCTTCCCGAATCACTAAATTCTGCTCATGTAAAAAACGGTCTTTCTGATCTTTTTCATAAAGCATGTCGTTTGCTCTCGAATGACACTTCTCTCCATCTTTTACGGTAAACAGGCTTAATTCCTGATCAATCTGATAATCTCCATCCACTAATACAATTTGCGGATGTGTCTTAAGTCCTGCATCCATTCCTACTCCGATCTTGAAAAACAACACTTTTGTATAGTGTGGTTCAAATGCCTCTCTCTGCACATAGATTTTTGCCTTGGAGTTTTTCTCTAAAAATTGCTTCAGTGCACCGCCATGATCCATATGTCCATGAGAAATAATAACCGTATCGATTTCGGACAGATCAATATTCCGTTTCGCTGCATTCTCAAAAAGCGTTTTATCCGGTCCTAAATCAAAAAGTATCTTATGGTTCTTTGTTTCTATGTATAAAGATAAGCCATGCATTGACTTTAATTCGCTATATGTCTGATTTTCCACTAATGCTGTTATAACCATCTTCTTTTTTCTCCTTGTTGATTCTTATATAAATAAAAATCTTCTTTTTTCGAATTTTATCATATAAAACTCTATATGTTAAGCATTTCCTATGTTTTTCTACTATTTTACCTATCTCAAAAGAAAAGGGACTGACGCACTAAGAGAGTGCGTCAGTCCCTTTTCTTTTACTGCTTTATTCCCAAACCGGGTTCCCCGCAAAGAACCACCCGGTCACTGCACTTTCCATCACTTTCAAACAGAATGATTTCATTTTCACCTATCTTTAAAAGCGGACCCGGAATATACAGCCTCTTCTGTGGTCCGATTTCCCAGAACCTTCCGATATTGAAACCATTCACAAATACGCAGCCCTTTCCCCATCCTGCAAAATCTAAAAATGTGTCACAGGTTTCCTCTGCCATAAAGCGGAAACGATAGAACGCCGGAATGCCTTCCTGATATGGTTTTGAGAAATCTACTTTATCAATATGATCAAGAGGCAGCGGATATTGCTTCCATCCATTATGCATATGCCCGTTGATCTGCACACACTGATCGATTCCTTTTCTCTGGTTCTCCATTCGCGGCCCAAAATTTACACGTCCCATATTTTCCACAAGAATATCAAGGGATTCCCCTTTCTTTGTCGGAACATTAACCTCATGCTCCTTCTCCAGTTCCCGATCATAAATTGTCAGCACCATTTTTTCATCAACCATAATATTGGCTCTGTCATTGGCTCCCCACAAACGGATTTTTCCAAGCCCGGTCTCTGTTTCTAAGGATGTGTGATATAGAATGTATCCATAATTCTGTCCTAGCTTTTCCATTGACTGTGTATACACACTTTCCACAGGCTTACTGATATCATCGAGAACAGAAAACAGGCTTACTTTCTCCTGCACCTTCAGCTCCCCATATGCCTTTCTCTTAATGTCCTCCTCAAATGTCACATCCGGAACTTTAGCATGCTTCGCAATCACCTGCTGATAACGTCTGTACTTTTCTGTGATCTGCCCATCCTCTGTTAAAACGGCATCATAATCATAGGACGTGACATCCGGCGTCAGCTCATCATAATAATTAGAGCCGTTCATAAACCCAAAATTCGTACCGCCTTCAAACATATAGATATTCACATGGCCAAGCTCTAACATCTTATCCAGATCTTTTACGCTCTCTTCCAGATTCCCTGTCATATGTCCGCCATTTCCCCAGTGATCGAACCAGCCGACCCAGAATTCCGTACACATAAGGGGCCCGTCTGTATTGTATTTCCTTAGCACCTGAAAACGTTCTTCGGTCCTGGAGCCAAAATTCCCGGTCGGCAGCGCTCCCTCTAAGGTTCCGCCATTCATGCTTTCTTCAAATGGACCATCAGATGTAACAAGCGGTACTTCTACTCCTCCATCCGTCATCATTTGGCGGATTCGTTCTAAATACTGCTTATCATTTGCATAATAGCCATACTCATTTTCAACCTGCATCATAATAACAGGTCCGCCATTTGTAATCTGTAAAGGTGTGATCAGTGGCATCAATACCTTATAATATTCCTCCACATGTTTTAAAAATGGTTCATAGCAGATACGCAGCCTCATTCCATCTTCTGCAAGAAGCCATGCCGGAAGCCCCCCAAACTCCCACTCTGCACAAATATAAGGGGATGGTCTTAGTATGACATAAAGGCCGATTTCCTGAGCTGTTTTTACAAACTGCACCAAATCTAACATTCCTTCAAAATGAAACTCACCTTTTCTCGGTTCATGCATATTCCATGGAATATAGGTTTCTACCGTATTGCATCCCATCGCTTTGCATTTCTTTAATCTGTCTCGCCAGTATTCCGGCACGATTCTGAAATAATGGATGGCTCCCGATATAATCTTAAATGGCTTTCCATCCAGATAAAACTGCTCTTTTATTTCAAACTTTCCCATCCTATCTAATCCCTCTTTCCCGATTAATTTTCATTTCACTATATAATCCAAAATCTTCTCCTGGTTAAATTACAGACCAGAGTGAACATTTCCCGAAAAGTTTCTGCTTACAGCAAGGCCCCCTTTTGTAAATCAAAAAAAGGTGCTGAACCTTATAGAACAGCACCCTTTTTGCTGAAACCTTCCATCTGCTGCCATCCAGTCTCTTCTAATCCGTGATTATTTATTCCGTATCAAACTAAGACCGCAGTGTTGCTTATACTCGCATCATGTATCAAACCAAGGCTGTAGTCTAGCTGTTAATTACATAATATTACAGTTTCCGACTGTTGTCTACTTGATTTTTCCATTTACGAGTTCTCGCATTCCTATTTATACAATGCATCGAACTGAGTCTGCAGTTCTTTCATAACATCCTCAATGCCTGCACCCTTTAAAGCTGCCTGATATTCAGCAACAATTTCCTCTGCTGTGCCCTGATATTTGCCAAATGCAATCTGTTTCATATAGCTGTTATGAATCTCATTGATGTTATTGATATAAGACTGAATTGCATCAGTATCCGGAACAAACTGTCCATATGGATAGTCAATCTTAATTCCATCATAAGTAGCATATAAGGAATCAATCGCATTCCAGTCTCTTGTTGCATCTTTAATCTCAAGATCATCGTTACGTCCCCACCAGAAGTTCGTTACGATTTCATCATCTGCCTGTACATAAGAAGCCGGCTGAATACGCAGACCTTCATCATTCAGATCCCACTGAACGCCCTGAAGACCATAGTTAATTAAATTATAGCACTCCGGATCATTTCTTAATAAGTCATATACCATTAATGCTCTCTCTGGATTCTTGCTTCCTGCAGAAACTGCCATAGCACCATGTGTGATGGAAAGTGCGACAACATTCTTTGTCTCTTCACCGAAATAGAAGAAACCTACTTCTGCACCTGGTACATTCTGAGGTGTCTTGCTTACTAAATCCGTCCATGTCTGGGTATGATGCTGTTCTGCTGCAGTCTTGCCAATCTTAAAGTCTTCTCTGTTATCAGAAGAAGTATTATTTAAAACATCGGTCTTCCAAACACCGATCTCATCCCATTTCTTCATCTCTTTTGCAAACTCAACCAAAGAGTCCGTCTCTGTTAAGAAAGGGCAGGTAACGGTATAAAGATTATCCTTTGTGCCGCCCCATAGACCGCCTGTGCTTAAACCATCAATCGCAACATAATTCGTATGAGATGCAATCCAACCGCTTGCCAACTGTGCATACTGCGTACCATCGGAATCCCAAGGAGTTATATCCGGCTCATTTTCTTTCACCCATGCAAAATAAGTCGTCATATCCTGCCAGCTGTGAACACCATTACTAAGCCCTGCCTGTTTTGCCCAGTCAAGACGATATGCAAAACCATGATTGGTCCACTGTGCATAATTATCTTCCGGCATCAGATAAATATTGCCATTATATTTACAAAGATCCCAGTGTTCCTGACTTACGCTTGCCCATGTCTGTGGCGCATACGTCTTAAGCATGTCCTCTGAAAGCTCTAAGAATGCACCATTCTTTACGTTCGGCCAAGCATCCAGCCAGTCAGAAGCCGTACCAACTAAGTCTACCGTTCCATCCATCTGTGCCAGTGTCAGATTATAATTAGAGAGATAATCCGTCCATCCGATATAATAAATCTCCAACTCTGCATTCACTTTCTCTGTCAGAATTTTATTCAGCTGTTCCAGAACCTTTTCTGTTGCACCATTATCTTTCTTATCACCAGTTGTCATATAAGAAATGACAACGTGCTCAGAAGTATCGATATCAGAACTAGCTGTCTGATTAGAAGAACCGCTTTCCGTTTTTGCCCCCTCAGTTGCTTCTGCTTTCGTCGCCTCAGGCGTCTTGGTTGCCGACGTATCCGCACTTCCACCGGTCTCCTCCGTCTTTCCGCATGCTGCAAGACTCATGATCATGGAAGCCGTTAATAAAACTGATAACATTTTCTTTCTCATCTTTTTACCCTCCCTGATAAAATAAATGACTCTATGTTTACTCCGCTCTCATAAAACGAAGCTGAAACCATACTAAAAGAAATCCAAACCATTAAAGTAAGCAATCATCCCTTAACTGCCCCGACTGTGATGCCACCGATAAAGTATTTCTGAACAAATGGATATAAGAAAATGATCGGTCCGGTTGCCATAACTGCATTCGCCATCTTTAAGCTTTCTGTCGGCAGATCGGTGATGGTTACGTAGTTTCCTGCAACGGAATTCTTAAGGCTCTGCACCTTATTGACCACTTCATATAACGTATACTGTAACGGCTTTACATCCACCTTGGAACTTAAGAATAAGGAAGACTGATACCATTCATTCCAATAACCAAGCGCTAAGAACAATCCAACGGTTGCCAGTGCCGGCTTAATCATCGGCAGAATAAGAGAAATGAAAATCCTCATATCTCCTGCTCCGTCGATCTTTCCTGACTCGGTAATCTCATGAGGGATTGCCTTGACGAAATTCTTCATCAGAATAATCAGCCATGGTGTCATCAATAATGGCAAAAATACTGCCAGGTACTTATCTTTTAAATGATAGGTCTGTGTCATCAGAAGATAATACGGTGCAAGTCCTGCTGAGAACAGGCTGGTGAAATAAATATAAAAGGAAATCGCATTCCGAAATGGAAAGTCCTTTCTCTGCAGCGCGTATCCAGTCATTGCAATAATGCCAAGTCCCAAAAATGTTCCGCAGAATGTCATCATAATGGTGAGTCCATAAGACTTCCAGATCGTTCCTCCTCCGATCACTAACTTATATGCTTCCACCGTAAAGTCCTTTGGAAATAGCTGTACGCCTTCTGCACGGATTACGGTCTCTTCCGTAAACGATGTTCCTATAATAATTAAAAATGGTACTACGCATGCCAATGCATGAATTGTTACAATAATATATCCCAGTGTACGTATGATTTTATCGGACAGTCCAATCTTCACCTTCATAGTACCGGCCACATGGGTATCTCTTATCTTTGTCGTACTGGCTGCATATGGCTCTCTCGCCTTAGCAGGACCGGTCACATATGTATCTCTCACCTTATCCATCTTGCCGCCCCCTAAAATAATGAATAATCCGGTTCAATCTTCTTCACTAAGAAGTTGCATCCCATAACCATCAAGAATCCAATAATCGATTGATAGAGTCCAACAGCCGATGCTGTGGAGAAATTAAAGTCTGTCATTGTTGCACGGTACACATAAGTTTCAATAATATCGGTCGTGCTTTGTAACAGCGAATTTGTTCCAATGATATTATAGAACAGTCCGAAATTGCCTTTCACGATACCGCCCATTGCAAATAAAAGCAAAATAACAAGTGTTGGTTTCAGACTTGGCAGAATAATGTATCGAATCTTTTGAAATCCATTGGCTCCATCCACTCTGGATGCCTCGATCATCTCTGCGTCGATTCCCATAATTGCTGCAAAATAAACAACTGAATTATAACCGGTTACCTGCCACAGATAGATAATGACCAAAATCACCGGCCATACGCCTGCGTCCGAATACGGTCCCCAGCGTTCGATTCCAAGTTTCGTTAAGATTCCATTCACGAACCCATAATCATAATTCAACAGGTTGTATACTAAAACGCCAACCAAAACCTGTGAAATAAAATACGGAAGAAACATCAGTGTCTGACTGACCTTCTTAAACCATTTGCAGCGTAATTCATTCAATAAGATTGCCATAAAGATTGCTAAAAAATTGCCCAGGATAATAAAACAGATGTTGTAAAGAATTGTGTTCCTTGTAAGAGCCCAGAGTTTTCCAGATGTGTATAGAAATTTAAAATTATCAAGTCCAATAAATTTACTTCCGAAGATGCCATCCCGATAATTATACTTTACAAATGCCACATAAACGCCCGGTAATGGCATATAGCTAAATGCAAAGAAAAATATAATTGCCGGCAGACACATCAGAAGCAGGACCCTGTAACGGTATACCTTTTGCCAAAATGTCAACTTTGATTTTGGCCCACTGACTTTCACAGCATGTTTTCTAAACATATTCTTCCCTCCCGCTTTATAATGTACTTGTCACTTTTCACAATTTGCAACCGATTTCATATTGTTATTATATAGTTATTACCAATAATTGTCAATTGTATTTTGTAATAATTCCCCAATAAATATTTTTTTAACAAAGTAAGCCCTCTTTCTTTGTAGATAATGCTCAAAACCTTTCCCCTTTCCTCTCCATCTCCTCTTTTCCATTCTGAAATGCATTTCACCACATCTCCTATATATCCTATCCTCCTCTCTCTATCTTCTATTCTCTGTCGTCTTTCTTTAACCTTGCCCTCTTAACCTTCTCCTATATTCAACCCAAATCTCACCACCCTCTATCGCCCTGATCGTGTTGTTCTTACTCTTACTTTTACTTTTACTTTTACTTTTACCCTCGCCTTTGCCGCCATTCGTCCCCAACGATCAGAATTCAAAAAGACCGGGAAAGGGCGGGGCCGGGATGGCACACGGAGACCGTACGGGAACTGGGGTGACTTTGTTCCCGAATGTCCGGCTCACGACGAACAAAAGGCGGTTTATTCTTTAGATAGCAGACAGAGTCCTTTTCTGTCTGATAGATAAAGAATAAACCGCCTTTTGTCCGCTCGTGCGTCCGAACATTGGGAACAAAGTCGCCCCAGTTCCCGTACGGTCTCCGTGTGCCATCCCGGCCCCGCCCTTTCCCAGTCTTTTCGCGCCTTTCTGCGCCTTTCTGCTTTTCTGCCTAGATTGGTGCAATCCCACTGGATTCCCGAATAACAAGAGTAGGCTCAATATATTGAAGTTTTGGTAGATTCTCCTTTTTACTGGCAGAAATCGCGGTCTGCACTAATTTCTCTCCAAATGCCTCATAGTTGTAATCCACACTGGTAAGCTTCGGGATCAAGAAACTTGCCATATAAGTATTATCATAGCTGACAACCGAAATATCCTGTGGTATCCGGTATCCATGCTCTATGATACTCCTTATAATCCCCGTAGCCGAGAAATCATTAATTGCAATCACAGCTGTCGGAATCTCGGTTCCTGACAAAAGTTCATTCATGCTTTGATATCCTGCCTCATAGCTATACTCGCCATTATCCCGCATAAAAGCCTGCACCGGCTTTATCTTATGCTTTTCCAAAACCTTTAGATACGTTTGTCTTTTCTGATACGTCGATAATACATCCATTCTTCCGCCTATCATCGCAATCTTCGTATGCTTCAGCCGGATCAGATACTCCATAATGCTCTCCATTGCCTTTACCGCATCAATCTGCACCTGATACACATCCGTGCCGTCCAGCTTTCCGCTTACAATCAGTGGCGTTGTCTTAATCAGTCTGTTCACCATCTCCACGTAGGCTGGATTGGAAACCAGATCATCTCCACGTCCCCCAAGCTGAATAATCGCATCCACCCTTTGTTCCTGCAGCCGCGCTAAAAGCTGCTCCTCCTGTTCTGTCTCCCCAAGAGAATTACAAAGCATCACAGTATATCCCGCACGCCTCGCTGCCATCTCACAAGCCACAAAAATCTGAGCATAAAACGGATTTCGTATATCTGCGGTTATAATTCCGATTGTATTGCTCTTCGTATCTGCCAGACTTCTGGCTAGAGCATTCGGCTTAAAATCGTACTTCTCCATGATCTTGCATATAATGTCACGCTTCTCCTGGTTGACTTTCACCTTATTGGTTAACACGCGCGACACAGTAGACGGAGAGACTCCTGCCTCCCTCGCAATATCATATATGGTAACTGGCTTATCTTCTTTCTGTCTTCGCTCCTCCATACATTCGTCTCCGTGTTCCTGCAACCGATTGCATATTTTTTACACACATTATAGGATGGATTTTATTTCCTGTCAAGATAGCTTCTATATATTCGATAACTAAATCAACTCTGTCCACAGCGAGTGGATCCAGCTCCGAAACAATCAAGTTAAGCCTTTCATATGCTACTCTCGCATGGCTTCGCGCTGCCATCTTATACACATACCAAACAGTCGATTTTAATTTTACCCTATTCCAGGGTATCTGTTAATGCCGGAATGAACCCTCTGTAAGCATCTAACATCTTGCCCTGGTAAATAAAAAAATAAAAGCACTGATATCCGCTTTCTCTTTGATATCAGTGCTTTTGCATCTTGCTATTGCTTTATTTAATTTGCTAATTTCTTCATCATATTTTCAAGCTGCTGTAAGAAATCAATAATGGAACAAACGATAATGGACTTTTTGCTCATCTTTGTATTCAAATCTTCCATCTTCTGTCCAAATGACTGAACGGTATCGGCTACTCCTCCGACATCATTTGCTAATCGATTCATATCCTCGCTTGCATGTTCGATGCCATCTATGATATTTTTAGTAAAATCTCTGACATCTGCAGTCGCTTCGCCAACCTTGCCAAACTTCTGTTGTACATCTTCCACGTACTTCATATTGTCTGTGATCATATTCTTTGTCTGGTACACTTCCGTATTTACATTATGTATGCTCTCATACAGACGGGAAATGCTGCTTTCAATTCCGTCAACCAGACTTTTGGTGGATGCCGATAATTCCCTGATCTGCTCCGCCACAACAGCGAATCCCTTTCCTGCCTCACCTGCTCTGGCCGCTTCAATTGATGCATTTAATGCTAACAGATTCGTCCGGTTCGCCACCCCGATAATTCCCTGAGACATGTCCCGAATACTGTCAAAATCCTTTTCTAATGTCTGAGATACAGCTGATACGGAATCCAACTGCTCTCTTGATTTTTCCATCTGATTTGCAAGAATTACTACATTCTGATCGGTCTCTTTCATCATCTGATTTGTC
Organism: Lachnospiraceae bacterium; assembly: GCA_015057635.1. GTDB lineage: Bacteria > Bacillota > Clostridia > Lachnospirales > Lachnospiraceae > Lachnoclostridium. The sequence continues at coordinate 1,064 of SVEB01000066.1, read as the reverse complement.
TTTTCAATAACCAGATTAATCTGCATTGCCGAATCAGAAAATACCTGAAATTCTTCATTTACTCCTGCAAGCATTGTATTCACCTGACTAATATCGGTAAAGGTATCCATAATTGTATCAATATATTTGCTGATTTCCACTTCTTCTTCCATCAGTTTCTCGACCTGGTCCTGAATATGAAGCACACCGAAATTCACTGCATTTAAATACGCCCTTTTATCCTGTTTTTCTTCCACCTGTACCTGTGGAATTTTTATATTCTCTTCATTCTGTTTCTTATTAAACCACTTCACCTTCGTTCCTCCTATTCAAATACCGCTAATATCATGGTCTGATTAAAGTGCTGTTCTCTTAACTGTTCTCCATAGCCAGCAAAACCAATATATTGTCCTAACGCTTCTCCCATTTCCGTTGCAAACTGATTCAGATATCCGTCTGCTTCAAACAGCATGGAACGTGCAAGACAATTCACCATTAACGATAACGAAGGCTTTTTGTTCTCTTCTTTTACTTTTTCTCTTGTTTTCTTTAATACAGCTCTATAATCATCCGGTTCTAGCAGGGCCATCTTGGCATTCTTATATACTCTTGCATGATATCCCATGCTTCGTCTTTCCCGAATTGCCTCATTGGCTGTTATATACATTTCATTTCCAATGATACGTCCTAATGGATAACTATCCAGATAAGGTGGCAGTTTCTCCAAACTTACGCCCATTGCCTTCGCCATCACTTCGGCCGCAGGCTGATTATTATATTCATATACCACACGATTTCGTTCATCTACTTTTGTAGCAATAAACTGATGTCCGGTTGGTTTATATATATTTTCACGATACAAACGGATTTTTCCGCCTAAATTCTTAATCAGAACAAATGCGCATCCATTTTGATAAATGGTTCCGTTTAGCGAGATAAGTGTCTTCTCCGCTCTTCCCTTATCACCAGCTGATCCGCCGAATACAGGGATGTTTTTCTTGGCCAGAACAGAATTCAGAGTCGAAAGCACCAGTTCCTCACAGCTGATCAGCGCATTAGAGAATTCAAGACAGATTGTATCGTCC
>SVEB01000065.1 GCA_015057635.1 Lachnospiraceae bacterium | reverse complement strand
CTTTCAGCAGTTCAATTTGCTGATGCAGAGAACCGCACTGGACAATATCTGTTTCCCGCTTGAGATTGCAGGAATGAAGAAAAAGGAAGCCAGAAAAAAGGCGATGGAGTTATTAAAGACAGTTGGTCTTGAGGATCGTGCGAAAGCATATCCGGCGCAGTTATCCGGAGGACAGAAGCAGAGAGTCGCAATTGCAAGAGCGCTTGCAACTAATCCGAAAGTACTGTTATGTGATGAAGCAACCAGCGCATTAGATCCAACGACAACCAGATCCATTCTTGCTTTATTAAAAGAGATCAATCAGAAATTCGGCATTACGATCATCGTAATCACACATGAGATGGCGGTAATCGAAGAGATCTGCCAAAGAGTAGCGATCATCGATCAGAGCAAGATCGCGGAGATGGGCAATGTAATCGATGTTTTTGCAAGACCACAGTCAGAAATCGCGAAGAAGCTTGTATTTAACGAAGTTGGAAAAGAAGTTGAAATTACACAGGGAAATACATACCGTATTATATTTGATGGACGTTCTTCATTTGAACCGATCATTTCAAACCTCGTTATGGAATGTAAGACACCAGTTAATATTCTGCATGCAGATACAAGAAATATTGATGGCAACGCAGTAGGCCAGATGGTGATTCAGGTGCCGGAAGGCGAGATGGTGACAAGCCGTGTGCTTGGTTTCTTAGAATCTCATAATGTGAAATTTGAGGAGGTTAAATAAATGTTTGATAGTGCAACAGTGTCCATGATTATGAAGGGAATCGGGGAAACCTTATACATGACCCTCTTTTCTTCTATATTAGCATATGTAATCGGGCTTCCGCTTGGTGTTATTTTAGTCACAACCGATAAGGACGGCATCACACCGATGCCAACCGTGAACAAGGTACTTGGTTTTATTATCAATATGCTTCGTTCCGTTCCATTTATTATTTTATTAATTACCGTGCTTCCATTTACAAAGTTTGTAGTCGGAACCACATTAGGATGTAACGCGACCGTTGTTCCATTAGTAATTGCAAGCGCACCATATATCGCGCGTCTTGTGGAATCTTCTTTAAAAGAAGTGGATGGCGGCGTGATTGAAGCAGCACAATCTATGGGCGCAAGACCATTTCAGATTGTCACCAAGGTATTAATCCCAGAAGCAAAACCGTCCTTATTAGTAGGTGCAGCAATCGCAGTTACTACAATTCTAGGTTATTCTGCAATGTCCGGTTTTGTCGGCGGCGGCGGACTTGGCAATATCGCAATCAACTACGGTTATTACCGTTATAAGACAGGAATCATGTTTGTGACCGTTGCAATCTTAGTCGTAATCGTTCAGGTATTCCAGGAACTCGGCATTCGTTTATCAAAAGGAACGGATAAGCGCGTACGTTAAGTTTTTATATGACACAGATCAGAATATAGATTTAAAATACAGATCAAAACACAGACAAAAGCACAGACAAAAGCACAGATTAAAATTCATAACAAAGATTGAATCAGAAAATTAATTTCAGGGAGGATTTATTTTATGAGAAAATTATTTGCAAAAACAGTAGCAGTAGCGTTAAGCCTTACACTCTTAACAGGATGTGGAGCAAAAGACAGCTCAAACGGCAGCACATCATCTGACAGCAAGGTGATCAAAGTTGGTGCAAGTCCATCCCCACATGCAGAGATCTTAAATAAGGCAGCAGAGATCTTAAAGGATAAAGGATATGATCTTCAGGTTGTCGAATATGTGGACTACATCCAGCCAAACATTGCATTAGATAACGGTGACTTAGATGCGAATTACTTCCAGCATCAGCCGTACTTAGATCAGTTCAACGAAGAAAACGGCACTGATTTAGTAAGCGTTGGAACGATACACTATGAACCATTCGGCATCTATGCAGGCAAGACAGATTCCATCGACAATTTAAAGGAAGGCGCACAGATCGCAGTTCCTAATGATGGTACAAACGAAGCAAGAGCACTTTTCTTATTAGAAGCACAGGGCTTAATCAAGTTAAAAGAAGGCGTTGATTTAACAGCGACTAAGAATGATATCGTAGAAAACCCATTAAAACTCGATATTATCGAAGTAGCGGCAGCACAGCTTCCACGTTCCCTATCGGATGTTGATTTAGCAGTTATCAACGGTAACTATGCAATTGAAGCTGGCTTAAATGTAGCAACAGACGCAATCGCAACAGAAGATGCAGAAAGCATCGGTGCTAGCACATACGGCAATGTGCTTGTTGTAAAAGCCGGTAATGAAAACAATGAAGCAATTCAGGCACTTCTTACCGTTCTTCAGAGCGATGAAATTGCTACTTTCATCACCGACACTTTCGAAGGAGCGGTTGTTCCTCTTAACTAAGAAGGAAAGACGGACGGAACTTGGAAGATAAAAGGCGGCAGACTGAAACTGCTGCTCAGCGTAAGAGGAAGACATCTGTTTTCCGAATGTTCGGATGCATGAGCGGACACAAAAAGGTTTCTCAGTTTTTGATAATCAGACAGAAAAGCATCTGTCTGATCGTCAAAGACTGAGAGACCTTTCTGTTTGGTGTGAGCCGGATATTGCAAAGAGCAGATGACTTTTTGTTACGATGGGCAGCAATCACGCCGCCGACGCTTTTTGGTTCTCCTCAGGCAGAGTGGTCCGTAACAAAAAAAATAAAATTTTCCGTGATGTTTTGCCAAATGTGGGGGAAGAAACAACTTATAAAATGAGGGAAATGACACAAAATAAGAATGTGGATAGCACAGAGTTACTATCATAAACAGAGGTTTTGCTAATTCAAACAGAATAAGGAGAATGATGACGATGACCAATTTAAGATGTTCTGTAAATACTTGTGCACATTATGTCGATAATTTATGCTCTTTAAATAGTGTAAAAATAGAAGGGCCAAGAGCTGACGAGCCAGATGGAACATGCTGTGACTCCTTTAGAGAAGCAAAAGATTCTACAAGCAACTGCTCTTGCAAAGACGCGCGCCTTGAGACTTCAGTGGGATGTTCCGCTGAAAACTGTAAGTTTAATGAAGATTGTAAGTGCCATGCAGATAGCATCGATATATGTGGATGTGGTGCAAAGCAAACTGAAAGCACATTATGTGGATCTTTTCGTAGCGAATAGCAGACAGTAGGTTAAAAACGGCGGGGATAAGATAAGAAATTCATCTTACCCCGCTTTTTTTATGCATAATGGAGAATTTATGAAATCTAGGGACCTTGTTAGCAAACTGGAAGTATTACATCATGGTAAGGTATGGATTTGTACTATTTTTAGCGTACTATTATTAGGGGCATTTCCGTTTTCATGTCAGGCGGCTCAAAAAGAGGATGGGACAGATAATATTGAAACAGTGACACAGCCGGGACAGGCATTGGAGAATACCTGCATCGTAAAGGAAGAAGTGTTAAATCAGGCACTAATTCCAGAAAAAGAACCAAAACAGGCGATGATTATACCAGATAGAATCAATGCCACATTTTATCGGGATACTAAGACAAGCAAAGCAGTAAGCTGGTATGCAGAAGGCAATGGAGAAAGCGAGCAGTATCTGTATTATCAGAAAGCATGCATATTAAGCACAAAAGGGTTGATGGACCGGACTAAATATAAGAGGGCTGAGGCCATCAAGGAAGATCCAGATGTGGATCGATATGAAGCAGTATTAACCGGGCTTGATGTGGATACCAGATATTATTACTTTGTCGGAAATGAGAATGGTTACAGCGGTATCTACGAGTTTAAGACTTCTGCAATTGGTGATGGGATTTATTGTCTGAATCAGTAGCAGAGTCATAAAAAGGCATGACGAGCCAAGGTAGTTAGCATGGTTAGAAAAAGAGAGATGAGATGTCCGGTACCTGTTTTTTAAGACAGGTATCGGCTTTTTTCATTTTTAGCAACAGTAAGCAACCAGATTCATATACTGATAAAAAATGATGATTGAGGTAACCTATGCAGATTCATGTAGTGCAGGCTGGGGATACGATCGAGTCCATAGCTAGCCAATATGGTGTAAATGCAGAGCGCCTTGCGTATGATAATCAGTTAGGTGAAATTTCAAGACTTGTGACGGGACAGTCGCTTTTGATTCTGACGCCGAATGTGACACATACCGTAGCAGAAGGAGATACAAAGGAATCTATAGCCAGTCAGTATGGCATCAGCGTAAAACAGCTATACCGTAATAATCCGTATCTGGTATTCCAGGATACCCTTACAACAGGGGATGTTCTGGTGATTTCTTATGAGGGAGAGAAGATAAGAGAATTTGTAGTGGGAGGCTATGCATATCCTTTTATCGATCGGAATTTATTGCGTGAGATCCTTCCATTCCTAACAAAACTTTTGGTTTTCTCCTATGGATTTACAACAGATGGAGAATTGGTGGAGATAGACGACGAGGAGTTAATCGCGCTTGCAAAAGAATATGGAGTGAAGCCAATCTTAACATTAACTCCGCTTGATCAGTATGGAGCATTTAACAGCTATTTAGTAAGTGTCATTGCATCTAATCCAGAGGTACAGGAGACGCTGATTCAAAATCTGATCGATGTTATGCAGATAAAAGGTTATGGCGGAGTGGATGTAGATTTTGAATATATTGAAGGGAAAGATAAAGAAGGATACATCGGTTTTATTCAGAATCTGACGACACGGATGAACGAGCTCGGATATGAGGTTTCGATTGCAGTGGCTCCAAAGGAATCAGATGATTTTCCGGGGCTTTTGTATGAAGGGATTGACTATGCTGCACTTGGCGAGGCGGCAAACAGTGTGCTGCTAATGACTTATGAGTGGGGCTATACGTATAGTGAACCACAGGCAGTGGCACCGATCAATAAGGTGGAAGATATTATTGATTATGCAGTGACCAGAATTCCGGTAGAAAAGATTAAGATGGGAATTCCGAATTACGGATATGATTGGAGGCTGCCATACGAAAGAGGAGTTACAAAGGCGCAGTCAATCGGGAATCTGCAGGCGGTTCAGATTGCGGCGGATAACGGAGCAGTCATTCAATATGATGAGAGGGCACAGTCACCGTACTTTAATTATACAGCGGATACCATCGAGCATGAGGTTTGGTTTGAGGATGTGCGAAGTCTGAATCGGAAATTTGAGCTGGCAAGCAATAATGAACTTCTAGGATTTGGATACTGGAGTCTGATGAAGCCATTTCGGGCAAACTGGCTGTTACTGAATTCAATGTACGACATTATTGATGAAAATGTATAACAGGAGTAAGTGTGTGTCGGGAAAGTTAAGAAAAGCAAGAATGGTTAAGGCGGCTAGACAAAAAAACGGATGATAAAATAGGTAATAGAAGAAGTTTATCTCCAGAAGAGCAAAGAACCCAATATAAAGAGTTGCATTGTCATTAGATTATCTGATTGTTTTGGAATCAGATGCGGAATAAGAAGTGGGAGCAGGATTCCGGAAAGGAAACAAAGAATGAAGCCGAAGATCATGGTTGTGATTGGAACAAGGCCGGAAGCGATTAAGATGGCACCGGTTTTAAAAGAGTTAAAGAAACACAAGGATTGGTTTGAGGTAATGTTAGTCTCGACAGGACAGCATAAGGAGCAGATAGCACAGGTATTTGACTGCTTTGGGATAAAACCGGATGTGGATTTTCATATTATGAAAGCCGGGCAGTCCTTGCTTTATATTATGACGGAAGTGATGACGCAGTTAGAACGACTGATTAAGGAAAAACGCCCGGATTTCATACTTGTTCATGGAGATACACAGACAACAGTTGCAGCTGGTCTGGCGGCTTTCTATTCCAAAGTGCCATTTGGGCATGTGGAAGCGGGACTGCGTTCTTATGACAGGATGAATCCGTGGCCGGAAGAAATGAATCGTATGCTTGTGGATCAGGCAGCTGATCTTTTATTCGCTCCCACAAAAGGAAATAAAGAGAATCTGTTGAAGCAGGGGATAGATGCAAAATGCATTTTTGTGACCGGTCAGACTGCTATTGATGCAGCAGCATTGATGCAAGAGAAAAGCATTGGGGGAAGAAGTCCGGTATTTTGTAATCTGGATGAGGGGGGGACAACAATCGTCATGACCGTTCACAGAAGAGAAAGCTGGGAAGGAAAATTAGAACATATCTTTCTGGCGGCAAAGCAGATTGTGGAGGAAAATCCTAATGTGCAGATCGTATTCCCAATGCATAAAAATCCTCTGATTCGTAAGGCAGCGGTAGGTATCTTAAGAGAGTGCAGACGTATCTATATGACAGAGCCATTAGCGTATCCCGACATGATATGCATGCTTTCAAAGGCAGCTCTTGTAATGAGTGATTCAGGAGGAATACAGGAGGAGTGTCTGTATTTTCATAAACCTCTGATTTTATTACGGGATACGACAGAACGGCCGGAAGGCATTGAGGCAAATGGGGTTATTCTGGCAGGAACAGAGCAGAAGGCAATTGCTGAGACGGCAAAAGTGCTGCTATCGGAACCAGAACAGTACAAAAGGATGCAGCAGGCAGTGAATCCGTTTGGAGATGGAAAGGCAGCAGAACGAATTGTTTTACAGTTGGCGCGATATTTTTGTCTGTTTATGGAGCCAATAGAAGAATTTTTAATATAATGGTAGAGAAAGGGAAGATTTTTATCAGAGTAAGGGGGAATCAGGATGCCACTTGATCGTGTCTTATTAGGATCCCCTGTCTATCAGCAGCCGCCAATCTTAACGTTATTTTTAGAGTCACTATCAAATCTGATTCAGAATACAATCGAGATTGATTTTATGTTTGTGGATGACAATATAGATCAGGAATCCTCGAGACTTCTTCGCTCCTTTTCGGAGAAGTTTCCGAATACCATAATATTAGAGGGGGAACAAAGGGGAGAATATATCTGTGACGAGAATACCCACCAGTGGACAAATGAGAACTTACGTAAGGTGACAAAGTTTAAAAACCGAATCATTGATTACGCAAGGAAGGAAGCTTATAATTATCTGTTTTTAATTGATTCAGATGTGATCATTCATCCAATTTTGATTGAACATTTAAAGAGTAAGCAGAAGGATATTATATCTGAGATTTACTGGACAAAGTTTCAGAAAGAGTCATCAAAAATGCCAAATGTATGGATGTATAATATATATGATATGGATGAGACTGCACCGTTTGAGTTTATCACACCGCAGGAGAAACAAAAGCGGACAGATGCATTTTATAAAAAGCTAGCTGTGCCGGGGGTCTACGAAGTAGGTGGACTTGGAGCCTGTACACTGATTACTAGAAAAGCATTGGAAAAGGGTGTGAATTTTGATCCGATTAAGAATGTAAGGATGCCCGGGGAAGATCGTTCGTTTTGTATCCGCGCTGCAGTGCTGGGAATCCAGTTATTTGTTGATACGAATCTTCCGGCCTATCATGTGTATCGAATGGAGGATCTGGCAGGTGGAATTAAGTATAAGAACAGCTGCTTTGTAAGAGAGTATCGGGCCACACCAAAACTCACGCTAACTATGATTGTAAGGAATGAAAGCGGAAGATATTTAGACGAGGCACTTAGGAAGTTACGAACCTGTATTGATGAAGCTGTAATAATCGATGATGCCAGTACGGATGATACGATTGAAATCGTAAAAAGAGGGTTAGAGGGGATTCCGCTTACCTTGATACAGAATAAGGAGAGTATGTTTTATAATGAATGTAAGCTGCGCAAGATGCAATGGAAGGCAGTAATTGATACCAACCCGGATTGGATTCTTAATCTGGATGCGGATGAAATATTTGAAGATGCTTTTTATGAGCAGGTTAGAGGAATGTTGACTGATCCGGACTGTGATCTGTATTTATTCCCGTTGTATGATATGTGGGATGAAATTCATTACCGGGAAGATGAATACTGGAGCGCACATCAGAACTATTATCCATTTCTTATGCGGTATCAGCGATATTATCAGTATAGCTGGAAAGAAACACCACAGCATTGTGGACGTTATCCGTATTCCATACTCAATATGCCAAGAAGGTTGTCAACATTGCGCTTGAAGCATTATGGTTGGGCAAGGGAAGAGGACAGAAACAAGAAATACATTCGTTATCGTATGCTTGATCCGGATTATCAATATGGGATTCAGGGACAAATTGAATCGATTTTAGATAAAGAACCGCGGTTATTGACTTTTATAGAAAACACATGAATTAGTAAAAAGGCATATGACCTTATAGCCTCATTTAACGAGGAGATAGGATCATATGCCTTTTATCTTGTTCCTTGAACAAATAAGAGAAGTGAGGATGGGACATCGCCTTCTATTTCAAGAATCACATATTTAGAATAGAAGGTAACGGGATGGACCACACAGGTATTTGGAGGAATGATATAGGGAGATGTAGAAGAAGTGTATTTTATAATTTTATTTGGAGAACTGCAGATGTTTATCAGGAATGCCTCTGCATGTGGGTTGTAAAAAAAAAGTGTACATAAAGTAAATTGAGAGACATTAATTATGATTTCAGCCCGTCCATCAATGCCGGTATCGACAATTACTTCTTTGGAGATAAAATAACCTTTTTGTTCACAGGACTGATGTCTTATTGTTCCTCCTTTTACCTTGATACTAGTGGAGAGGGGAGGCTTTTTTTGCTTAGGGTGTGGTTTCTTTTCTGAAGGTGCACGGAAATAGAGATCATACTCGTGTCCTTTATGATTTGGTTTTTTAATAATTCCCACCTCCGTGTTGCATATATAGTATTATTCTATTCATCTGAAAAAGAGATGTTAACATTGATTTAAAAGGAAATCATATTGAAAAAGCTTTTGTCGGAATAGGTCACATATACGAGAAATGCACATATTATGGTAGAGGGAAGCATTTTCCTAAATACGAGAAAGGAGACTGTTCATGAATAATCTTGTATTTAATGAAACCGCATCTCAATTAAAGACGATAATATATGGAACAGATTCGAGCGGAAATAGCGTACCAATGCAGATCGGTGAAGGTGGCCAGATGGTTGTAGGAGGAACGGTCGATATCGGAAGTGCGATAACGATAGGAGGAGGAACAGTCGCTATTGGAAGTGCAGTAACGATAGGCGGAGGAACAGTCGATATCGGAAATGCGATAACGATAGGAGGAGGAACAGTCGATATCGGAAGTGCGATAACGATAGGAGGAGGAACAGTCGATATCGGAAGTG
>SVEB01000064.1 GCA_015057635.1 Lachnospiraceae bacterium | reverse complement strand
TAAGGTTTAATGTCGTAGATTGGAGTGTTGGTTAACAGGTCTGCACCGGATACATGAAGCACAGGGCCACAATTTTTTGTATATTCAATTTTTTCAAGGCGGACTAAAGACAGACCGATTGGGTTTGGACGGAATGGGGAACGAGTCGCAAAGACACCCATTCTTGTATTCCCCCCAAGACGAGGAGGCTTTACCGTTGGCGACCAGTCAGAACGCACCGCCTCAGAAAACTGCCAGATCAGCCATATATGGGAGAATCCTTCTAATCCTCTTACCGCATTTTGATCCCGATACTCTGGCTCGAATATGATTTTTGCCTTTAACTCCTCTACAATCCCGCTCTGTCTTGGTATTCCAAACTTGGTTGGAAAATCACTGACAATATGCGCAATTTTCTTTATACTAAATTCTTCGTTCATATGGATTTCTTTTTCTCTCTTTCTATTTATCTTTGAATTTATCTTCCGATTCTATGTCTTTCTCTATTTATCTGCTACACGTTATTTTCTATCTTTCTTTTGCGTCTTTTCTTATGATTTTCATCACGTCTTTCAGGCTGCTTCCTGCTACATTCCTTTTGTCTCCATGTTTCATTTGATTATAACATAAAGTCCTATAAATTTTATATTATTTCCTATATTTTTGTGTCGAACATTGTAACAATATGTTGTGTTTTGTCATATATTATTATTGTAGCAGCGGATAGAAACTCTATCAACGCTAGCAACATAATAAGGAGATGTATTTCATGGGCTATTTTAAATGTAATTCTTGCAAATGCCATAAGGAAAATAAATGTGGTAAGCACTTATCAAGCGACGTTTCCAGCAAAAAGTCTTATTCTAGCAGCGAATCCAAATCTTTTGAATGGGAATCCAGCTCCAAGACAGCTTCCAAGTCTAGTTCCAAATCTTATTCCAGCAGAAAATCTTTCTCCAGCTCTGAAGAAGATTTTAGTTCTAAATCTAACTTTGAAAAGAAAGAGACGAAGAAGGAGAGAAAATGCGGCAAGATGGAGCCTAAGAAGGAGACGAAATGCAGAAAGACGGAGCCTAAGAAAGAGATGAAATGCTGCAAGACAGAGCCTAAGAAAGAGATGAAATGCTACAAGATGGAGCCTAAGTGCAAAAAGGAAGTAAAGCATGAGTATAAATACGAAAAGAAAACTGAGCCTAAGTTTGAAAAGAAGTATTCTTGCAAATCTGACCATAAATCCAGCTCAAGATTCAGTTCTGAAAAGACCGTTAGTTCAAAATCTGATTACTCTAGCTCAAAATCATATAGTGGAAAGACTATGTCCAGTTCAAAAGGAACTTTCGGTTCTGGTTCGAAATCCAGCTCCAGAAGGACTTATCGTTCTGACAACACCAGTAGTAGTCGTTCTTATTCCAGATAATAAAGCAACTGGATCATTTGCCTATGCAGTTTGATCCCCCAGCTGATTATCTCATGTCAGAATAATTATGGAAGGACGAAAGCATTATCTGCTTCTGGAGATTTCTTTATCTCCAGAAGCAGAACAATATTGTGCAACGGAGTATTATAAAACACCATGGTTCTGAACTGCAAGCATGTCTTGATTCAGGACCGTGTCTACAAATAATTTTGTATTTAGGTGGTGTTTATCATAGCTAATACAGGTAGAATCGTGCACATACACGAAGACAGTTTCCGTGCCAATGTATACAGTGTTAACCCCTTCCGAATGATCGGCTTAATTGATGTATCTATTGAATATTCTCATGGCATTGAACGGGTCACGCTGGCATATTATCGTTCCTCCGGAACAAACAGCCGCAAGATAAAAGGATTATGGTATCCCATTGTAGGCATTAAAATGACAACTGGAGCATTTCATGAGTTTCCACCTTATATCAACTACGTTCTTTCTGCAACCACCCGCAATGGTGTTGGAACGAGAAGATGGCTTGCTAAATCAGTCTTCTTTCATAACGGACCTGATTACCCTGCACCAACTATGGGCTTTTCAGGCAGCCGACATGCAGATTCTCTGTTGAAGATTGGAAAAACGCTGCGATATCTATATGAAACAAATCAATATCACGAAGATAGTTCCTTGACACCTGCTGCACTAAACAAAGAAATTGCCTCCCATCGTATTTATCGTGGGAATCGTAATACGCAGCAAGTTAATTTCGAGTTGCTCATTCGTGATATTTATCATAATTTATAGTAATTACGCAAGAATAATGTGCTGGATGGAAGGCACATTATTCCTGCGTAATTATTTTTTTATTGCCTTACTATTTTTATTATCTGCTATTTTTTATTCTTATATGGCTGTTTTATAGGAAATAAATGAAAGCATGCACCCTATTTTTACTACTGAATGACCTGAATCAGATAAGCGGTTGTCTGAGGCGGTATGCTCGCAGTCATTGCCATTCCATGCTCCACTCGAACGCGGACTCCCGGGAAGAGATTCCGAAGTGCGATTTGCCTTCCAAACAGATCCATTATAACAGTATCCGGTCCCACATTAAAACGAACCATGCTAGCTGGATTATTCGATGACATCGTAATGATGAAACGATTTCTTGTATCAACCTGAACGATTCTTCCTTCTGATGTCACAGATGATTCCGGCCTCTCCACTACTATGATCCGATATGCTCTTGCCTGTGGCGGGATGCTTCTTGTCATCGCCGATGAAAATAGAGCATTTACTACCATGCCTTCTTCTAACTCACGCGGTCTCAATGGTCTGCGGTTTTCATCTGTAATTCTGGTATCCGGAGTAATAACCAGACGTACTGTCTGTTGCTGTCTTCTCCCACGTCCAAATATCTGCTGATAGGATATCGTCACATACCATATGCCCTGACTACGGTTGATTTCTTCAATTACTGCATTGTTAGCCCAGATATCATCCCGAAAATCTGGCTGTCCCGGAGTCCATGGTCCACCTGGAGGTGTGGATGGCTGACCTGGACGTCTCCCTCCAAACGGCTCAGCTGCCTGCTGCCCCATTCCTTGCTGCATCATATCCTCATCTGGAAGCTGCATTGCATCCATCCGCTCATCTTCCGGTAGCTCCATCCCTTCATCCGGCATTTCCATTCTGTTCATGCTGCCGCTTCTTGCTCCGCTCATTCCATTTTCATACAGTGGCATACCATTCCTCCCATTCATCATTTCATCCATCTCATCGTCATCCATTGGCATTCCGCTCATACGGCCATTCATCATTTCATTCATTCCATTATCGGACATCGGCACTCTCTCATATCCATCCTGCATGAATCCCTCGTTCCTCTGACCCGGCATAGTCCTAGTCATTC
>SVEB01000063.1 GCA_015057635.1 Lachnospiraceae bacterium | reverse complement strand
GAACTGTTTTGTTTCAGTCTTTGAATAGCAGACAGTGTTTTCCTGTCTGATAGGCAAAGAATGAAGCAAAACTGTCCGTCTCGCGTCCGAACATGGAACTTCGTTTGCGTTGCGGGGCAGGGGCGATTCGTGCGACCTCCCCCTAATACAAAAGCCGCCTACTGTCTGTTCTGTCCGAAGAAAAGAAGGAGCAGGGTGCCCTGTCCAGTATGAGCTCCGATTACAGGCCCGATCTCTGTAATCACAACCTGATGGTTTGGATATCTCTCCTGTATCAGCTGCTGCATGCGTTTTGCATCCTCGAAACAGTCTGCATGGCTTACAAAAATGGTATCGGATTCCTCCGGTAAGAACTTCTGTTCAAACTTATCTAAGAAAGATGCTTCAATCTTCTTCTTTCCTCTTACCTTATCGGTCACAACCAGCTTTCCATTCTCATCTACCTTAAGCATAGGCTTAATATTCAGTGCCATGCCCAAGGTTGCTGAAGTCGCGCTGATTCTTCCGCCTCTTTTTAAATGATTTAAGTCATCCACAGAGATAAGGTGACATACATTCATCTTCTTCTCTTCCACATAAGCCGCCACTTCATCAATTGATTTTCCTTCTAATCTCATGCGTCCTGCCATATATACCAGTAAACCTTCTCCGGAAGCCGCACATAACGTATCCACACTAATAATCTTACGATCCGGATATTCTTCCTGTAATTCTGCGATCGCGATTCTGGAAGAATCATAAGTACCGCTTAAGCCAGAAGAAAATGCAAGATATAACACATCTTTTCCTGCTTCTAAAATCGGTGTGAAATATTCCACAAATACGGCCGGTGTAATCTGAGATGTTCTAGCCACAGCGCCTTTTCTTAATGCCTGATAAAAAGCTGATGTATCAAGTTCACAGCCATCTCCACGAAGCTTGTAGCTTTTCTCATCTAAATCAAATTCCATCGGAATTACTTCTAACTCTGCCTTTTCTACCAAATCCTTTGGAAGATCAATTGTCGCATCTGTAAAAATCACATATTCGTTCATCATGTTCTTCTTCCCCTTATTTATCTTTATTCCGTTTATATTTCTTCTTATTATTTTTACCTTTCATATTGGAAGGTTTATGCAAAGTAACATACATTGCATAAACCACACATGTGTATTATAATATTTTACATAGATACATGCAATGGTTATTATAAGGGATTTTTGTTACTTATGCCACATTTTGTCGGAATGTGTGTAATATTACACTCGAAAATATACCATTCCCCCCATTGTTAAAATTCTATTCTTGGTTACAGATCGTTTTATAGGTTCCATGAAAAAGCTATAGAGACCAAATTCAAATAAAAATAAGAGGAATGCATATGGAAAAGACCAGATATCCAATAGAAAAGACAGACAAACGAAGCCTAAAGACAAAACGTGCAATTAAAGATGCCTTTATCCGGCTGATGTCCGAAAAGGATATTTCACAGATCACGATTAAAGAACTGGCACTGACTGCGGATATCAACCGCAAAACATTTTATGCGCATTACAATGATATCTACGATATCTTAGATGATATTGAAGACGATTTAACCAAGCGTGTCACAGGTATCTTCTCCCGCTTTGACTTAGTAGAAAATAACTATAACCTGTTCTCCGTCTTTGAGGAAGTAACAGCTGAAATTAGTCATGACCTGACTTTTTATAAAGATCTATTCAGTTGCACTTCTTACAGCAACTTTCTCACTAAAATGAAAGTTCTGTTTACAGAAAAACTATTTTGTTTTCTCTCAAAACAAGGAAATATCGATGCAGACACTCTTGCGTACTCGATTGACTTTATCGCGGCCGGTGTAATCTCAACGTATCAGAAATGGTTTAATTCCGACCGTACGATTCCGCTCGAAACGCTTTCCCATATCATCGGTTCCCTGATTCTGACCGGAATCAAGCCGATCATCAAAGATGCAGTGACTTAACCATATTGTGACCCATTCATCATCCTCATCATCGTCCTCATCATCGTCCTCATCATCAGCATTGTCGCCACCGTCATCAGCACTCGCCACTCGTCATCAGCATCAGCAGTAGCAACATCATCAGCATTATTATCATTTGATAATTGCATCTTCACTCTTCTCCTATTATATAATCGCTTATAGGGTTCTAAAAGCAGATACGAGTGAGGAAGGAAGAACCGACGTGGGAGGCGACTGATTCTAGCTGTGAATCCGGAAGCGCTCTATGGTTCAGAATGTCCGACTCATGACGAACAAAAGGCGTGCGATTCTTTGAATAGCAGACAGTGTATTTTACTGTCTGTTAGGCAAAGAATCACACGCCTTTTGTCCGCTCATGCATCCGAACATTCGAACCACAGAGTGATTCCGGATTCTCGGCTGGGATCAGTCCCCTCCCACACCGGTTCTTCCTTCCTCACGTACTCCTGTGCGCTCCTCTATACTGGATAAGCTCCATTTTGGGTGTCAGCGGCAGTAACATCGACTTTTTGCTGCTGAGCCTGACGATACTTAAAGAATTCCGTTGCTACCTGTGGGAATAAAGCGTAAGATAATACATCTTCATCCTGCTGCTTCCACTGAGCCATCTCCTTCTCGATTTCCTTCAATTCCGGTTTCAGTAAGTCTGCAGGTCTGCATGTAATCGGCTTCTTATCACCGATTGCTTTCTTCTGAACTTCCGGATTGAATGGTTTCACGGTCTGGCCATATTCACCGCTTAAAATTGCCTTGCTTTCCTTTGTAATCATCTTATAACGTTCTCCGCTTAACACATTTAAAACGGCCTGCGTTCCGACAATCTGGGAGCTTGGTGTAACTAGAGGCGGTTCACCAAAGTCTTTTCGAACTCTAGGAACTTCCTTTAATACTTCATAGTACTTATCTTCCGCATGCTGTTCCTTTAACTGGGATACTAAGTTGCTTAGCATGCCGCCTGGTACCTGATATAAAAGTGTCTTAATATTAACACCCATAACCTTTGGATTTAATAATCCGGTCTTTAACGCATTTTCCTGGATTGGACGGAAATAATCTGCGATTTCCGCTAACTGATCCTGGTTTAAACCACTGTCAAATGGTGTTCCCTTAAAGGTCTCTACTATTACTTCGGTTGCCGGTTGGCTTGTGCCCATTGCAAATGGAGACATTGCCGTATCAATAATATCACATCCAGCTTCCACGCATTTTAAATAAGTCATGCCTGCCACACCGGATGTATAGTGAGTATGTACGTTGATTGGAATGTTAACGGCACCCTTTAATGCCGTGATCAGTTCCGTTGCATAATAAGGAACTAACAGGCCTGCCATATCCTTAATACAAATGGAGTCAGCACCCATTTCCTCAATACGCTTTGCCATATTGACATAATATTCGGTTGTATAGGCGTCTCCTAATGTATAGGAAATCGCAATCTGCGCATGGCCTTTTTCCTTATTGGCTGCCTTAACCGCACACTCTAAATTTCTTAAATCGTTTAATGCATCGAAGATACGGATGATATCGATACCATTTGCAATGGATTTCTGAACAAAATATTCTACAACATCATCTGCATAATGACGGTATCCTAAGATATTCTGTCCACGGAATAACATCTGTAACTTTGTATTCTTAAACCCAGCTCTTAACTTTCTTAAGCGGTCCCAAGGATCTTCTTTTAAGAAACGAAGGGATGCATCAAATGTAGCACCACCCCAGCACTCTACTGCATGGTACCCTACTTTATCCATCTTATCAATAATAGGAAGCATCTGTTCCGTGGTCATTCTTGTTGCGATCAAAGACTGATGCGCATCACGTAACACGGTTTCCGTAATCTTAATCGGTTTTTTCACCTGTTCTGCCATTGCTCTACCTCCATAAATTATGTATCTCATGTCTTATAACCATTCATTTTCATCAGTTTACTCTACAGAATATAGAACTGATTTTATACCCCGAATATTGCCATAAATACACCGGCTGCTACAGCAGTTCCGATAACACCGGCTACGTTCGGTCCCATCGCATGCATCAGAAGGAAATTCGTTGGATCTGCTTCTGCACCGACCTTCTGTGATACACGGGCTGCCATTGGAACCGCAGATACTCCGGCTGAACCGATTA
Organism: Lachnospiraceae bacterium; assembly: GCA_015057635.1. Lineage (GTDB taxonomy): Bacteria > Bacillota > Clostridia > Lachnospirales > Lachnospiraceae > Lachnoclostridium. Next base: position 2,354 of record SVEB01000063.1, on the reverse strand, counting down.
ACGGATTTACCTTGCCATGAGTTGCTTTGCACATGATCTTTCCGAATATTACACCTGCCGCTGTACCAACAGCGAATGCAATCAGTCCAAGCCCGACAATCTTAAGAGTTGTCCATTTCAAGAATGCTTCCGCACTTGTGGAAGCGCCAACACTTGTACCAAGTAAGATAACAACGATATACATTAATGCATTGCTTGCTGTCTCCTGTAACTGTTTTACAACTCCTGACTCCCTGAACAGGTTGCCTAGCATCAGCATGCCTACTAACGGAGCCGTGGATGGAAGAATCAATACAACTACAATTGTAACAATGACTGGGAATAAGATTTTTTCAAGCTTTGAAACTGGACGAAGCTGTTCCATCTTAATTTCACGTTCTTCCTTTGTTGTAAACAGTCTCATAATTGGAGGCTGAATAATTGGCACAAGAGACATATAGGAATAAGCCGCTACGGCGATTGGTCCCATATATTCTGTCTGTCCCAGTTTGCCAGCTAAGAAGATAGAAGTTGGTCCATCAGCGCCGCCAATGATAGAAATAGCGGCAGCTGCTTTATCACTAAACCCTAACGCCATTGCTCCAAGATATGCTGCAAAGATACCGATCTGTGCGGCTGCTCCGAGTAAAAAGCTCTTTGGATTTGCAATCAGCGGCCCAAAGTCTGTCATGGCACCAACTCCTAAGAAAATAAGAGATGGCAAGATCGCCCATTCATCCAATAAGAAGAAATAATGAAGAAGCCCTCCTTCTTCCATAATAGGCGGATACATATTTACCAATAACATACCAAATGATATTGGCACTAACAAAAGAGGTTCATACCCTTTTTTTATCGCCAGGTATAAAAAGCCGCAGGCAACAAATATCATAAGCAGATTTCCCCAGCTCAGGGACGCAAATGCTGTCTGGCCGGCGAGATTCTCCAGCGTTTCCATTATATAATCCATTTAGTTCGTTACCTCCCAGTAAATTATGGTATAGTCATACGTCAGCTGTGAACTGGCATGTTAGTTCATTGTAGCAAGTACTTCTCCGGATTCAACCGTAGATCCAACTGCTACATTCACACTTGCGATTGTACCATCGGATGGGGCAACGATTTCATTTTCCATCTTCATTGCTTCTAAGATTAAGATTACTTCACCTTTCTTAACATGCTGACCTGCATTTGCCTTAATAGCTAAGATCTTGCCTGGCATTGGGGAATTTACTTTTACACTTCCCTGGGCTCCTGCGACTGCCTTAGGTGCTGCTTTTGGAGCTGCCTTAGGTGCCTGTTTTACACTGTGAACATTTGTTGTGGATACTGGAACTTCGCTTGCAGCTCCTTCCTCTACACTTACTTCATATACATTGCCGTTTACTGTGATTGTATAAGTCTTCATTGATGAAATCCTCCCTGTACGATTCATTAGGCACTCTGCCATTGTTCTCTATTGATTCTTCTGATCGATCTTACTACCAGGCCGTTAGCCGGTACATCATTTCCTTTGGATGATTCATATGCTTCAATTGCAGCGGTAATAACTGCAACTAACTCTAAATCATCGCTTAATTCCTCTTCTCCAGCCGCGAAATCATCGGAAGCCGGTGTTTCAGGCTCAACAGCAGCCGATACCTCACACTTCTTGCTTTTTGCTAATTCCCACTTATTAATATAACGGAACAAGGAAATAATCTCACTTATTGCAAAAAGTACAATAAACACAATGATAATCCCCATCGCTGTATTTAATAATGCTTTGGTAAAGTTTCCGCCGCCATCCGTAGAAGTTGCAGCCAGACAAACAATCTGATTCAATCCCATAGCGTCACCTCATTCTACACCGTCCCATGCTTTTTGCTTGGACGGCTTTCTTTCTTACCATACAGCATCTCAAACGCATATATGATATGCTGTCTTGCCATGCTGCTTTCAATCACTGCATCCACATAGCCTCTCTTTGCAGCGCTTTCTGCATTGGAGCATAATGCTTCATATTCCGCAGCCTTTTCTGCCTTTAAAGAAGGATCTGCATTCTTCAGTTCTTCCGCATACATGATCTGAACCGCAAGGTCCGAATCCATGGTTCCGATCTTGGCATCCGGCAGTGCGAATACCATATCAGCTCCGATATGCTTTGAATTCATAGTTATGTACGCGCTTCCCATTGCCTGTTTTGTAATCAGGCTGACTTTTGGAACCGATGCCTGTGCAAATGCATACGTAAGTTTTGCAGCTGCCTTTCCGACATTCTTTTCCTCTTCCTTAGTAGCGCTGTATCCCTTTACATTAACAAGAGTTAAGATTGGAATATTAAATGCGTCACAGAAAGAAACGAACTCTTCTGCCTTTGTACATCCATTGCTTGT
>SVEB01000062.1 GCA_015057635.1 Lachnospiraceae bacterium | reverse complement strand
GGAACCAAAGAGAGCGAAGAAGCAGGGGATTTTCAGTCTAAAGGTGTCTTTGCCAGAATTGCGACAATTGCTGCAGGACCTATCTTTAATTTTATTCTGGCATTCGTGTTTGCTGTAATCCTGATTAGAATGGAAGGATATGATACCGCGCTTGTGACAGAAGTTAAGGAAGAAAGTGCTGCCTATGAGGCAGGGATTCGCGCTGGGGATGAAGTTATTTCCTACCGTGGAAAGAAGATTCGCTTTTATGAAGATTTATATATGGAACAGTATATTCACCCGGAGACGACAGCAGAGCCGATTATGATAACCGTCAAAAGGGAGAATGCACTTTTTGAAACGGAAATGAAACCAAAAGCAAAGAGTCAGTATATTCTTGGATTTGATTATGAGAAAAGTTATAAATCCATCCGCATTACAGCTATTAAAGAAGGATATCCTGCAGATTTAGCAGGGATGAAGGTTGGAGATAATATTACTGCAATTGATGGAATTCCATTAAATAACAGCTATGAGCTGGCAGATTATTTAAAAGGGAATCCAATTGCGGAAGGCGAAGTAAGTATTACTTATATTTCAGACAATCAGATAAAGAGTGTCGTTTTATATCCTGAGATTTATGAATCCTATCAGACTGGTATTTCCTACGGAAGCAACCACTATACCGCAAAAGGCTGGGAGACCGTAAGAGTTGCCTGCTATCAGATAGAATATTATATAAAAGCGACGTTGAAGAGTCTTTATTATCTGATTACAGGAAAGATTAGCACGAAACAGCTGACTGGTCCGGTAGGTCTGATTAAGAATATAAAAGAAAGCGTCAGTGCCCAAAAGACAGAAGGGAAAGATGGACTTTTAGCTGCAATCTCAAGCTGGATTGTCTTAATCAGTGCTAACTTAGGTGTGATGAATCTGCTTCCAATACCAGCGTTAGATGGAGGAAGGCTTGTATTTCTATTTGTGGAAGCAATCAGAAGGAAACCGGTTGACCCGAAGAAAGAGGCAATGATTCATGGTATTGGGTTTTATCTTCTGATGTTTTTGATGATCTATGTATTATTCCAGGACATTCGAGGCCTTTTCTGAAAATGTACTGTTTTTCCTGTGTGGAGAATTTTATCCTAAATCAGGAATAGGAGGATAAAATAGAAAAATAGTTGTAAAAGCGACTATTATATATTATAATCAGGTATAACGTTAACAAAGGAGTTACAAAAGATGAAAAAATTACAGGAGTTAATTGAATTCCTCCCATTAGTGCCACAGCTTACAGGGATGAACCCAACAATGAGTGTTTTCAATAAAGAGGGTATTTTGTTAAAATACTTTAAGTCCAGTGATATGCCTGCTGATCTGCCGGAAGGGTATCGCATTCAGGATCCGAATGATGCGTTGTATGAGGTCATGAGAACCGGAAAGTGTATGCATAATATTCTTCCAAAAGAAGTGTTTGGAATCCCGGTTGAAGGAAATATTGTGCCAGTGAAAGAAAATGGAGAAATAGTAGGTGCGATTATTTTCTCTTATCAGGTGAAAGATAACGCGATGATTAATGAACAGTCCGAAGAGATTAAAAAGACAGTAAAGGAGATCATCCATAGTCTTAGCAGTGTCATGGCGGAAGTTACAGGACTAACAGCTGAATTAGAGGGAGTACAGAAACGCACGAATAATCTTGGCGACAAGGTAGGAAATGCAAGAAATGTAATTTCCAATATTCAGGCAAGTGCAACGAAATCTAACATTCTGGCATTAAATGCATCTATTGAAGCAGCAAGAGCGGGTCAGGCAGGTGCTGGATTTGCAGTTGTAGCAGGAGAGATGGGGAAATTAGCAAAGACCAATGCAGAATCAGCAACAGAAATTCAGGGAACATTAACTGAGATGTTTGATGAGATGCATAATGTGACAGATAGCATTAATGACGCAGTTAAGACTGCAAAAAATCAGGCTTCCAAAACCGATGAAGTTCAGGAAATGTTACAGAAAATCCATAATATTGCAGAACAATTATTAGCAATCGTAAAATAAAGGCTATCAATAAAAAGAAGGACAGCAGCATTTTGTGCGGCTGTCCTTCTTTATGTATGGATGTCAGGTATGAAATCTGGCACTGTAGGCACGCAGCAAAATCAATGTGACAGCAAGGCATATCACACAGATGATTAGGAAAAGAGGTGATTTATGTGCAATCGAGGTATAGAAAAGATTAAAAGCAAGAGAGCTTAATAATAGACTGAATCCAAGCTTTTTTAGCTTAAAGAGATTCACAACAGCATAGATATTGACAAGAGCAGCTAATACATAAGGAAGTGCAAGGGAGCGTAGAAAGAGGAAACCGCATAAAAAGTTGATGACAATAAATATAAGAAGCCACATTTTGGCTGTGGTTGAAAATGTAGCCAGAGCAAAAGCAGTAGTTTTTTTCTTCGACATAAAATGCCCTCCAAATTTATTTTCACGAAATTATACACGTAATATATGGTCATTTCAACTAAATTATGAATAGAATTTCTATGTTATGGAATAAAAGTAATTCTTTACATAAAAGATGCGTGTTGGTATACTGAATGCAGATGGTAATGCCAATCTTTTCATTAATTCCGGATTATCTTGTAAATTCTTAGATTCATTCATCAAATTTCCCTGTTTTACAGCAGGAGTATTCTGCTATGCATTAATGAAACAACTCTATTTGATTCATACTATCCGTAACCTCCTTTTGAAAGCAATGGAAAAGGTGTTGACAAATACAGAGAAATAAGATAAGATGTACTTAATGAAAAAGCGAACATTTGTTTGGTATGCGATAGATATGACAAGAATGTCAGATAAACGGTCCGGGAAGACGGCAACGGTTTTAGATCTATCCAGATTTTAAGTATAAAAGGAGAATTAACATGGCGAACGAAGAAAAATTCAAAGCATTGGAATCTGCCTTAGCACAGATTGAAAAGCAGTATGGTAAAGGTTCCGTAATGAAACTTGGCGATAAGAGTGCTCATATGAACGTGGAGACAATTCCAACCGGATCCATCAGTCTTGATATCGCACTTGGTCTTGGCGGTATTCCAAAGGGAAGAATTATCGAGATCTATGGTCCAGAGTCCAGTGGTAAGACAACCGTAACTCTTCATATGGTAGCCGAAGTGCAGAAGCGCGGCGGTATCGCAGGCTTCATCGATGCGGAACATGCATTGGATCCAGCGTATGCAAAGAAAATCGGCGTAGATATCGATAATCTTTATATCTCTCAGCCAGATAACGGAGAGCAGGCTCTTGAAATCACAGAGACAATGGTACGTTCCGGTGCTGTGGATATCGTAATTGTCGATTCCGTTGCTGCATTAGTTCCAAGAGCAGAAATCGATGGTGATATGGGTGATAGCCACGTAGGTTTACAGGCCAGACTGATGTCTCAGGCCCTTCGTAAATTAACAGCTGTTATCAGCAAGTCTAACTGTGTTGTTATCTTTATCAACCAGTTACGTGAAAAAGTTGGTGTAATGTTCGGTAATCCGGAAACTACAACTGGTGGTCGTGCTCTTAAGTTCTACTCTTCTGTACGTATGGATGTAAGAAGAATCGAATCCCTAAAGGTTGCAGGTGAAGTAGTAGGTAACCGTACCCGTATTAAGGTTGTAAAGAACAAGATCGCCCCTCCATTTAAAGAAGCGGAATTCGATATCATGTTTGGTCAGGGTATCTCAAAAGAAGGCGATCTTTTAGATCTTGCGGCAAATGAGAATATCGTAGTCAAGAGCGGTGCATGGTATGCATACAATGATGCAAAGATTGGTCAGGGACGTGAGAATGCAAAGGCGTTCTTAAGAGAAAACCCAGAAATCTTAGCTGAAATTGAAGCAAAAGTAAGAGAACGCTATAATTTAGTTCCTTCTGAGATGACAGGCTCTGCAGCAGATGAAGAAGAATAAGAATGATTATAACAAGATTAGAGCCTGTTACAAAGTATAAGACGAAAGTCTATTTGGATGACCAGTTTGCATTCTGTCTTTCTAACCGCGATATTTTTATGCATGGAATCAAAGAAGAAGGATTTCTTTCAGAAGCGGATTATAAAGAGCTGGATGCAGATGCGTCTAAGAAGGCCATAGTCAAGGCAATGAATGTCCTAAAACAGATGGACAGGACAGAGCATGAGCTTCGTACAAAGCTGAAGCAGGATGGATTTGCAGACAAGCACATAGAGGATGCAATTTCTTATGTGGAAAGTTTTCATTATATTGATGATGTACGATATACCGTTGGGTATATACAGGCTAGAAAGTCATCAAAGAGCAAGATGCAGATCAAGATGGGGCTGATGAAGAAAGGGATTGATGATGATATCATTCGCCAGGCCTATGATGAAATCAGCGAGTATTATCAGGAAGATCAAGAGGATGCTGAGATTGAGGCAATTC
>SVEB01000061.1 GCA_015057635.1 Lachnospiraceae bacterium | reverse complement strand
TCTTTAATTGAAGGAGCTCCTATTTATGAAAATCTGACAGCAAGGGAGAACTTAAAGGTAAGAACACTTCTTTATGGACTTCCGGAAGAACGGATTGAAGAAGTATTAAGCATAGTAGAGTTAAAGGATACCGGGAAAAAGAAAGCAGGGAATTTCTCCATGGGCATGAAACAAAGACTTGGCATTGCCATTGCGTTACTAAATCATCCAAAGCTTTTAATCTTAGATGAGCCGACCAATGGGCTTGATCCGGTTGGAATCAATGATCTGCGGGAACTGATCCGGTCACTGCAAAAGAAAGGGGTTACGATCATCCTGTCGAGTCATATCTTATCAGAGGTGCAGCAGATTGCAGACCATATTGGAATTATCGTAAATGGAAAACTGAAGTTCGAAGGAGAACTGTCGAAACTGTCCAATCTAGAACAGCTCTTTATGGAAACGGTAAGAGAGGAGGAAAAACGATATGCGTAATTATGTAAAAGCTGAGTTATTAAAACAGAAAAGATGCTTTTCTAACATACTGGTATTTGGAATGCCGATCGTAACGCTTTTTATTGCCTATGTGTTGAGCCCGTATTATATACAGACGATGGCATTTAATTTCTGGTATATCCTGTTGCTTCCGTTTACGTTCTCTTTTATTGCATCCACCATGATAAAAAGAGAGAGGAAATATCATATTCACGGGCTGTTTGGCATTGTGGAAGATAAGAAAAAATTATGGTATGGCAAAGTGATTATAGCAATCGGATATTTGTTTGTTACTTGTATGATCTTTGGAATTCTTAACATAGCATGCGGTCTTCTCCTAAACGAGCAGATCACGCCGTTAAGTGCTATAAAAGCTTCTCTGGTGCTTGTTGTAACATTTGCATGGCAGATACCGTTATATATGATGCTTGCGCTAAAAACATCCGTTATCGTATCACTCATCGTAAGTATTGGATGCAACTTCTTAGTTGCCTGCATCTGCGCTGTGGGCCAATTCTGGTGGATTCCGTTCGCAATACCGGCAAGGTTAATGTGTTCCGTTATTAACGTGATGCCAAATGGACTTTTGCTGGAACAGACGAATCCGTTTGCAAGTGGACGGATTATTGCAGTGGGCATCCTAATCAGCATAGCTTTGTTCTTCCTTGTAACCTATATGACGGCAAAGCTGTTTGAAAGACAGGAGGCATAAGGATGAAGGGATATTGGAACATGGTTCGTGCAAGTATCTATAAGTATAGACATTCTAAACTGGCAGCAGTTCATATCCTGGTTCCGTTTCTTGCCATAGCGGCATTCGGAGGATACTATTCGTATTCTCCGTGGAGCCTCGATGAGAAGATATCCGTCTATCTGCAGGCAGTAGCGATGGTATTTCCTTTCCTGATTTCTGCTGTTATTGCAATTGTCTATGAAAATGAGAAAAGTGCAGGTGGATTTCAGATGATGCTTAGCAATCCATATAAAAGAGCGGTGTCTCATCTGGCAGGGCTTACGGTATTAATGGCGATGGGGTTATTCTCCTGCCTTTTTGCTATTTTAGGGCTTGGAGCCATATTAAGTGTTGTAAACGGAGCATCTTTTTTCTTTGCTTTTTATATGAAAGCATCCATTTGGCTGTTTCTTTCGAACATCAGTGTATACATCCTGTTGTACATCCTTTGTTTTTCTCTGGGGCATGGCGTATGCCTGGCAGGAGGTATAGTCGGAACGCTTTTAAGTCCCCTTCTTTTAATGGGAATAGGGGATACGCTTTGGTATTATATCCCGTTTTCGTATGGTGGAAGGATAAGCATGTATCATTTTTATCAGGCATTTCAAAAGATATCGAATCCTCTGATGAAAGCAGATCTGCAAAAGGGGACTCTGATTGGTACCATTGTAACGGCTCTTTTTATAGTCTTCTTCTTTTGTTGGAGTACGAACTGGCAGGGAGCAGGAAAACGGGAGAATGCTGAATAAAAAGCATATTGCCATTTAAAAGAATATGAAATATGATAAAAATACCAATTGTGCAGTTACCAGAAGTCTTAAGTGATGAAACGGTTAAGCAGTTAAGAAGGTAAGAACACCAACGTAGAACGAGGAAAGGTGTGTCCAATTTAATACTGTTGAACAATGGGATGGGAGAAAGACTATGAAATAAGGAGAAAAAATATGGCAAAGATACTTGTGGTTGATGATGATGCAGGAATCCTGATGCTGATTCGAAAAACATTAGAAAAGGATGGACATCAGGTTACCTGCTGTGAAGGAATATCGGATATTGTGACAGGCAGTCTGATTCAGTATGACCTGATTCTTCTTGATGTTATGATGCCCGGAACAGATGGCTTTACATATTGCAGACAGATACGGGGGCAAGTTGACTGTCCGATTTTGTTTCTTACGGCAAAAACGATGGATGCCGATCTGATAGAGGGATTTTCAATTGGTGCAGATGATTATATCAAAAAACCATTCAGTATCCATGAGCTTCGTGCAAGGGTAGGGGCTCATATTCGAAGGGAAAACAGAGAATATCATACCAGACTGACAAGCGGCGGAATCCGATTTGAGGTTGCTGCCAAGAAGGTGTACTGTGAAGAAGAGGAAATCCGGCTTACGAAGAAAGAATATGAAATCTGTGAGTTTCTTGTACGAAATAAAGGGCAGGTATTCTCACTGGAACAGATAATCGAGCAGGTATTCGGGTATGATTCGGAAAGCGATACAAGTGCAATAAGGGAACATATTAAGAATATTCGTGCTAAGTTTGCAAAATGCAAGAGCAATCCAATTCAGACAGTTTGGGGGATCGGTTATAAATGGAGCTGATAAAGAAAAGGGAACAGTCGTTGTTTTTGATGTTCCTAAGACAGGTATTATGGATATCTGCTGCTATTTTTATGGAAGTGGTAGTATTAGGAGGAGGGTTCCTTCTTCTCTTAAACCGGGGTGTGCTTCTGCCTGCAAACTATTCGGAATATTACCTGGAATCGCACAAAGAGGAGATTGCTACAAGCAGCACATTTCCTGCAGAGTTAATTCCGCACACATGCAGGTATGGGCTGTTTGATGAAGAGGGCAGTTATTTAGAGGGAAATCTAAGCAAAAATCAGATTGAGGATATAAAAGATGCCATTTTAAATCAAGCTACTCTGAACTATTGTTTTGTTTCGGTTAGAAGACAGCAAGAGCTCTGCGTTATTTTATATGATGTATCTGCTCATTTCGCATCACCAACTCTTCATCGAATGATTCCAAATCCAGAACTTATGGCGATTCTTCTGTTTGTGGCAGTCTTTATTCTGAACATTATAGGCAATGCTTTTTATTTTGGAAAAAAGCTTCAAAAAGAATTACAGCCTCTTATTGAAGAAGTGGATGAGATTAAACGGCGGGAGCTTTTCCTAAAGCCAAGAAAATCCGGTGTAAAAGAGTTTGCCTCCTTACTCGATGCTCTTACGCAGATGAAGACAGCATTAAGTGAATCACTTGAAAAAGAGTGGAAGACCGAACAGAGAAGAAAAGATAATATTTCTTCCCTGGCCCATGATATTAAGACACCGTTAACAATTATAAAAGGAAATGCAGAGTTAATACAGGAAGAAGATACATTGCGTGATATTTATGGATATGCAGAAGAAATCAATGCTAGTTCTGATCGAATTGAACGATACATCCGACTCTTGATTGATGAAACCAAAAATATGGAAAATAGAGAGGATAAGATTTTGTCATCAGAAAAGCTGGCACACGAACTTATTTCCCAGGCAGATGCTTTATGTCGAGCTAATCAAACTATATTGCTTACCAATAAGGCTGTTCTTAATGGAGAGGTAAAAGGAGATTCGGAACGAATGATCCGGGCTGTCATCAATATCATAATGAATGCGATCGAATATACCCGTGAGCCGAAGCAGGTGAAGCTTTCCTGCAAAGAGGTTAAAGAGCATCTGATATTTGAGGTTGAGGACTATGGAAGTGGATTTACGCCGGAAGCATTGCGACATGCATCGGAACAGTTCTATACCCAGAAGAAAGAACGTCAAGGAGAACACTACGGACTAGGAATGTATTTTGCATCCTGTGTTGCCGATGAGCATCAGGGGAGTCTATCTTATTCCAATAAAGAAGACCATGGGGGGGCTATTGTCACATGGTCGATACCCTTATATAGGATGGAATAATAAAAAATGGAATGATAAAAAGTTAAGTGCTTTAGCTTAAATTCGAAAAAGAATAATTTTTACACAGATTCAAAGAAAAAACAGGTAAAATATAACAAAAAGTGCTATAATGGACTTAAACATTACGAACGTATTTTTAATATGCACGGAGGTGACTATGATCTTAGAGGATTACCTTATGGATTTAACGAAAGAAAAATCCACTAAAGATGCTGGTGTGCTGACCTATGAATATGAGTTTGTAAAAATCGATTACAAGGAGACAATAGAGGATTCTATCCTTGATTATCTGATTCCCTTAGTTACGGAACAGGGGGAGTTGGAAACGCTGAAAACAAGTACGCTCTCGGAGATCAAGAATTGGAAAGAGGACATGGAAGAAAATCTGAAGTATTTCGATTTGACGCAAGAGGAAGCAAAGAACATTATAGCACTGACCGATCAGTATTCCGCACACTTGAAGATGTTTCGATTCGGACAGGATCTTTCCTACTTCCCTTATTGCTCCTGTACCTGCTATATCCGATGGTTTGTGCTGGATAAAGGCTTATTCTGTTTTCTGATTACAGGTGTTGATTAAGAAAGGTAAGCGATAAGGAGTCGGTAAGATGAGGAATATCTGTTTAAGAACAAAAAGACTGATGATATACCCGAAGGGGTTAAAAGAGATGGAAGAGCTGTACCGGAACGAAAAAAATCCAGAGATGAAACAGGTTTATCGTGAGATGGCAGACGAGATGAAGAAAAGTCCAGGAAGGGAAGAATGGGCATCAGACTGGACCATTTCTCTTTTAGATGGGACTATAATCGGAGGAATTGGTTTTAAAGGAGTTCCAAACTCAGAAGGAAAAGTTGAGATCGGATACGGTATTGAGCCGGAATTCTGGAATACAGGATATGCGACAGAAGCAGTGAAAGCAATGACAGAATGGGCGCTTTCGGAGGCCGATGTGCTATGTGTGCAGGCACAGACGGAAAAGCAGAATGAAAAGTCGAAGAGGGTGTTACGAAAAAATGGTTTTACCGAAGCAGGAATGGGAGCGGAAGGCCCATTATTTGAGATTACAAGAGAGAAAAAGCAAAACGGATAAGAAAAAGAACAGGAGCAGCCAGTTTTGGCTGCTCTTTTTTTAATTTATAGAAAAATGGAAATAGGACAAGCAGAAAATAATACAAAATAGGACTTTTGTAGAATTTTTTGTAGAAATTTTGGTAAAAAGCTAATGAAAAAATGGAGAATGTCCGATAAATAACAAGGGACTTACAGAAAACTCGACATTGCCAATATAATAGTGAAAAAGACTATCAGGCCGATATAAGTGCAGTGAACATAAGATATGCAGAGTAAATAATAACGATTGAGGGAGTAAAAAATGAGGAAACAGTATGGTGCTTTTACAGAAGCAAGTTATTATCGTAATCCTGGGGCAAAGATTGGTTTAAAGTGTACGCTTCATGGGGAATTCAGCAAAGAGAGATTTATGTGGTCTTTGCAGAAACTAAGATCCATCCACCCATTCTTAAATTGTACAATTCAGCAGGATGATCAGGGAAGATGCACGTATTGTGAGACAGAAGATGCAGAAATTTATACAGAGTACAAAGAAAAGAAGGACGATCAGGACTGGCTTGCGTTTATAGAGAGAAGAAATCAGGTTCCTTTTATTATGAATAGAGAGGTACCTTTAGAATGGGGTATATTTCATAATGGGACGGAAACGGATATCGTATTGCAAGGAAGTCATATACTGGGAGATGGATTATCTTATGTCAATCTATTAAAGGATTTCATGCAGATATACTGTGATAAAAATGAAAATCTTCCGATACGTGAGCCACGTTTGATTCAGGGTGCAGATGATTTTCCAAAGGAAAGCGCGTTGGAGGAAGAAGCGAAAAAGAAGATAGATGAGATCAATTCCTACTGGGAAACGGCTCGCCGGGTACATAGTCAGCAGGAGTATGAGCGAATGTATCAAATGTTCCATACATACTGCGGATGCGGATTTATATATCATATGATTGAGGAAGATACCTTTGAGGAGTTCCTTGCAGCATGCAGAGAGAATAATGTTAAAATCAATACTGCATTAATCCTTGCTTTGGTTATGGCGCAGGATCAGGTATCGCAGGGAGTAATCATTGCGGTCAACAATCGTCCTCTTATTTCAGAAGTTCCATCGGATAGTCTGGGCAATTATGCTTCTGCCGTAAGTTGTGATATTCGATATGATAAGGAAAAATCATTTTGGGAAAATGCCAAAGAGATGACAGCTGAAATACAGAAAAGTTTAAATAATATAAAGGACAGGCTTCATGTTCTTCAGGTATTTGCATCCCTTGATCCAAGTGTTTACGAAGGAATTTATTTCTCAAGACCAGAAGAGGCAGAGTGGAGAGAAAAATTCTCCAAACTCGTGCAGCCGATTAAAGATGCAGATAGTATGTGTACCTCCAATATCGGCAATGTAAAAATACAGGTAAAGAACCCGATGTATCGGATAACGGATCTTGTATTAATTGGACAGACGGCATGCACAAGCAATAAATCAATCGGTATTGCAACAATTGAAAATCAGTGCAGCATTTCCATGTGGTATCGAAAGAGCAGTTTAAAGAGGGGTGATATGGAGCAGTTACTTGAGCGTGTTGAGCAAATTTTAGAAAAGGCAGTTTTATCAGAGGAAACTTTGGAACGGTATTACGCATAGGACATATCGAGTCGGAATTCTGAGTACAAAAGGAAAGGTTGATAGTAATAAAGGAGAAAAAAATGTTAAAAACAGTTAGATCAAAGCTTTATTTTATTGTTATGTTCCTCTCTATTTTTGCAGTTGTAGCGAACATAACCAATTATAGATATGCAAAGGAACTGATGAATGAAGTATCGTCATTTATAGCGCAGGCAGATATACAGGATGCCGCATCAGCAGATACACAGATTAACGGAATATTCAATTCCATAATATACTGTAATATATTTGGTGCCCTTGTTTTTTGTGTAACAGGAGGAATTTGTCTGGCCGTTATTCAGAAATCAGTCGTAAAGCCAGTTAGAACCGCAGCTGCTGAGCTGGAGATAATATTTAAAGAGCTAAAAAAGGAAGATGGGAATCTGGATAAAAGACTAACCGTTCACAAAAAAGATGAGATTGGAGAACTGGTTACAGGTATTAATATTTTTGTGGATGCTTCTCAGAAGTCCATTAGCCAAATGCTTCATAACTCAGATGAACTAAATCGGATCGCAGATCATGTAACATCCAATGTAGTAACTGCTAATTCCAGTTCGGAATCAATAGCACAGACGATGGAAAAACTTTCAGCCAACATGCAGGAAATTACAGCTATTGTTACAACAGATACTGAAAATCTGGCGGCTGCAGATGAAGATATGAAGAATGTAACAAAAAAAGCAAAAGAGATTTTAGTGTATACACAGGAAATGAAGCAGCGTGCAGATAAAATGAAGATAGCTGCACAGTCCAATAAAGAAGATACCTATAGTATTGTGGAAGAAATCAATCAGAATCTTGCAGTAGCGATTGGTGACAGTAAAAAAGTTGAAAGAATCAATGAATTGACACAGGATATCCTGTCGATTGCAAATCAGACCAATCTTCTGGCATTAAATGCTTCAATTGAAGCGGCTCGTTCAGGAGAAGCAGGAAAAGGCTTTGCGGTAGTCGCAGAGGAGATACGACAGCTGGCAGATAGCAGCAGGGCAACTGCAACGAATATTCAGCAGATCAGTGATATGGTGACAGAAGCAGTGATGAATCTGACAGCAAATTCCGAAAATGCGCTGAATTATATGAAAGGATCTGTTTTAAAAGATTACGAGCGCTTTGTCGATGATGGAAGACAGTATAATGAGGATGCCATGAATATCAACAGCATGCTTCTCAGTTTTACAGAACAGGCGGAAAGTCTTCAGAAGAATATGCAGAAGATTGTACATTCTTTCTATGAAATCAATCAGTCAGTAGAGCAAAGCGCAGATGGTATTTCTGATATTGCAGGAGAAAGTACGAAATTTGTTGTAATGATGCAGGAAATCTCAATTGAGATGGAACGGAATTCGGCAGTAGTAAAAGCACTGGTGGAAGCCGCAAATCAGTTTGTAGAAGCTTAAATATAAGTAAAGTAGTAAGAAGCATATGTTGATATCGATGTTATAGCAGATAGCGTTGATAGCAAGATATGCTTCTTATTTTTATAACACAGAATTTATAGCACAGAACAAGAGTAAAAAATTGACATTTAAAATAGGGAAGCATATAATGGATCAAAATATGATAGATTGGCAGCTGATAGATTGCTTCATACGATGCCACTTACCGAAGTGACGTTTTATATTCTGCTTGCGGTCAGAAGGTCAAATCATGGGTATGGAATTATACAAAAGATCAGTGAACTTACCGACGGAAGGGTAGTATTAGGACCAGGGACTTTATATGGTTCGGTAAACACTTTTCTAAAGAAAGGATGGATATTATTTGAGGATTGCAAATAAGTGCAGCTACAAGATTGATATGCTAAATGCAATGCAAAAATAGAGAAAAAGCAATATAAAGCAGAAGATACAAAATAGAAAGTAAAAAGATAGGAGATTAGAAATAAAAATAGAAAGAAAAGAGGAAGCATATGCAGCCAACCCAAAAACAGGACCTGTTTATTATTACAGGAGCAAGTGGTATTGGAAAAACATCTGCTTGTGAAGTGCTATTTCAGAAAGAAAAAGATTACGTTGTGATGGAGAGTGATCTGCTATGGAGATCAGAATTCAATCATCCGGAGAATGAATATGGGGAGTATCGCAGTTTATGGATGCGACTCTGCGCCAATATATCGCAGATTGGGATGCCTGTCGTTTTATGTGGCTGTGGCATTCCCAAACAGTTTGAAACGAGAGAAGAACGAAAGCTGTTTCAGAATATACATTATATTGCGGTTGTAGCGGAGGAGGCCTGTTTGGAAACACGTATGAGAGAAGGCAGAAACATAAAAGAGGAGGAGTGGATTGAAAGTTCTAAGCAGTTTAATCACTGGCTAAAGGAACATGCCAGTCAGACCAATCCTAAGATTACACTGATTGATAATACCAATCTTAGCATCGAGCAGACAGCAGAACAGATTGATGCGATTTTGTATACTTACATAAAGGATATTCCTATAATTGCAAAAGAAGAATTTAAAAAAAAGGATATTTTAGGTAAATATTAAATTGACAAAATAAGGTGATGGTGATATTATGAAAATGAAAGCAGAATTTGTCAGCTTTTAATTCGAGTGAAAAAGAAAAGGAGAAGATGTCATGTCAACTAGACGTATGAGATAAGCAAAAAAGAAAGCAAGATTGTGTTTTTCCTGTGTGAAAAAAACAGGCTTTTTTTGTGCGCTTATATCATCTGGAAGGTTGGAATGGCATCGAACCCATATTATATGATAAAAGAAGGGTGTCGTGCTGTGTGTTACGATGCCCTTCTTTTGCTTTTTTTGAAAGAATCGTATGCATTCCAATAGGAAAAATTTTATCTTCCAGAGCGCGTTTTGTGGACTCGCATTTTCTAAAGAGAAGGAGGTATTCCGTCATGATTAATAATTTAAAATTACGTAACTGTTAAGGATTATGATAAATATCCGTTATCTTATCATAATCCTCCCCGAAATAAATAAATGATATCGTTCAGAGTGATTAAGGCATAAGGAAAATAGAAGCAGCAGAGAAGAGGTACTTGTGGAAACTATTAGTTGCACATTAATCACCTGACGTGCAGAAAAAGGAGATTATGATTATGGCTGAAAAAGGAATTATTGTAGGTGTTAATGTAAATAAACAGGCAAATTTTAACGAACAGATGGAAGAGCTGAAAAACTTAGTAGAAGCTTGCGGAATAGAAGTGACAGAAAGTTTTGTGCAGAATGCGGAAGTCATTAATAATGCGACCTGTTTAGGCAAAGGAAAGCTAGCAGAACTTTCGGAAGAGGTACAGAAAAAAGATGCAACGGTTCTGGTATTTCTGCACGATCTTACCGGATCCCAGATGCGCAATATAAGCAAGGTAGTGGAAGCAGAGATACTTGATCGGACTGGACTGATTCTTGAGATATTCGCCAGCCGTGCGAGAACAAGAGAAGCAAAGCTACAGGTGGAGATGGTGCGTCTGCAGTATGAGCTTCCAAGATTAGCCGGTGCGAGTACAAACTTATCTCGTCAGGGTGGCGGAATCGGAGGTGGCGCCGGCGGAAGGAACAAAGGTGCCGGTGAGACAAAGCTGTCCTTGGATAAGCGTAAGGTCGAGGAACGTATCAATCAGCTGAAAAAAGAGCTGGAAATAATGGAAGAACAGCGTAAGACGCAGCGCAATATGCGAAAAAGAACAGGTCTGCCGGTGGTTTCTCTTGTAGGATATACAAATGCAGGAAAATCATCTATTATGAACTGTTTTGTAGAACAATTCGTAAAGGAAGAAGATAAGAAAGTGCTGGAGAAGAATATGCTTTTTGCTACGTTAGATACGTCTGTACGAAGAATTCCTCTTACGAAGACACAGGAAATCCTGCTTACCGATACCGTTGGGTTTGTCAGCAGTCTTCCTCATAATCTGGTCAAGGCATTTCGATCAACGTTAGAAGAAGTATGTGAAGCAGATTTGCTTCTGCATGTAGTGGATGTATCCAATCCGGATTATCGCAATCAGATTGAAGTGACAAAAGAAACATTAAAGAGCATCCATGCAGAGCATATTCCTGTTTTGTATGTATTTAATAAAAGCGATTTGCTTAAGCCTCAGGCAAAGCAAGTGCTGATTTCAGAAAGCATAGATTCTAATCATATCCTTTTCTCAGCAAAAGACAAGGATGGATTTGGCGCATTATGTTCTGCAATCAGAAACAGAATGTTACCAAAGGAAGTTAGTGCAGCTATTTATATCCCATATGATCACGGAAATATGATCGCAAAAGTAAATGCGGAAGCAGAAATTAAAAAGTCGGAATGGAAAGAAGAAGGGATCGTATATGAGATTGTATGCGATGAAAGCTTTTATCATACGGTACAGCCATATTTGTTTGAAAACCAATGCATGATGTAAAGGACTAATGTTTCATTCTGTATAGGAAGACAGCGAAAAAATCGAATACAGGATACCTGAATAAAAGGGATGGATGGGAATGCTTTTGTATGGAAAAAGAACCTTGTTCATCTCTTTTTACAGTCAAAGCCAGACTTTACCGATGAAAACAGATGTGATAAAATGGTAAAAGAAGTAAGATATGAAGGCGAACGATCAGAGAAAGTGACAATAGGAGGGTGGACGATGGTTAGAACCGGGGGAGATTGGAAAAAAGAAATCAGAAAACTAAAGTTTGAACTGCACTTTTTAGAAGATATACCGTGTTCAAAGGAAGAAAATACAGAGTTTAAGAAGAAAAAGTTGGAAGGTATGCCTCTGCCGGAAGAAATTAAAGAGTATGTGAATGAGGCTGGAGAAGGACAGCAGGTATTTTACCGGGAAAAAGTAAACGAGCTTACCAAAGAGGAAATGGAAGAGTACAGAAACCTAAAGCAGCTGGAGTCCTTTCGAAATATTGAAAGGATTAAAAATAGTGTTATTGTGATGACAATCACATTTTGTATCATTTTATTTATCGTGGCCACAAGGTAAATGTATGGATACCTGGAAAATTGGAGGAGCTTATGTACGATAAAAAGGTGTTTGGTATTTTAATGAAAGTTTTTACAACGACAAGTGCCGCCCTGCTTTTAGTGGCAGCAGCAGTTTTTGTTTACCGGGGGCAGATGATAAAATCATCGGTAATGGTTACTGCAACGATTGAAGGTACACACTATGACAGTCAGGATGGAGACAGATCCTATAGTCAGCAAGGAACGGATGTAAGGTATGAGGTGGATGGAAAAGTCTATGAGGGTCATCTTTACTATGAATCTTCCTCGTTTTATGTAGGAAAAGAGATTCCGGTCTATTATAAGGCAGAAAAGCCGGAAAAACTGCTTCCGGTATATGGGACAGGGCTTACCTCACTGGTTTTCGCAATTGTGGGAGGCACCTTCCTTATCATTACGCTTATTCTGTTTGTTGCAGGACGGTCTGGTGAAAAGAAGGTTCGGTTTTTAAAGCAAGAAGGCCGTGTAATCTATGCACCGGTCTCTCGTGTAGAAATAAACAGAATGATGTCCGTTAACAGGCGACATCCTTATATCATCATATGCCAGTATAAAAATCCGGAGGATGGAAAACAGTATACATTCCGAAGTCGTGGTATCTGGTATGATCCGGCACCATATATCAGTAATGTAACGGATATGCCCGTCTATGTAAAAAGAGGGAACTATAAATATTACTATATGGATGCAGATAAATATCTGCCAAAGCAAGAAAGTTAAGAGAATGAGGAATAATATGATTTTTTACTTTTCTGGGACGGGAAACTCCAGATGGGTAGCACTTTCTTTAGCAGCACAGTTAAAGGAAGAGGCATGGAACATTACGGATAATAAAAAAAGAGAGAGAGGATGCTACAGATAAAGGAAGGGGAGACAATCGATTGTGAGGCAAAGACGTATATTGTTTTAAGAATCATATAAAATAGAAAAAATATGAAAAATGGTTGACAAACTGATAAAACGGAATATAATGTAAGTATCAAAAAGAAAAGAGAGGTTTTGTATGTTAAGTGTATCAGTAATGGAGAATACAGCTGAATAGTTGTAAGGGATTTGTTTATTGCGCATAACGCAATAAGTGCGCCCTTATGTCGGCTTTTTAAGCCGGGATATCTGCCGTTATGGATTGCTAATACAGACAGCCTGTCTTTTTTATAAGGACGGTTTTGAGCATGAATGACAGATTCATGCTCTTTTTTTGCCTGATTTCAGGTAAGCATTTGAAAGAATGATTCTGTTTAAATCCTATTTATTCTAGGAATGCTATGTGATTATGATTGGATTAAAATATCAGAACATTCCGAGAGGCTTGCAAGGACATGAAAGTAATGAAATGTTTTAATGATAAGATTGGGAAGAAAAATCAGCATTGAAACAATGAAATATTGGAATGCTCCAATATTAAAATCGGTATGTGAGAGAACGTAAAACAGAATTTATAAGGAATAACGCAGAGAGTTAAGGGCGCCATGTGATGAAAACGGTAAAGGGCTGTGAAATTGTTTATATGGATACAGCATGATTTGGAAATCAGAAGGAGAGAACATGGACGCATTTACAATATTGGAATTTGATAAAATCAGAGAAAAATTAAGGGACTACGCACTGACAGAGACAGCAAAAGATCAATGTATGAACCTGGCTCCATTTTTAGAAGAGATGGAGGTACGTGCAAGACTTCGTGAGACGAGCGAAGCAAGAATGATCTTGGATCAGTATGGAAATCCGCCTTTAACAGCGCTTTCAGGGGTAAAAGAAGTGTTAAATACGGCAAAACAGGAAGGATGTCTTCTGCCCGAACAGCTAGAGCAGATTGAAATCACACTGACGGCAGTACAACGATTGAAAGATTTCCTATGTCGTGCCAAGAGCATGCAATTAAGCCTGCCATATTACGAGCTGGAACTGAATTCCATGGCAGAAATCCGAGAGGAAATAAGACAGAAAATCCGCGCAGGCAGGGTAGATGATTATGCGACAAAACAGCTTCATGATATTCGGGCAGAGATAGAGCGGATTGATCAGAAGATGAGAATGAAAGCAGATTCGATTCTAAAAGCGAATAAAGAGTGTCTTGCGGATCAGTTTATTACCACAAAGAACGGCAGAATATGTATTCCGGTAAAAAGAGATTATAAGTTCCGCATACCGGGGACGGTGGTTGAAAAGTCCTCAACAGGCGCTACATTATTTATCGAACCGGCAGCAGTCACAAAATATGGGGAAGAACGTCAGCTTTTAAAGATTGATGAGGAAAATGAAGAAAAAAGGATTCTTTATATCCTGACAGCAATGGTGGCGGATCAGGCAGAAGGTTTTGATCAGAACATGCATATCATGGAGAAACTGGATTTTATATTTGCAAAAGGGAAATTGAGCGCAGAACTTTCGGCAATCGAACCGGACATTAATACGGAGCGAAGGATTGTAATCAAAGATGGCCGTCATCCGCTTATGAATCCAGAAATCTGTGTTCCGCTTAATTTTGAGACGGAAGAGGGCATACGGGGAACTATCATAACCGGACCGAATACAGGGGGAAAGACGGTAGCGATTAAGACAGTAGGTCTTCATTCCATTATGGCACAGTCAGGCCTGCATGTTCCGGCAATAAAAGCAGATTTATGCATGAATAATCAGGTGATGTGTGATGTGGGGGACGGACAGGATATTACGCAGAATTTATCCACGTTCTCTTCTCATATAACGAACGTGCTTGCTATTCTTAAGAAAGCAACACCGGACAGTCTTGTGATTTTAGATGAACTTGGATCTGGTACGGATCCAACCGAAGGAATGGGGATTGCCATTGCGATCTTAGAAGAACTGCGAAAGTGTGGATGCCTCTTTTTAGCGACCACTCACTATCCGGAAGTGAAAGAATATGCGGAGAAAACAAAAGAAGTGCGCAACGCCAGAATGGCTTTTGATCGAAATACGTTAAAGCCTTTATATCGTCTGGAAATCGGTGCCGCAGGGGAAAGCTGTGCTTTTTATATCGCTAAGCGTTTAGGTATGCCGGAAGTGATGTTAGCGTGTGCAAGCAAAGCTGCATACGGAAAGGAAGAACTCCCTTTTATGACAGAAGTAAAAGAACTTAAGCATGAACATGCACCGTCAATTAAAAAGCAAAAAGAGACTGCCAAGAGACAGATTGCAGCCGAACAGTTTAGCAGAGGAGACTCTGTGATGATTTATCCGGATAAAAAGATCGGTATTGTATGCCAGACGGCAAATGAAAAAGGTGTTCTTCAAGTTCAGCTTCAAGGCAAGAAGATCTGGATCAATCATAAGAGAATCAAGCAAATCGTTCCGGCCGATAAACTTTACCCAAGTGATTATGATTTTTCTATTATTTTTGATTCTCCTCAAACAAGAAAAATCCGTCATGACATGGAACGCAAATACTGTGAGGACCTTGTTCTGGAAGAGTCTTCAGATAAATAGTGCTTTGTAATCTTGTACTGCACAGCCTCCTGCGTTATGTTTCCATCTGTATCTCTTCCCACATCCGATATTATTCTATGTTTTTTTCTATTCAGGGACTTCTTTCGGGGAAAAGCATTGATTTTTTGAAAGTAATGTAAGATAATGGAAAAAAGAAATACAGTTAGATCATTTCAATAGGAGGCTTGAGTATATGTACGCAAAAACAGTGGAAGTAAAATGGGGAAACCTGTTTATGGAAGAAACCTGGCAGGCGGAGAGAAAACATGGGAATATTAGTACGACAAGCACAAATGATTATCTCTATACAGAAGGAAAGGGATTCGGATTTATAACGGAGACCGTAAGGGAAAAGGAAGAATCATTGAGAGTTCCCGAAAACAATGCAGGATTTGCTATTTTATACTGGTATATGAAAAAAGAGATTACAACCATCCATACGGATCCATATGGATGTTTTGCCAAAGCTGAGATACCTGTGCCGTTATTTTTTAAGACACAGGTGCCAAAAGCAGGAAATTATAAAGTAACCCTTACGTTAAATGGCGGAGAAGACGGAGTTAAGGATCTGACATTATTTGCAGGAAGACGCCATATGTTCTTTCACAATGAAACAATCAGACCAAAAGAAGATTTTGAGTACACATTTGTCATCCATGCGGAAGAATATATTCCAAGAGGGGAGAACAAGCCGTATGCCAATTATGCCATTGATCTTGCTATTATAGGCGAAGGAGTACACTTTAAAAAAGCAGAAATAACAGAATCTAATGTACCGACCATATTCTTAGCAGGAGATTCAACCGTGACGGATCAACCAAGCGCTTATCCATATGCAGCAGGTGCATGCTACAGCGGATGGGGACAGATGATCTCGGCTTATCTTCATAATACAATTTCAGTAAGC
>SVEB01000060.1 GCA_015057635.1 Lachnospiraceae bacterium | reverse complement strand
GCTGACTACTAATAAGCCGTTACAACTAAGTTGTAACTATTATATTTGTCATCTTGTTCCGTTACTGTTATTTAGGGTTGTAAGAATTTCTTCTTACAGTTCTATTTGTATTTGGACGCTAGTCCAAACTTTATTCTCAACGAATATCAAGGTTGTTTCACTGTTCAGTTATCAATGTGTGTTAGCTTGTCGAACAAGCTAACTTGCTGTCGACTCAGACAGCTCATTCATTCTATCATGGCATAACCTTATTGTCAATCACTTTTTTATTTTTTCTGATTTTTTGCATGATTCCGTGTATTTTCAAACTAATAGGATACAAAAACATATTTCCTACCCATTCTCTTATTCCTTTTAATAGTGATATTTTCTTTTACTCTACGACTATTTTACGCCTAAAACACAGTTACTTCCTAATTACTTCTGCATGCATTCCATAAAACCATTGATTCGATCTTTCTATTATATAAAGTCTGAAAATTCATTTTATAAAGATGTAAAACCATCTAAATAACACAGAAAAAAAGAGTTGTGAATTTCCCTCGATTCACAACCCTTTCTTTTCTATGGAATACTTCGTTCTATCTTAGTTATCCATCATTAAAAAACGGATCATACAAAAACTAATCCTGCTTCAGTTTAAACTGATTAATCATGGCATTAAGTTCTTCCGCTGAACTTGCCATTTCCTCACAGCTTGCTGTATTTTCTTCCGCTAATGCTGTATTCTCTGCCACAACCTCTGCTATCTGCCCAACAGACTTCAACACCTTCTCTAATTGTTCACTCTGCTTCACAGATGATTCTGTTATTCTTTCAACATGTTCTGCCAGTTCATTCGTCTTAGTCATAGTCCCATCGATCTGATTGGCCGCCTTAGAAAGAATTTCTCTTCCCTGTTCTACCGCTTGCAGCGATTCACCTATTAGGAAGAAGGAATGCTTTGCTGCCTCTGTACACTGTGCTGCAAGCTGCTCTACTTCTGATGCAACCACTGCAAATCCACGACCGGCTTCCCCTGCACGTGCCGCCTCAATGGAAGCATTCAAAGCTAGCAGATTCGTCTGCTTTGCAATCTGATCAATCGAGCCAATAATTTGGTTAATCTGTTCCGAATGTTTATAAATTACATCCATAGCCTCAACCGTTTTGTGCATATCTGTATTGCCTTCCTGCATACTAGCGCTCATTGCGTGCGCTAGTTCATTTGCATTTTTTGCATACTCTGCATTCAATGCAACGTATTCATTTACTTCCTTAACAATAGCCTGCAAACGCTCAGTCGCATATGTCTGGTCAGTTGCCCCCTGAGATAGTGAAGAAGCCCCTTCCGCAATCTGCTCTGTACTAATCGCTACCACATTAGAAGATTCACGAATTCCACATAGTATATTCGATATTTTCTCCTTCATTTGCTCAATGCTCACTAAGATTGGTGCAAATTCCCCTTTATAATTATGGGGGCAGGTGCTCTCTACTGCAAAATTACCTTCGGACATTTCTTTTGTAATCACATTAATATCCTGTACAATACTTGATAGGAACTCACATGTCTCATGATAACTATTTGCCAGTTCTCCCATCTCATCCTTTGCCTGATAAGAAATACAAATATCCAAATCCCCTGACTGCATTTTCTTTGCTGCCGAATTCAATTCACGAATTGGCTCAATAAAAGCTCTCGCCAAAATCTTGGAAATCCTTATTTCCAGAAAGACAGTTATGATAGCTGCCAATGCCCCAATCACCATAAAACTACTTCTAATCCACTTTGATACACGATAATTTGCTGTCGCTCTTTCCTCTGCATATGTACCGATATTAAGCAATGCCTGCTGCACATTATCCTCTCTATGCGAATACTCTTTCTGATATATATCAAATGCTATTTCCCATTCATCTTCCAATGTATACTGAAGCATCTCATTTTGAACTGGTAGAATTTCATTCACTGCCTGATTTAATTTATCTAGCAATTCCTGATTCGTAAAATTTTTATTTAAAAATGCAATCTCTTCCTTAAGACTTTCTATACAACTATTTGCATTCTCAATCTGCTTCTTAACCTCCTCTTCCTCTTCCGTCATCAATGCCCACATTACAGACTTACCTAATGCCTGCATATCCTTCCTAGCTTCCATCTGTGTTACCACATTCTGGTGATGAACCTCATAAAAGACTTTCATCCTCCAACTTATTGAACCCATTGCAAGCATAATAAAAGCCAGAGTAAAGCCGATAATGACCAATATCACAATAAAACTTATTCGGAACTTTTCCTCTATCTTCTTTTTCTCTAATTTCTCTCGTAGATTCATTTGTATTCCTCCTGTTATTCCGCGAGCCATTATACCTTATTTTTCATAAAGTGTCAATTAGTTCCACTTTCCCACATATATTATGTACTATTATGCATATTTTTCTAAACGTATGGTAATATTGCACAAAGCCCCCAGCCCTATGAATACATTGTTATAAATGTTCCATAGGGCTGGGGGCCTCGCATGACATCTTCTAAAAAGATACTTTTTATTTCACTGTAATCTTCTGTTCCGATTTAACTTTACCATACGTAACCGTAATGGTTGTAGTACCTTTTTTCAAAGCTTTCACTCTTCCTTTTTTATCAATGCCAAGAATTGATGCATCTGCTACTTTATACTGCATATCTTTCGTAGGAACACCGTATCCCTGTGCTTTGATCGTATAAACTTCCCCTTTCTTCATTTCCTCTTTCACCGCTTTGATTCGGATAAACGGCTTCTTTACCGTTACTTTCATGGTTACTATTTTCACAGCTCCTGATGTATAGGTAATTCGTGTTGTAATCACTGCCGTTCCGATTCCCTTTGCTGTGATGACACCGTTCTTTGATACCGATGCCACTTTCTGATCTGATGTGGAATACGTAACCGTCACAGGTCCTACTCCTGCACCAGATGTCTGACTCTGCAGGCTTTCTGCCACTTCTAAGCTTTCCGGAAGATTTAACTTTAACTGTCTCTGGCTTCCAACCTTTCCGTTCAGATATAATGCTGTATAATCAACCGATACCCATGTCTGTGCAGGAAGGCTCTTCATCACGCCGCTGCCTGGCTGATTTTGCAATACAACATAAATGCCTTCGCTCGCCACTGTCATCCGAACCATTCCATCAGTACCAACACGATAGCTATATCCGCCGTAGATGCTGTAAAACATTTTATCCTTTTCATCATAGCGATATACGTAAACCCGATCTCCGGCTTTCAGATTTTTGTTCGTGCTGACATCGACTGCTGCTACAATATTTCCTTTTGTTCCACCGCTTACTTTGACAGAAACTGCGGTATCATTATTGCTGTCTTTTTTCAATAATGCTGTGATTTTGCTGGTTTCCTGTTTGGTTAGTGCTTCAACCTTTGCCGCCGCATCATCTGATGAATCATTCCCCCCCTGTGAACCGTCACTTCCACTGCCACTATTCTCACCATTTCCTGGTGTATTTCCAGAACCCCCGTTTTCCGGTTTGCCTGTATCTTCATCATTTCCCGGTGCATTCGCATCTCCGCCGGTTCCTGGTACGCTGCCATCTCCACCCGGAAGATCCGTATCCGGCTTATCGGTCACTGGTTCTGCATTATACTGTGTCTTCTGCCACTGCATACCTGTCATGGTTATATTTCCGGCTCCTGTGTATGGCAGGACCATTTTATCTAAATTCTTGGCCTCAAAAAGAATATATCCTTCATAAGGAAGAGAATCTATAAATGCATCTTTATCCAGTATCATGCCTGTGCCTACATTATCTATCACCTTTAGCTCTGTCTGCTCTCCATTCATATAATAGAGCGTATCGGATGCGTTGATATAACCTCCCGGGCTTGCACCATTTCCGCTTATCACTGCATTTACAATACCATTAATCTTACAGTTTTCTAATAAGACAGATGCTCCGCATGTAGAAATAGCGCCATTGCTTACAACTTTCTGAATCGCATATTCATCCGTCAGAGAGCTTTTTAATTCATAAATATCCGCCGCCTGTCACGCCCTGTGCACTTGCATACCCGGTCATTCCGTAGTTTCCAAGTCCTGTATCGTCCATAGAGTCTGGATCAAATGTTGTTGGCACATATTCGTTCTCAACAAACTTCTCTTCTCCTTCTGTTACCATGGTTCCAATAAAATTGCCTGTCGAAACTTCTTCTGTCACGGTATAAGGATCCCAACCTAAATCGGATACCGTAAGCATTTACTCTGCCTGATCCTTTGTGATCTGCGGGCGGTTATTGTTGATCTGGAATCCCCCTCCATATGTGTAGTACTCCTGGAAACGGGCATTCACTGCAAGATTTCCACTCATATCGCCATATGGCTGTACCGCATTAATGATACCATCCATATAACAGTTAATAAAGGTAGCTGCTCCATCCGGTTCCCATGGACGGGCTAAGAGATACTTGCTTCCATTGCATCCAGCCTCTGCATAAATGCGGCAGTTATTAAAGATATATCCATATTCCTTATCCGCACTTGTCTTTGGTGCTGTCACATAACCGCTGTTCTTATTCGCATTATAGCGAAATACAAGCTCACACTCATCAAACAATGCCTGCGCGGAACCATAGATATAGTCTATATTTCCGGCAATATAGCATTTATAATAATATTGATTATTACTGCTGGTGTTTAATGTATCCTGATATCCTAACAGCTTCACATTGACAAACGTGCTCTGATCTGCATCTACACGCAGCGCATCTGCTGATTCATTTGAAATGTTGCCATTCCCCAAATACTGATATGTATTTTCAAATGTCACATTCTCTGCCGCAAAGCCAACTGCAGAAGATTTCACATAAACCGCACATCGTGTAGAGGTATCTCCACCAACTGGGGACTCTGTTTTATCATCGAAATTGATATTAACCATTTCTCTGTCTTCCCCAATTAATGTGACATATGGAGATGTAATGACAAGGTGTTCCTTATAATTTCCTTCCTTCACAAGGATTACAACCCGTTCCTAATTACCAGAAGGCACAGCATCAACTGCCGCCTGAACGGTGTTATATACCGGAACTCCATCTGCCGCTGCACCATTTTCACCTGTATAAGAAGCATCTACTACGATATCATAATTGGTTAAGTATACAAAATTATAGGTCTGTTTTGTCTTTTTCCCATTTGCATCGGTAAAATAAAGATTCACATCATTTCTTCCCTCTGCCAATTCTGCACACAAAGAGAATCCTTCTCTTGCATTCACCTTTTCGGTCTGCTGAATGATTCCATTCACTTCTAATTCCAGTATACCAGTCTTCTCTACAATGCCTTCGAGTATTGCGCTATTTCGATATACGGTATCATATGATTTCTTTGTGATCACGATATTCGCTGCAATCCCTTCAAAATCCTTATACTGATAGGTTTTTCCAGACACTGTATCTCCAATCTGCACCGTGCTTTCAATCCCCGTTGCAGTTCTTGTAATAGTCAGGTGAATCGTAACATTCTCTGTAAATGTTGTACTAATTCCGCCCGTTCCTAACGAACCAGTATTCTTGCTTAAGAAGTTCTTCACTTCCTTACTTCCACGTAGCATGATGCTTGCAACCTTGGAAATCACATCTGCATCATCAAAAACCCCAAACAAAATGCCGTTATCATTTCCTGTCAGGATTTCAGACACTTCAATGTCTGCCTCAATTACGCTAAAATCTTCTGTAGCCTCAAATACAAAGTACCCCATATTAGAAAGCTTAGACAACTTTGCCACCGTATCCGCATGTGAAAACTTAAGTTTCTGTCCTACCGCCATAATCGAAAGCTTATCATTGCCATCAATTTCAACTGGCATACGAAGCTGTTCCTTGTCAACTTCCGTTTGTCCCGATCCGTCTACCAGACCCGTTATGTCTTTCAGACTGCTATCATCCCAGCTCTCTTTCGCCTTCACAATCTCCATTCCAGACACCGTTCCCGGAACAACCGGCAATGTCATCGATGCTGCCAGCATCACTGCCAAGGATCTCTTTAAATTCTTTCTGTAACCACCAACCATTTTTATTGCTCCATAATCGGTAATGTTAACCATGGTAAATGTTAACTAAGGTTTCAATATAATATAAATTGTACTATATTTCAACATTCTTCCGTTTATTTTTGTCTGTTTTGATTACATTCATTACTTTTTAACTATTTAAAATTCTATTTTTTGTATGTGTTTTTCACGATGTGTGAATGTGTTTTGTTATCTTTGCACAAGTCCGCCATTGACTTTTATACAAAAATACTGTCTCTCGTCTCTACGCAAAGTATTGCCACTTTCACCTGTTCGTGTAACATGGTGATGAAGTTTACACTTTTGCCGTTTTTTGTACCCCCAGGGTCCGAACATTCCGTCCTAATCCGCCCGCAGCCATAGGGAGGTACTTACTATGACATCCTCCTAATAAAAAAAAGAACCACATTACTGTGATTCTTCTAGACATTACCGCTTCACATTGAAAATGAAATCCGTACAAACTTCTTGGTTAAGCCCTCGACCTATTAGTAACAATCAGCTACATGTGTTACCACACTTCCACCTTTGTCCTATCAACCTTGTCGTCTTCAAGGGGTCTTACTAGCTTACGCTATGGGATATCTTATCTTGAGGGGGGCTTCACGCTTAGATGCCTTCAGCGTTTATC
>SVEB01000059.1 GCA_015057635.1 Lachnospiraceae bacterium | reverse complement strand
TATTGTAAAGATAAGAAAGATAGACTTGATTGGTACAAGAGGGATTACAAAGTCTTTTTGCGGACGATTCGAAAAAATAATCCGCAAGCTAAAATTTTATGCTGTCTGGGGTTGATGCTAGCAGGTGAAAACATAAAAGCATTAAAAGAATTGGTTATAGAATACCAGAAAGAGGAACAGGACACACAGGTTTTCTTTTTGGAAATACCACTTCAAAAGCCGGAAAACGGATTAGTCAGTGACTTTCATCCAACAGATGTAAGTCATACTTTAGCTGCAGAGCTAGTTGCTGAAAAAATCAGGGAGATTTTTTTGGAGAAGAAAAATAAAGAAATGGTAAACGCTTGACATCCAAGATAAAGAAAGCAGTACACTGCGGTGGATGGCAAGTGGTTGTATAAAAGGAGGATGGTGCTTACTCATAGGCAAGCCTATGGGGAAGCACCTATGTTTTATGACAGATAAGATAAAAAAAGTTTATATCGAAATTACAAATGTATGCAATTTAAGCTGTAATTTTTGCCCGAAGACAAAACGGGAGCAGCGGTTTATGAAGCCGGAAGAGTTTTCACACATTTTACAGGAGGTAAAGCCGTACACCAATCATGTGTATTTGCATCTGATGGGAGAACCGCTCTTAAATGCGGATATTGGATCGTTTCTAAAGGAATGTGAGGCCAACCGTATTCAGGTCAATCTGACAACCAACGGCACGCTGTTAGAAAAGAGAGGGGATGAACTTCTTTCTTACCCAGCTCTTCGACAGGTGAACGTATCCCTTCACAGCTTTGAGGCAAACGAAAAAACTGTGGAATTAGAACATTATGTTTGTTCGGTTACGGATTTTGTGAAGAAAGCAAGGGATAAGAAGACGATAGTCAGCATACGTCTTTGGAATATGGACAGTGAGGATCTAAAAGGGGCCAACGGTCTGAATCATGATATTTTAGCGATGTTAGAGGAAGAATTAGAGCTTTCCTATTCGTTAGGAGAGAAGCTTTTAGAGACGCACCAGCTAAAATTGATGGACAGAGTGTATTTGAATATGGCAGAGAAGTTTGAATGGCCGGATATTGAAAAAGATAGTCCGGAGGATGAAGTATTCTGCTATGGACTTCGCAATCAGCTAGGGGTTTTAGTGGATGGAACGGTTGTTCCATGCTGCCTTGACAGCGAAGGAACGATCGCGCTTGGCAATGTATTTAAAGAGCCTCTTGCGGATATCCTTGCTAAGGATCGAGCAAGGAATCTGTATGAAGGATTCTCAAGAAGACGCGCGGTGGAAGAACTATGTAAACGCTGCGGTTACGCGAAACGATTTTAAACAGCAGGCATAGAAAGAAAAGCATGTTAGGTATTTTCTTTCTGTGCCTGCTTTTTTTGCATGGAAAATTTAGAAGGAATAACATATGGAGAAAAAAATCTTCATATGATGAAGTGAGAGTATAACAAGGACTGCTGATTTACATAGCAGAAAAGGAGAACGGTATGAAGATTACGAAGGGGACGATCATCAGAACGATTATGTTGATCATAGTATTAATCAATCTGATATTAAAACAGACCGGAAGACCGCTTCTTGAGATTCAGGAAGGAACCGTGGCAAGTTTTATTGAAACCATTATTGAAATCGCAGCCATTGCAGTGGCATGGTGGAAGAACAACAGCTTTTCCGAAAATGCGAGAAAGGCGGATGAGTATTTGCGGCAGTTAAATGAAGGGACGATAGAAGAAAAGTAAAGTGTATCAGGATGCTATCCACAGGAAAGGATGGCATCCTGAATTTTTGTAAGATACTTTTATGAGAAATGTAGCGTGAAATAAGGGGGAAAATAAGAAATTATCGGTGTGTGTATGCGTAGCATACTAGAGGCAGTGAGCAATCTTTGCTTTTCGTACCATTGGGCCTGTCCGTTTCTCAATGTGCAAGGATGCTTAGATAAGGAGGCATTTGAAAAACGAAGCGTTAAGATCAAATATTTCGATGACGGAGCGAAAGCAGTGATTTATTATATAATGGAGTTTTTCATTTGTTCTCATTCTGTGAGGACAATGAATTGGGGGAGTGTGGGGATAGAAAGTGATAAAAACTGCAGCACACAGACCAGTGGGAGAACGATTGTTTTGTGAAAAATTCGTTGAAAAGGTGATATTTAGTATGGTATGATACTAAATACTATATCGAGTCCTTTTTATTAGAAGGTTCATATCATAGCGTACTTGGAGGAATAATGTTAAAAAGAACAGAAGTTAAAGATCTAAACTGCATAGAATATAACCAATTAATTGGGGCAGAGAGTGTAGAAAAATATTTTTTTGCAGAGCCAGATAAAATTGTTTATGTATTAGAGAATGAAAGATTAGCGGGTATTATTACGTTAGGAGATTTTAAACGTAATATGTCGGATATAAGAGCAGGGATAAACAGACAGAGTAAAAAGCTTACTATTTCGAATGATGTGGATTTAGAAGCTGAAAGAATTTTTTCAGAGAATCCTCAAATAAAGAAAATTCCTGTTGTGGACGAAAAAGGGGAATTTCTTTTTGAGATGACATATGAGAATACCGACTTTGAGAAAGAAAAAATTGATTATACAAAATATTTGAAGGATACTACATGGTTTTTCTTTTATCTGCAACGAGGAGGATGCAAACGAGTATGTTTAATTGATTATAATGGGTTTGCACAAGAATTCTTAAAGAATATAGAAGTAGAAAAGCCAGATATTTGTATTGATGTTATATCGGCAGACGATTTTTCACGAGGCTGCTT
The DNA here is from genome assembly GCA_015057635.1 of Lachnospiraceae bacterium. GTDB lineage: Bacteria > Bacillota > Clostridia > Lachnospirales > Lachnospiraceae > Lachnoclostridium. The sequence continues at coordinate 15,279 of SVEB01000059.1, read as the reverse complement.
TATGAAGTATGATCTGGTAATTGATACGGATCTGAGAAGATATGAGAGAAGGCATGAATTATATAGAAGGATGGATAAACGCTATACAAATACATATACATCAATAGAGCAAGTATACTTTTTACATGAGATAGTTACTCAGTACAAAAGACATAAAGAAAATGGAGTTAGATTTTATGTTTTTGAGGCCCCAAGTGAAACAAAGCTTAAGTATATGACAGAAAAACAAAAAGATCGTTTAAAAAATAAACGCTTTTGGAAGTATTATTACAAGCAACCCCAATTATATGCAGATGAGCTTAAAGAGATGTTTGGAAAAGATGATTTTATGCCAATGGTGAATAATCTATTTAAGATGCCGGTTCCTATTCGAAAGGCGGATGTAATCTCTTATGAAGAATACCGTAGTGATTATTGCAATGTAACAGGGGGATATCGTATTACTTTAAACAAAGAATGGGAAAATTATACACAGGATATTGATATATATGGACCATGTTCAGTGTTTGGGCTGTTTGTAGAAGATAAGGATACGATTTCAAGTGTTCTACAAGATGAAATCAATCATAGTGATATGAATTTTTTTAATGTGAATAATTTTGGCCTGCGAACAGCCTCAGTCCAGGAAATGTTGAAATGTATGTGTAACAAGGATTATCAAAAAGGGGATATCGTTATTTTTATGATGATGCACGAGGAAATAGAGTATTTCCATCTGATAGATCCAGAACTTTCATTTATCGAGCTTTCCACCCTTTGTAATGATAAGGCAAAAGAATTAGGAGTGTTTTTCTTAGATAATCCGGTTCACTTTAATTATAGGGCAAGTCGCGTTATTGCCAAGGAGATGTACCGTATTGTTTATGAGGAATATCGTAGTGGATTGATAAGTAAGGTATCACCTTTTGAAAAAAGAGAACTAGCTAGGAAAAAGAATATAAAAGAAGCGTATATGGGGAATGCTGAACTAATAAAATATATTTCAGAAATTACAAAGTATAAAGCAGATGTATCCGGTAGAGTCGGATCCATCGTTATGAATTGCAATCCATTTACGAACGGTCATCGTTTTTTAATTGAGCAGGCAGCCATGGAGGTTGATCAATTATTTATATTTGTTGTAGAAGAGAATAAATCAGTATTTAGCTTTCTAGATAGGATAGAGCTTGTTAAGCAAGGAACAAAGGATTTAGAAAATGTAGTTGTACTTCCAAGTGGAAAATTTATAATTTCTACGGTGACATTTCCAGAGTATTTTCAAAAGGACGATAAGCAGGAAGTAGCAATTGACATGTCATTAGATATCGAAGTTTTTGCACAGTGCATTGCTCCTGAAATGAATATCACTATCCGTTTTGTAGGAGAGGAGCCTATTGATAAGGTGACGCAGCAGTATAACAAGACCATGCAGAGAATTCTACCACAGTATGGGATAGAGTGTAAGGAAATAAAACGAATTGAGTTATCTAATGTAGGTGTTATTAGTGCATCAAAAGTAAGAAAGTACCTGCAAGAGGGGGAATGGGAACAGATTAAAAGAATGGTTCCTACGACGACATATGACTATTTATTAGACCGGTTTAAATAATTGGTATATACATATAAAATGGATATAATAAGTATTTTTTATATCCATTTTATATTATAGAAGTATCCATTGTGATATTTTGGGTATTGTATTATTTTTATACAGAAAGATAAAAAAGAGAAGAGGATTTCCTTGCGGGGACAGTAATCGATGATTGGTTCTATGAGATGAAAATTCCAGACTTAGAGGAATTCGGAAGATAGTATGTGTTAACATAATATCTTAGATGATGGTAGGATTCATATAGATGAGTATGGCGATGTCTGTTATCGCTGTGCTCATTTTTAAGTTAAAGCGCAAAGAAGTGGAAACCTTTATATGGAAAATTATGAAAGGCTATGGTATACTTGCTAGAAAGGGTCGATTCCTGAAAAAGAGGGTGATTACGGTAATAGAGGCTTATAAAATATTAGTACTTAAATTAGCTATATAAAAGTGATAAATTACAGCGGCATAAGATATGCTATCTAAAAGGAGCGATTACGATGAGTGATATTCCGTATCAGATGAAAACATCAAAAGAAGAAAAACTAGATCGTTTTACTGTAGTGATCGATGAATTAGACATACATGGGAGGAATGCAAGGTATTCGTATATAAAGGTCCGACCGGGTGTATGTGTGATTACGAAATTCGAAGATGAGATTATCTGTCTGAAGGAATTCCGACACCCAATCAAGTCCTGGTCCTATGAATTTACATGTGGGATGATTGAGGATGGAGAAACACCGGAAGAGACAGCAATCAGAGAAGTAAAAGAAGAGACAGGCTGTATTGTGGATAAATTATATTCGTTAGGAGAATTTTATCCTTCCTTTGGTGCAACCGATGAGACCATTCATTTATTCCTTGCACAATGTGAAGAGCGAGGCGAAGCGGAGTTAGAATTCACGGAGTTTATCTCGATGCATCCAATGGGAGTAGAGGAAGTAAATAAACTAATCAAAAATGGTGAATTTAAGCATGGAGCAGGTCTTGCAGCATGGCTGAAAGCACAGCCTTATTTAAAAGAAAAATAAGAAAATTGTCAAAAAGTGTTGCAAAACAAAAAAACATCTGTTATTATAATGTCCATGCTATGGAAAAACAGGTCTTAAATAATAAGACTTTTTATAAGGCGTTGATAGAGGCGCGAAGATTAAGAGTACTGCTGGTTAAAAACAGGAATGAAGGCAGGAAAGGAAGATTCGCCGAAGTGGTTTAACTATCCTGAAGGGTTAAGCTGCTGGGCTGATGCAGAATATGCATCAGACTGTCACATGAACATGTATGTGGAGTGCTATCATTACTGAAATACATAAATTCTTGTCTTTTATATTATGTAATTTTTTGGTCATGAAGCAGCCCTTAAGACTGTTCCATGGCTTTTTTTGTTGCATCTGGCCAGATCGACAATCACATAATCGGATTCGATAAGATAAGCTAAAGCGCTGTCTTATCGTAAATTAAGAGGAGGACCAAGAAATGAATGGTAGAAAGACAAGAATCATAAGCTCCATCTTTGCTGTTATGTTCTTTTTTATGGTAGCAGCAGTGCCAGCACTTTCTGTTATGGCGAATGAGAGCACACCTGTTTACACAACAGTAGAAGAAGCAGAAGAATATATTGCAGAGCAGGAAGAAATCGCGGGAGCCGCAAATGAGGAAATTAACAGTGCGAATCAGTATATCACGGAACAGACGGTTCCAGCATATGCGACATTTTGGGCACTGATCCCTCCAATCGTAGCAATCGCGCTTGCTCTTATCACAAAAGAAGTTTACATGTCCTTATTTATCGGTATTTTAGCAGGCGGTCTGCTATATGCGAATTTTAATGTAGAAAAAATGATGAGTACCGTATTTGTAACCGGTATGATGGGAAAATTAACAGATTCCTGGAATGTAGGTATCTTAATGTTCTTAGTCATCCTTGGTGTTATGGTATCCTTAATGAATAAAGTAGGCGGAAGCGCTGCTTACGGACAGTGGGCCAGCACAAAGATCAAATCCAGAAGAGGCGCGATGTTATCTACATTCGGTCTTGGTGCATTAATCTTCGTAGATGACTATTTCAACTGTCTAACCGTAGGTTCCGTAATGCGTCCGGTAACGGATAAGTTCAAGATTTCCCGTGCGAAATTAGCATACATCATTGATGCGACAGCAGCACCGGTTTGTATCATCGCTCCAATCTCATCTTGGGCAGCAGCAGTATCCGGCGTGGTAAGCGGTCAGGACGGTTTAGGCTTATTTATGAAAGCTATCCCATATAACTTCTACGCGTTATTAACAATTATCATGGTAATCGGCATGTCTATTATGAAATTTGAATATGGTCCAATGAGAACACATGAAAAGAATGCCCTAGCAGGTGATTTATATACCACAGATGCACGTCCATATGAAGCAGAAGGAAACCAGGTTGTGACTGGCAAAGGAAAAGTAATCGACTTAGTGCTTCCGGTAATCGTGTTAGTAGCATCCTGTGTATGTGGTATGATTTATACCGGCGGTTTCTTTAGCGGAGAAGCAAACTTCGTGGATGCATTTGCAAACTGTGATGCTTCCTTAGGTCTTGTATATGGTTCTTTTGTTGCTTTAGTAATTACCTTCTTTATTTACATTCCAAGAAAAGTCATGACATTCAAGGAATTCACAGAATCCTTATCCGAAGGCTTTAAGGCAATGGTACCAGCGATGTTAATCTTAACATTTGCATGGACATTAAGCGGAATCACAAAACTACTTGGTGCAGACGTATTCGTAGCAAACTTAGTACAGGGAAGCGCAGGCGCACTGCAGATGTTCCTTCCGGCAATCATCTTTGTGATCTCCATCTTCCTTGCATTTGCAACCGGAACATCTTGGGGAACATTCGGCATCCTTCTTCCAATCGTAGTTGCCGTATTAGAGCCAGGCAGCGAAATGTTAATCATCGCAATCTCTGCATGTCTTGCAGGTGCAGTATGTGGCGATCACATTTCCCCAATCTCAGATACAACCATCATGGCATCCACAGGATCCCAGTGTGATCATATCAGTCACGTATCAACACAGCTTCCATACGCTCTTACCGTAGCAGCTGTATCAGCAGTAGGATACCTGATTGCTCCAATGATCCAGAACGTATTCATTACCCTTCCAATTATGATCGTCCTTATGATCGTAGTTCTTATCGTTCTCAAACGCGTTTACGGCCCTATTGAAGAAGAATCTTCATTAGACGTAGCAGCTGTAGCTGCAGAGGCAGAATAAGAGATAGACGGACGCACAGACGGATAGAAAGCGTAAGCGGGTGTGGCCAAAAGAGAGGCTGGCACCTGGAAAATGCTAGATCCCAATGTTCAAATGCATGAGCGGATAAAAGGGGGCTGGTTCTTTGGATATCGGACAGAAAAAAATCTATCCGATATTCAAAGAACCAGCCCCCTTTTGTTTCCCATAAGACAGACATTTAGGACTTCTGAAACAATAGCAGATTCACTGGAGAATATATCTCGTTCCGCGGTTGGGCTTAATGCAAACGTATAGAGATAGTTGCCTGTAGCCAGAATACCGGAAACGATCAGTATAACCAGTATGAAAAAAATGATAATCAGTGTTTTTGTTTTTTTCTTCATGTTTTATCCTAAGATCGGGATCTCCTTTCGAGTAATATGCCTAAAACATGGACCTATTATAAGAGAAAAAGGGGAGGGAGAAGAAGAATTTATCTTTGTATATGGAATTAGTTCGCAAAATTTTCACATTTATACCATTTATCTACCACAATATTCCTATATTCTGACTCTGTCAAAAAGAAAGAATGGTGATTTTGGAAAGGATGGTATAAAATGAAGAAGCAGATGAAAGTGATATCTATAATAGCAGCCATGACGTTTATCCTCCAGGTATCCAGTGATACTGTATATTATAGAAATGTAAGGACTGCGGATACGGAATTTACTGGTTATGACGGAACGGAACTCTATGTCCAGTATGCAGATGGAGAGAGCAAAGTATATGTTTATGACAGTCAGGCCGATATGGAAAGGGCAGCGGCTGTACTAAAGGAAACGGAAGGGGTTTCTCTTGTGCAGCCAAACTATACATACACAACTGAGGCAGTATCCATAACGGATGCGGACTATGGGGAACAGTGGGCGTTATATAACGATGGTACATTTTCCATTGAAGACGAGTATGATGATTTCCCAATCTATGATAATCCGTTTGAAGACCCAAGGAATAAAAATCAGCTTCCAGGTGGAAGAGGCGGAATGATTCCTGGAAGGAATGGAGGCTATACCCGTCATAGTGTATTTGGCACATCCATTCTATCAGAAATAAATTTAAAAAATGCACAGGATATGAAGACGGATGATGATACAATCTCACTGGCTAAAAGCTATGCCTCATATCAGACGACGTCATCCAAAGTTACAGCGGTAAGCGGTATTGACATCAATATGCAGAAAGCCTGGGAAGCCTATAATGGAGGCAAGAAGGAAGTGGTTGTAGCTGTGATTGACACCGGCATTGATTATAGTCACGAAGATCTTACGGATGTAATTTGGATCAATACAGATGAAATCCCGGGAGACGGCATCGATAATGATGGAAACGGATATATTGATGATGTGTACGGCTGGAACTTCTACAGCAATAGTAATCAGGTGTATGTAGGAAGTGAAGATAATCACGGGACTCATGGAGCAGGAACGATCGCTGCAAACTTAAACTCGATAGGGATTGCAGGCATAGCCGGAGACTCGACGATTAAGGTGATGTCGCTAAAAGCACTGGGCGGAAGTGAAGGAAGCGGGTCCACAGAGTCAATTATCGCAGCAATTAAATATGCAGAGGAAAATGGTGCTACAATCTGTAATTTAAGCTTTGGAACAAGCTATAACGACAGCGCCTTAGAAAAAGCGATTGAAGAATCCGGCATGCTCTTTATTGCAGCGGCAGGAAACGGTGACAGCTGGACCGGAACCGGTCAAAATGCAGACCAGAATCCGGTTTATCCGGCAGCATATGATCTGGATAATATCATTGCGGTTGCTAATATTCAGTGTGATGGTACGCTTCATTCCAGCTCGAATTATGGAACAAAGACGGTGGATCTTGCGGCACCGGGAACAAATATCTTAAGCACCACATCCGAAGATGGGTACAGCTATATGACGGGAACTTCCATGGCGGCTCCGATGGTGACAGGTGTGGCGGCACTTCTTTATTCTCAGTATGAAGATATCACATTAAGCCAGGTAAAAGATGTACTGTTAGCATCTGTTCAGACACTAGACAGTGTGTCCGGCTATGTAAAGACGGGTGGCATGCTAGATGCCTATGGGGCATTAACTTATGACTATACTGCATTTGATGCCGAAACATGGGCAAATGGCAGTAAATCCGATCTTACACAGGATACCACGTCTCCTGTGATCACAGCCTGGAAAAAGACAAGCAATAATAAGGCATATCTCGTAGTAAAGGTGACAGATAAAGCAGATAACCTGAAGGCGGTACGTTACCGTGTGGGAAGCTATGAAAAAGAGGCGTTTGCTTTTGGAACCTATGGAAGAAAGGTAACATTAAGCACAGATGGAACGGTTATCTATCGCATTGTGCAGGGCGGAACCTTTACGTTCTATGCCATTGATGATGCAGGAAATGAGACAGTAAAGACTATTACGATTACAGCAGATTAAAAAAAGTCCGTAAAGATCAAGCGGCAGAAAGGAAAGGTTATGTATAGGAAAGAAGATTTAATCAGGATGATAAAGGAGATGGGAATTAAGAAGGATGATACACTTCTTATTCATTCCTCTATGAAAGCAGTCGGTGAGGTCGAAGGAGGAGCCGATACGGTACTGGACGCATTTATGGAGTATCTAGAGGATGGACTGCTACTGCTCCCAACCCATACATGGGCAAGCATGAGCGAGTCCCATTCTTATTATGATCCGGCTGTGGAGCCTGCCTGTGTGGGAATACTTCCAAATCTGTTTTTAAAACGTCCGGGCGTCATCCGTTCGCTTCATCCGACGCATAGCCTTGCCGGATTTGGAAAAGATGCTGCCATTTTCTTAAATGGAGAAGAAAACTGTAAGACGCCATGTCCTCCGGAGGGATGCTATAACAGACTGCGGGACAGAAAAGCAAAAATCCTTCTTCTGGGAGTGAATCATGTGAAGAATACATTTATTCACAGTGTGGAAGAAGTGCTTTTGGTTCCGGAGCGTTTTACAGAAGAACCGGTTATGTTTGAGATTCAGATGCCGGACGGAGTAAGAAAGAGACAGGCGGTATATCGGCACTATAATAAGACGACTGCTCATATTTCAGAGGCATATCAGAAGCTAGGAGAGGCATTTTATGAGACAGGAGCGGCAAAGAACGTAAGATTCGGTGACGCATGCTGTATCTTATGCGATGCAGAATCCATTTTTCAGACAGTATCTAAAGTATTGTCACATTCCATCAATTGTCTGATGGAAATGGAGAAGATACCAAGTGAATGGTGGATGGACGATGCAAAATAAGAATTAGTAAAAATATTCGATTTAAATGTCGGATAGCGACGAGCAAATGTGGTGATACGCCGTAGCAAAATGCTTCCAAAATGTGTATAATGAATATTGCGTTGGGAAAGGAGAAAGGGGAATGCAACAGTTCATGTATAAATAACGGGGGTGTTTTCATGTTAGAAGTAACCGGGGAGAAGCTTTTTGGGCAGAATAAGAAGATACGAAGAGCGAATTATGAATTTACGCTACTTCCGTATGCGGAAGTGGATCGATATACCGGAACAGGATGGCCTAGAAGCATGGCATTTCCGGCAATGATGTCAGCACTAAAACTTTTTTTAGGTCTTGAGGAGAAGAAGACAGGGAAAGGCCGACAGATCAATAACGATGAGGAATACATACTGCAGGCGGCTATCACGACAGAGTCATTTCGGTTTTCATCTTCACCGCCAATACCACTCGAGGACAGTTTTTTATTATATGGCTATACCTATGAAACATTAAAGAAAAGGGAGTACGGCGAGGCAGAAATCGTCCACCTTGCTTTTGAGGAGATTAGAAAGGGATATCCAGTTATCATTCAGCCTGAGAGTTACAGCGATATGATACTGGCGCTTGGCTTCTCCTATGAAGGAGAGACGCTAAGAGGACTTGGCTTTTTAGATGGTGATGATAAGAAGAATTCCGCAGTTTGTTTTAACCACTTGAAAGAATACACGGACTGGTATAAAGAAGACTGTACAATTTTAAAGATTAGACCGTCCGACTGCCGGATCAGCAAGAAAGAAGCAGCTGTTCGTGCTTTAAGACGGGGCTGTGAACTGATTACAAACTCTAGGACTGAACAGACGAATCCGTTAAGAGGACACGGGACGGACATCTATTTAAACTGGATTTATTTATTAGAAAAAGATAATGGGGTCAGGAACGCAAAGATTGATCACATGTTTCCATATATATTCATACTGTATGAGAATAAGATGCGATTGATGGAATTTCTCCAGATGTGCCGGGTGCTGGTGCCGGACATGAACGCAGAGATATTAGAAGAAGCAATTGCGGATTATGATTCTATCTGCAATCGAAGCAAACATATCATTCGTATTTTTATGAATGAGGAGATGGAGGACCGGAAGGTGAATGAGAAAAGGACAGAGATCATCCGTCTTCTATATGAATGCAAAGAAAAAGAAGAACAAGCTGTAAACTGCTTGCGGACAGAGCTTTAAAAGTCGGCGGCAGAGTATATTCTGATAAATAAAAAGAAGCCTTTCGATGCAAAAGCTTTTTGGCATATATGCCAGGGCTTTTGCATCGAAAGGCTTTTTTATTTATAGCAAAGTGCTGTGAACTTCCCTATAAAATTAAAAACTCTGTGAGGGATGCCCATGAAGCATGTGTTTTAGTGTGACAAAGATTAGTGTGTCATATCGTAGTCCAGCGAATTTACATAGCTGTATAGGGATAATACAAGATCACACACTTCATACACATAAGTCCCTAAGTTGTCCGAATTGGAGCTGTAACAGTAGTAGTTAAAGTCCGTGCCGGTATAGGCGGACTGATCTTTTTTCAGAAATACGACTCTATCCGGATCCGGGCTCTTAATTCCGGAGAAAACATACATTGGGATAAAACACTGATATTCAATGTCTCCCCATCCATTTAAGACTTTTGCATATTCCATCTTTTCTTCTGCGGTCAGGCCATCATACCAGTCAACGTAATCTTTAAGAGAGGTGAGGTTATTAAGGGCCCAGTCATTTCCTTCGCAAATAGATAAGCCCATCTCATACAGTTTTCGAAAATCATATGTATGCGTATTGTATTCCTCAATCAAATCAATAAAAGCCTGAATCTTTGGTTCCGCATCGGAAACATTCAGAGGTTCTAAAGTGCCGTCCGCCACAAGTTCATTGGAAAGACCGCAAAGGTCATCTGCATTTGTCATGGTAGAGACAGAAAGATTGGATAGAAGAGGAATGGATTCCAAACCTACGGATCCGTCCTTTTTCTTATATAATTCAATGGTTCCGGTATAGGTGTACATAGGAACGAGATCTTTTGCAGCATCCATAAGCTCTTTGATACCGTCAGCCGTCTTGGTTAGTTCCATTGGAACTTCCTGTCCATTCTTTACATAAGTAGCGATGCAGGCATAGTGAAAACTGCCGTCCCACGCTCTTAAAGTGGCGGTATAAGGGATGCTGGCAGAACCATTATTAAGGGATTCCATAATGGTATCATCAATGCCACCAACCTGAATGGAAGCATCGCTCAAACAATAGGCAAGACGGGAAGCGGCATCAGGGTCTTTTAAGATGTCATTTAGCTCTTCATTCAGATACGTGCTGTCAAAACCGGTATCATCTGCAGAAGATATCGTATAATCAAGACAGGAGGCATCTCCTTTCATCAGGGCATGGAAGAATTCCTGTACATAGTTTTGAATATCTTCACCGGTCAGATCTCCGACAGTCATGGTGGCGGTACAGTCAAATGACATGGCAGGTTCTTTTAGTCCTTCCTGTGAAGTGTCAGAAGAAGCATTTCCTGCGACTTTGGAGTCGGAAGGCTGTTCGGTGTTATCAGAATTCTGTCTAAGAGCAGGTGAATCAGCAGTGGTTACAGAATCCGTTATAGTAGCGGCGGATGAACCTACCGGATCCTTCTCCCCAGAGGAACAGGCGGTGCATGCCAGTGTGAGCGCCAGACAAAGCGCAAATAATCGTGTTTGTTTCATATTCATAGTCTCCTTATTAATTTTTTAAACCCACTAGAAATTATATCCAATTAATGGAAGGAAATCAAATCACAAACAAAGGAAAATAGTAAGACTTTAGTCCTGAAAAATAGGAGAAAATGTAGAACTAGTGCACTATAATATTTCATATTCCAGTTTCCTGTAGTATAATGAAGGCATGAAAAAAGATAAAGGTAATAAGGGTGAAAAGAATGAATCGGTCTGATTTATCAAGAAATGAATATATGTTAAGAGGCCCTCTGGCTAAGAAAGGCTATGACTGGTGGTGGCATTCCTTTACTGCATGGAATAAAGAGACGGGAAAGGAAAAGGCCTTTTTTATTGAGTATTTTGTAATAAATCCTGCTTTGGGAAGAGACAAGCCTGTTTTTGGACAGATTCCGGGAGCAGAAGGAAAGAGTAAACCTGCGTATGTTATGGTGAAAGCCGGTACATGGGGAGAGGATGCGAGACAGATTCATGCATTCTATCCGATTTCGGAATTAAAGCTTGGAGTTCGGGGGCTGGACATTACAGCCGGATGCTGCCGGCTCACCGAGAAAAGCATGCAGGGCTATGTGGATATGGAAGAGAAAGAGGCAAAGAAGCATCCGGAATATATGTCGGATGCGGGCGTTATGTCTTGGGATCTCTCCATTGAGAAGAAGACGGCCTTCCATGTCGGATATGGGGCAAGCAAGTTCTTTCGTAAGCTGAACGCATTTGAGATGTTCTGGCATGCGGAAGGGATGAAGACCGAATATAAGGGGAGCATATGGCTTGATGGAGAGGAATACGAAGTGATTCCCGAAAAGAGCTACGGATATGCCGATAAGAACTGGGGAAGTAATTTTACGAGTCCCTGGGTATGGATCAGCAGCTGTAATCTGACAAGCCAGTTGACCGGTAAGAAACTGAATAACTCGGTATTCGATGTGGGAGGCGGATGTCCGAAGGTGTTTAAGGTTCCATTAAAGAGAAAGCTTTTGATTGATTTTAACTATGAAGGAACAGATTATGAGTTTAATTTCTCAAAGTTCTGGACGAAAACGAAGACAACCTTTACCTGCAATGAGACAGAGGAATATATTGTGTGGAAGGTTAAGACAGAGAATAAGGATGCCATCATGCATCTGATATGCAAGTGTAAAAAGTCTGAGATGCTGTGGATCAATTATGAGGCGCCGGATGGAAGAAAGCGTCATAACCGGTTATGGAATGGTGGAACGGGAAGTGGCAAGATTCGCCTTTATAAGAAGATGGAAAAAGGAGCGGTTCTTATAGATGATATCCGCTTTTCCAATGCCGGATGCGAGTATGGCACATACGATAAGTAAATTTTCATTTTAACAAGAAAAGATTACATTTGTGCAAAAGTGAATTCTATGTTAGTATTATTGCTGTAAGAAAAAATGGTTCACGATTTGAAATGGACAGTTGGCTGAAATCAGCGATTCTTATACAATTAAGAAGAACGGAGAATAGAGAAAATGGAACAGTTACCAAATTGCCCAAAATGTAATTCAGAATATACTTATGAGGACGGCGCACTGCTTGTATGCCCAGAATGTGCACATGAATGGACACCGGGAAGCGAAGCGGAAGCGGAGGACGTAAAGGTTGTAAAGGATGCGAACGGAAATGTGCTTCAGGACGGTGATAGCGTTACGGTTATCAAGGATCTTAAAGTGAAAGGCAGCTCTTTAGTTGTTAAGATCGGTACAAAAGTTAAGAATATTCGCCTTGTTGACGGCGATCACGATATCGACTGCAAGATCGACGGCATCGGAGCTATGAGCTTAAAATCTGAATTCGTGAAAAAACTGTAAGGAACGAAAAAAGAGACAGCCAGGCTAAGAGCCGGCGTCCGTCTCCCCCTTCGGTGTTCCGAATGTTCGGATGCATGAGCGGACAAAAAAGACGAGCAGTCTTTGCCTATCAGACAGAAAAATACTCTGTCTGCTATTCAAAGACTGCTCGTCTTTTTTGTGCGTCATGAGCCGGACATTCCGGAACACCGAAGGGGGAGACGGACGCCGGCTCTTAGCCTGACTGCCTCTTTTTTTGAACTTTTTACATGGTGATTCACGATGCGGAGTTTAAGCCGGCTTTGCGAGCGGCGATGGGGAAAGAAATGTAGAAGCGGGGCTCTGAAGGGGGATGATAAAGAGGCGCAGGAGAGACTTTGTGAGAGGGGAGATAAGAGAAGGAAGAGATGGAAGAGAAGAGAAGAGAAGAGAAGAGAAGAGAAGGAAACAAAATGTGAAATGGAAGGGAAAGCAGCTGTCATGACGCTGGAATGCAACTTAGGGGGCGGAAATTGCAGAATGAGGTGCAGGGCATGGCGGAAAGCAGGGAAGCGGAGTATGTTATAGAGGAAAGGAAACATGATATGAATTTTTAGATTAGGAGGGTTTTAGGATGAGAGAGAATATGGTGACGAGAGACAGGATGAAGAGAGCATGGGACTATTTCGGATGGGGGCTGTATGCGTTTGCCGGACTTGGAATAGATGCTTTGGTGCTGATGGTATTACAGCAGATATATGGAAAGAGTTTCGGAGAATGGGAGACATTCGAGTACTGTATTCACTGGAGTATTGTGTGTTTGGGCTGGGGATGTGTGGTATGGCTTTTGAAACGGGCAGCAGATCGAAAGTATGGGGAGAATCTATTAAGACAAAAAGAAAAGTTTACAAGAAATGGGTTTTTAATGTCCGCCGCTCTTGTTATAATATTGGTGACGGCAGAGACTATGTTGTGGGATGGATTTAAGCCGGTGAGGGAGTTTGTTAGACTTGGGGCTGTGAAGTTTGGATTTCAGTATGTGTATTATTTCTTAGAAGTATTGCTAGTTCTACTGATTGTGGTGTTTGGACAGAGATGCGGGGAGTGTCTGACCGGGAAGAAGCGGATACCGTGGGGCGGCATTATGCTGGCATTTACCTGGGGACTGGTTCACTGCCTGACAAAGGGGATGGCAACCGGCATTGAGGCATTCTTGACTTCATTTTGTTATGGGACGATTTATCTGGGGGTGAATCGGAATATTCCATGGAGTTACGCTTTGCTTGCGGTCGCATTTCTGCTTTGAGTTTTAGTGAAATGAGTGGCAGCAATACGTCTAAAAGCAATTTATAAAATACGAGCGAAACGAAAGGGCGGTGATGAGGTGAAGGTGAATAAATATCATCTTCCGGATCTGAAGGAGAATCATGTGGACGTTTATTATAGACAGGAGGATGCAGAGGTCACGGCTCTTTTTGAATTTTTTCACCATAATGTTTATCTGATTGGCATAAAGGATCAGATACGCAGAAAGCTGGATCTGAAGGAGATTTATTATCTGGAAAGTGTAGATAAGATCTGTTTTGCCTATATGGATAAGGAAGTGTACCAGGTAGAAGGAAATCTGGCAGTTTTGGAGGCAGAGCTTAGGGAAAAGGGATTTATCCGGGTGAATAAGTCCACCATCTTAAATATCTATAAGATTGATTATCTGAAGGCGGAAGTGAATATGAGAGTGAATGCTTATCTTGAAAATGGTGAATGTATTACCATCAACCGTAGCTATAAAAAGGCATTTGACAAACGGTTAAAGGAATTGAGCAGATAGAAAGGAATACAGGATGAATCCAATTAATAAGAAGAATTTTCTGACGACGATCTGTGTGGTGTACACCATTTTATCTGTCGTCATTACCATTGTGGAGGCTGTCGAGCATAAGGGGATCAATGCATCTCAGTTTAATTATATGTGCTGTCTTTATCTGTGTGCGGTCGGAACTTTTGTTTTGTCACTTACATACCGGCTGGAACGATTCTCGATGTTAACGGTTATGATCATTCAGTATGTTCTGGCGCTGGTACTGATCTTTGGGGCGATGTGGATACTTGGACATTTTGTGGAAGTGAATAAAAATGGCCCGATGGAGATGTGGCGTAGTTTTACAATTCCTTATGTGATTTTAGCTGCAGCTTACTATATGGAATTAAGGAGAGAGACGAAGAAACAGAATGAGATGCTTGCACAGATTAAGGAAAAAAAGCAGGAAGAAGAAATAAAATAGGACGTAAAGAATGGGAATAGGATGCAAAGAAATAGGCTATAAAGGAATAGGATGCGAAAGGGATAAGAGATAAAGACATAATGTATAGGATAATAAGAATAAAAAGCATTGGCAGCAGTTCCGGGCAGGAATCGGCCAATGCTTTTTTGATAAATTGCCGCCGCACACTCGTGACTTTAGTCGTGAGTTAGGCGGCTTTTCTTGAAATCTGTAGTGCCGCACTAAGAGAGTGCGCGTACCGGAGCAGCCAAGCCGCTTTGTTCTTTATTCAACGATAAGGACAGCGCTTTCACATACTTTAATCAGGCCGTCGTCTGCTGTAAAGGAAATGGTGTATTTGCCTGGTTTCTCAGGAGTCCAGGTAAAGCAGCCCTTTTTATAGCAG
>SVEB01000058.1 GCA_015057635.1 Lachnospiraceae bacterium | reverse complement strand
TATACTACATTAAAGGAGCGTACATCGGCCACACACTACCTTATATTAGAGAATCTGGGGGAACAGGTCAACTCCATTTTTCAGGATGCGATTCATTTAGGCTCCCATCTTCAGCTGAATAAATATGTGATTGCCCTTTCCAAAAATAAAAACACGATGAATTCTTCTCCGATCATGGACCGTTACTATCTGCAAAAGGACTTATTTTCGTTGCATATTGCCAATGGATTAATTGAAGATATCAATATCTATTTTCCTGCTAATGGCTATATTGTAAATTCTACATCCTGCTATGACATATCGCTTCTTCCTTACATAGAACCAAAAAGCAATACCATGAGCAAATCCGACTGGGACACCATTACGGATCACTTAGCCTCCAATCAGCTCCTATGTTATTCTGCCGTAAATAAAGATTATATTACAATCGCAAAAACTCTTTCATCGGATAGTGCCGGCAATCCGACCGGAGTACTATGCATCCAGATTAATAAGGAAGGATTGCTGAATCAGCTGCAAAGCAAATTATTTTTAGAATATTCCTGCTGCTTTGCTCTTATCGATACGGACAGCCTGCTAATGAGCACAAAAAATGAGGATATCCCCCTTTCCTCTTTATCCATTTCCGACATATCCAATTATTTTGCCAGTACTGCCGGCAGCTCAGCGTATGAGGTGAATTCGGAGAACAAGCTGATTATTAACTCTTTTCCCCTGCTGATTCCAAATACCGCCCTTATTTCGATCACAGAAAAATCTGACTATCAGATGCAAATGACCAGACTACTTGAGATTATGGGGTTAACCATCTTATTCTGTGTTCTTTTGGGAATCGCGATTATTATGTATTTTTCTCAGAAAAACTATGAGCCGGTATCCCAAATCCTAAGCTTTATCAAACAATCGGACAATGAGATAGAGCCGGTAAAAAATGAGTACCACCTGATTCTGCAGACACTTACTCAGAACCATAACGAAATTGAGCATCAAAAAGAACTATTAAGAAATAACTATCTTCAGAAAATATTCTCCGGAGAAATCACCCTGCAGGAAATACCAAATACAATGGATACGCAATTCTGTTTCCATCGCTCCTTTGACTCTGTTTGTATGGTCGTGCTATCTGCAGATGCCGAAAATACATTTAATGAAACCGAAAACACATTAGATTTAACAACTTTCATTGTAAAGAATGTATTGGATGAACTCCTTTCCGAGCAGTTTCCAGATCACTATTTTTGTATTCAGAAGCAAAAAATCTCTGTATTGATCAGTGTCTCCGAACAAAGTTCTGATTCCAATTCTGCTTCTGATTCTGCTACCTCTACTTCCTTGATTGAAAGCCTGACCCAACAGTTAATTACATTTCTTTCTGAGTCTTTTCAGCTTTCCTTAAGAGCGGGCATCAGCTGCATTCAGAAACAGGACCAGATTTCAAATGCTTATTTCCAGGCAAATAATGCACTGGAGTATGAAAAGTTATTTAATACTAAGCGGGTATGCCGTTATGAGACCATTCCTCAGATACAGCTTATTGGCTCTATTCCTCTTAATACAAGCGAGTATGTATCGAATCTGGTCATTCAGAATAACGCTTCCGGCATAAAAGAATACTTCCAGTCATTAAAAGATAAATTAGAAGTACTGGACTTATCCTGGAACGATGCCAAAAGCTGCTTTTACTTCTTTTATCAGGTCACAGCAAAGCTTCAGCTATACTACCAGAGCCATTATAATCTGCATATCGACGGACTGGATTTTCTTGATAAGTCCTTTTTTATGCAGCCGTTACCACAGGCACTCTCTCAGACTTGTGAGGCTTACCTAAATGTCTGCACTGAATTCGCCAAAAAGCAGCCTGCTTTGACAACTGACAGCTGGGTCAGCAATATATGCCAGTTTATCGATAAGAATTATTTCAATGCGAATATCAACCTTAATACGATTGCAGAGCACTTTCAGATCTCACCTTCCTATCTATCTAAAAAATTCAAGCAGCAGTATGAAAAAAGCATTATTGATTATCTATATGAGATCAGAATTGCAAAATCCTTATCGCTGTTAGAAGATCTGAATCTAAAGGTAGCAGATATCGCACAAAAGACCGGATTTGTAGACAGCAATGCCTATATCCGTATCTTTAAAAAATTAAAAGGCATCACGCCCGGAAAGTATAGAGAGAATCAGCAGGAGATGCCGTAATCGTTATGAGAAAATAGATTTATATGAAAAATACATATAAAATTCAAAACAGCCCTAGTATGTTGATATGCTATCCTTATATAGGACTTTTCTATTTCATTGTCCTATATAGGAATAGCATATCAACATACTAGGGCTGTCTCTTTTACGCTTCTTTTTACTCTTCTTGGTTACTTTTCATTTCTATTTTATATTGCTTTTTTATACTACTATTTTCTTCTATTTTGGCTGCTGTTGAGGGTACTATTTTTATTCCTATTGAGGTTGCTGTTTTTCACTTCCGCCTTTTATCTTATATGGTTGATGTGTAATTCCGATTTTTCTTAGACACAGCGTATCTCCTCTAAGTCTACACATTCCATCCCCTGAAATTGCACCTTGATAAACCATGTCCCCATTCGGAGTCTGGCGATCAGATCCTCATAAGAAAAGGATGGATCAAAATAAGCCAGAAAACAGGCTGCAGCCACCGGATGGGTTGATATCATCACTTCTTTGTCCTGATCTTTCTCTAAAATCATTTGGATTCCATCCAAAAAGCGTTCCTGCACTTCTCGTCTCTCTTCCATTCCTAGATACACTGTTTCCGGGTTCTCCCAGAACTTCCGTAAGGAATCTGCCAGATTCTCTCCTGTAATCACAGCCTCCCGAAACTCGTCCACAAGAAAACCACTGCATTTTGCTCTCAATGCCCAGCTTCTTGCAAGCGAAGCTGCGTTGTTCTCAGGACTTGTATATACTTTATGAATATTTCTGTCTTCCAGGTACCTTAATATTGTCATCTTCTCTGTACAATTGCTAATGATATTGATTGTTGTCACTTGTCACTCCTTGATTGTCTCATTCTATCATTGGAAATGGGGCTGTTTCATAAGAATACTTCGTAGTGGTTATAATGATAGACTACATAAAAATTTACCACTTCCATTTTACTCATTATAAAATGGAAGTGGTAAATTATCAATGCAAAGGTCATCACTTTACTTCAATCAACTTTTTAACAGAAATGCCCTTGCATCCTTTTACGCTTAAATAAATAGGTACCAGATCATCTTGCTCACGATATGAACCAGCATATGACTAAGCATTGCATACCCAATACCATATTTACGATAAAATCTGCCAAATACCAGACCGAATCCGCCATTTAACAAGAAGCATCTGAATAAAATCAAAGGAGTCAGTGCACCAAAAGCGTTAATCGTCACAGGCAGATGACCTGCTGCAAATAAAAATGCTGCAACAACATTAGCAATTACAAAAATGCTCTGTGGCAGATTTTCTCTTGTATTCTTACGATAAACCGTCTTCCATATTGCCCAGGCAATGAAAGGCATAAAGAACAAACGCATCAGGATTTCCTCGTTGATACCTCCATAAAGAATGGATGCAGTTACGGCACTTAAAGACATTGCCGCTGTTCTGGTTGATTCCTGAATCATTGGCTCAACACTTCCGAATGTCCAGTAATCCAAACTAAATATAATCCCGACAATTACGGAAATACAAACCGTTTTCATGACCTTTGCCTTATCAAAAGCAAATGGCCTCCATAACCCCAGTTTTTCAGACAGGATATATCCAAAGAAACTGCACACTTTTCGTATAACAGTTCCTTTTTCTTCTCTCTATTAATATTGGTACTCTGCTAATACTCAACATCCTCTACTCCGGCAATATCAATGTTTTTGCCTTCATTCCCATTTAGAATGACATTTTTTAATATAACCCTCGATGCATTACGAATAAAAATCCCCATTTTACTAGTCGGATCGCACCCCTTCATCATAGCTGCGGTTCCTGGCTTCGCATCCTCTGCATAATTAAATCGAACATTCTCCATTGTAATTTCCTCAATCTTCTTTTCCGGCAGTCCATAAAAATAGCATGCTGCGACATGTACATGATCGCATAATACATCCTGAATATGAATTCTCCTTATCTCTGGCGTACGCTCATCTATAGGAAGCGCTTCTTTGGTTGCTACATAGTCCGTCTTTCCATCCGGATCACAGTAATAAAAGCTATTGATGACAAATGGCGTTCTTACCTGATCCATCTTAATACGCTTAAAAGTGATCTCATCCAGAACAGAGTCTTTTCCACGCCCTCTTCTCGTCTTTATTCTTAAGCCACGATCTGTATTGATAAATAAACAGTCTGTCGCTGTAATTTCCTTTACCCCTGCTGCGATCTCACTTCCAACCGTAATCGCACCATGTCCATTTTCCATAAAGCACTGTCGGATCATTATATTGGAAGACGGAGTCTTATATGTCTTTCCCATATAGATTTTACCAGACTTAATGGCAATGCAATCATCTCCAACGGAAAAATGAACCCCAATAATATCTACATT
>SVEB01000057.1 GCA_015057635.1 Lachnospiraceae bacterium | reverse complement strand
TTGTAAACAAAATACCATTTTTCATATTTCTTCGGAATGCCGAGAAAAATTCTTTTGTCGGATACCCTCTTTCCATTCGTACCGTCTTTATCATACTGTAATAAAATGCAGTAGTCGATGCACCGATTGTCAGAATCGGAATACATCCTATAATCCATAGAAACGTCAGCGTCACAATCTGCCCGACCTTATTCGTTACATTCAAAATCGGACCGTCTGACTGAAAGATGCGTTCGAACATTTGTAAAACCGTCCTTTCCTTTCAAGCAATAGTTCCATTCATCAGCGATGAAACTCATCAGCGACGAAATTCATCAACGATGAAACTCATCGATCATGAACTCCATTAGTCATGAATTGGATATTCTTTTAAATCTGGCAGTTCATCCAATGTTATCACATTCTCATCTTCATATGCTTTTTTCACCATATACTCTTCCGTATACTGATCGGACCATATATTCACATTACTTGATTTGGTTACGAACTCTCCACTCCAGGTACCAAACATTCCCCACATCGCACGATCCCTGACTAAAAGTTCCGGATCCGGAATGCAGCCATTTTCCGATAAAATGATCATCTTCCTCTGCTCCGTATAATCAAGTGCTTCCATGAACTTTGCAATCTGGGATGTATATACCTTCTCTCCCGGATAAATGTCTTCCCCAATGATATCCACATATTCGTCTCCCGGATACCACTCCTTATCCTGTCCGTTCCAAACCCAGATCAGGTTATGAATTCCATGGATATTCGTAATTCTGTCATATAATACTTTCCATAACTTTATGTATGCTTCCGGTCCAGAATCGCCCCACCAGAACCATCCGCCGCTTGCTTCATGAAGAGGCCGGAATAAAATCGGGACACCATGGTCTTCTAAGATCTTTAACTGTCCTGCGATTGTATCGATATCCTGCATCAAAAGATCATAGCCTTCTTGATCTTCCCCATTCATAATGGTTGCAAGATCAATATCAACCGAATCCGTATAAAAGCCTTTCCACCATGTGCCCTTAAGATACTTCTGCGGCACATTCCAATGCCAGCAGAATGTCACGATCCCGCCTTTATCCCAAAACTCCATTGCATACTCGGTCGCTTTGCTTGTACTTCCATTCGCTGCTCTTGATGGTGAATATTCCATAAAATCCAGTCCTAAAACTGCTGCGAACTTTCCTCCCGTCACTCTCCATATCGCTGACATGTCATTCCCGTACATGCCATTCTGACTATACTGTCCGGATAAAACCTTTTCCCCATACATATCTGTGAGGTAACTCATAAGACGTTTTGCACAATCATCTGCCTGCTCATCAATCAGTTTTGCACTCACATCAAAGACACTTTCATCAAAAGCTGCCGATTCCGTCACCGTTAAAGAATCTAAATCCATCCATCCCCATGATTTTGCAACTTCCACCTGGTGGTCACCCGCTTCCAGATAAATTCTGCTTAATACAGAATCCGTAAACGTTTCCTTCTCTGCTGTGATCACGCCGATGCTTTCTCCATCTAACAGAATAGAATTCTCTTTGTATCCGCCTGTGCTTGCACTTACAAAGTTAAGATCATAAAATCCGCTCTTATCAATCGGAACTGTAAATATGCAAGTATCTCCGTCCTCTTTCATGCCGGTAACATACCCCTCTCCTGTGTATCCGTCCTTGCTATGTTCTGCCGCCATATTCCCGGTCAGCGTCGCATCCTCCGCTTCCAGCCTTATTGTCTCCGTACTTTTCTCTGTAATCTCTTCTGTCACATCTTCTGCAGCAGCTACTCCCGTCTCACGCTCTACTGCCTCATTCCTGCTGCACCCAACTAAGCCCGTCAATAATAGTAAACATATCCCCATCCAACGCTTACTCTTATTTCTCACGTCGTTCCCTCCGTAACTTAAAATAAAGTGCATCCTTTTTGCACGCTTTTCTGTAACATTAAGCTAAATTTATCCTTCACGATCCGTCATTTTATCTGTGCAATATTGTGCATTTATATGTGACTTATCTTACATTTACTTTTCTTGATATATGCATTATATCACAGTATTTTCCATTCCACAAGCATTTTTTGGAAATAATGTACAATCCAATGCATTTATTTTTTCTTTTTTGTGCATGTCATTAGAAAAATACACATTATGCAATTTTATTTCCCTCATGCACAAATAACGCATTTCTTGCATTTTCCCCCCCTTTCCTTATACCCTTGTCCTTTTTCTCATCCTATATGATGTCTCTCTACCGTCCTCTCAAGCCATGGATCGTATACATAAAAGGCGAAGGAGATAACAGCCGTCTACACCTGCCCCACTCCATTCCGGAATGTCCGACTCATGACAAACAAAAAACTCTCATATCTTTTACTATCAGGCAGGTCATTATCTGTCTAATAGTAAAAGACATAAGAGCTACTCATGCGTCTAAACATTTGAAATGGAGCGAGACAGGTGCAGACGGCTGTTGTCTCCTTCGCCTCTCCCCGTCTCTTACATCATCTCATTGGTGATAAACATAGCATCCCCAAAGGAAAAGAAACGATAGCGATCTTTTACGGCCTCGTTGTAAGCGGCCATAACGTGTTCTCTGCCCGCTAAAGCAGAAACAAGCATAAGAAGGGTAGACTCTGGAAGGTGGAAATTCGTAATCAGGCAGTCTAACACCTTAAACTTATATCCTGGATAAATAAAGATCTCAGTATCTCCAGAACAAGCCTTAAGCATACCGTTCTCATCCGCTGCGGATTCCACAGTACGGCAGCTTGTTGTACCAACACAGATTACTCTGCCGCCTGCCTTCTTCGTCTCATTGATCAGGTTCGCATCCTCTTCTCTGATCTGATAAGATTCAGAATGCATATGATGATCCAAAATATTTTCTTCCTTAACCGGACGGAATGTTCCAAGTCCGACATGAAGCGTAACATGCGCGATTTTAACGCCCATCTCTTCAATCTGCTTTAAAAGATCTGTTGTAAAATGAAGTCCTGCTGTTGGTGCAGCGGCAGATCCTTCATACTTTGCATAAACAGTCTGGTAACGGTTCTTGTCTTCTAAACGGTGTGTAATATAAGGCGGAAGTGGCATTTCGCCTAGACGGTCTAAGATTTCCTCAAAAATGCCTTCATAAGAGAACTGAATTTTGCGGGTTCCGTCTTCCATAATATCGATGATCTCACCCATTAAGATACCGCCGCCAAAGCTGATTTTTGTTCCGACTTTTGCTTTCTTTCCTGGCTTAACAAGTGTCTCCCAGATATCATTTTCATGGCGTTTTAATAATAAAAGCTCAATTCTTGCGCCCGCTTGTCCCGGCTGCATGCCTGGCATTACATTTGCCTCATCGATCACGCGTTCCCCAAAAAGTCTTGCTGGAATAACTTTTGTA
This sequence comes from Lachnospiraceae bacterium, assembly GCA_015057635.1. Taxonomy (GTDB): domain Bacteria; phylum Bacillota; class Clostridia; order Lachnospirales; family Lachnospiraceae; genus Lachnoclostridium. The sequence continues at coordinate 32,114 of SVEB01000057.1, read as the reverse complement.
TCATTGATGACTAAACAGTCTCCCGGTTTTAAGAACTGTGTGATCTCCTTAAAAATCTTATGACGGATCTCTCCTGTCTCCTTATCCAATACAAGAAGTCTTGAACCGGTACGGTCAAGTAATGGATCCTGTGCAATCAGTTCTTCTGGTAAATCAAAATAAAAATCATGTGTTTTCATCTATATAAGCCTGTGCCTTTCTTAAAGTTCCTTTAGTTATATGTGCTCACTTTGCATCCTGCATAATAATATGCGATAATCTCCGAATAGGTAAAACCTGCATTGGCCATTCCTTTCGCACCCGACTGGCTCATGCCAACACCATGTCCATATCCCATTCCGGCAATATAGTAAGTGTTCTTATCTGTCGGTGCCTTTCGTAAAAAATTCGTCAAATTATCCACACTTCTTACGATATACTGGTCTGCTGTCTGACTGATCTTTTGTGTCTTTCCGCTGGAAGTAATTACGTGACAGTTGCTGATGTTCGCTGTCTTCGTTGTTCCGTCGCCTTTAATCGACACGGTATTGGGTGAATCCCCATATCCTACTATTTTAAACTTTGTGGAGAATAAGTCAAGTACTTCTCGAATGGTTCCAGCCTTTAACGTTGTATTCCCACCGCTTCTTCTAATAAGAAGTGAATACACACGGCCGGAGTCTGTAACCGTCTGTGCTGTTATTCCGGAAACACTTCCGCCCCCATATCCTGCTGCGCTTAACTTTGAAGCAATCTGTGCTTTTGTAAGCGTCACTACCCACGGCGCCTTCTCCGGTTCGGTTTCATAAATATCTGCCACCGGCACAAGATAGGAAGCACTGGATCCCCATACATATTTAATGTCTTCTGTACTTCCCCCACTTGTAGAGGAATAATAGGCCGTGATCAGTTTTTTGTTATACGTCACTACCTTTCCGGCAGTTGCGGTAACGGCTTTTGTTGTTCTTGAAGTCTCTGCCTGATAGCCTTTATAAGCCTGGCTTGTCGTCGTATCATTTAACTTATACGGACTTATCACATTCGAATCCGCACTATAGCTGGTCTTTTTTAATGCAATGCTTCTTGCACATACTGCCTGTGCTTTCAGCGCCTCCATCGGCCAGCTGCTTGGCATCTCACTTGGCACCACGCCATAGAGATAGGATTCCACATTTAAAATATTAACTGCTGTAAGTGTACCTTTATTATAACGGCCTATTTCAATTCTTCCCCGATATGACCGGCTTGATAAGTCCACAACCGCCACACCGGCTGAATTATTTACTGCTGCCTTAAATTGTGGAAATGCTTTTTTTACACCTCCATCGATTAAAAAAGAAAAGTTCTTCCCTTTTACAAGCATACGATACTGATTATCGGCACTTAACGAAGAATATGTATATCCGTATTTGCCCTGAACCTTTGACAGCACTGCCGTCAGATCCGACTTCGTGGTACTGCCGCCCACATATACTTTCCATGTCTTTCGATATACGGAAGCAGGATATGCATTTACGCCCAGTTTGGCTAACGTATCTGCCACTTTCTTCGCTTCGCCAAACGAGGTGAATGTCTTATTTAAGATATAGTAATATCCCTTTGCCGGCGTAAAGATAAATCCGGATGAACTGGAAAATGTTATCTCCGACGTATAGGAATTATTCAGACAATACCCCATGCTAAGCTTTGTCGTCTTGATGGTAATGCTGTTTCTTCCCTCATACAGACTCGTAAGCCCCACACGTATGTCTGTCATAGCGGCTGCCTGTGCCTTGATCGGTTCCAGAATGCAAAACAGCATTAGGAAACAGACAAGCAAAAACAAGCCTTTCTTTTGGTACTTCATAAATCGTTTGTTACTCCTGTTGTTCTCATATGTGTGCCTTTTCTATAAATATTTTGTAAATTTCGCTATGAATAGTTGTAAATCCTACAAAATCCTTTATAATTAGACTTGTTTAGTATAAATTACTATATCACATAAAGAAAGGTATGTCGAATGAAAAAACAAGTCACCTTATACAGTACTTTCTTATTTCCATTTTGGTTTTTGCTGTTAATGCCAAACATGTGGCTCATTCTTATTGCCACACAGATGATCATTGTCAGCTTTGTCCTGATTGGAGCACTTAAACATATTGGAGTGGATGATGTTCCTTCTGTATGGAGAAAGAGCATCCTTTGGAATACCTTCTATGGATTCCTTGCTTACTTAGTCGCTTCCGGCCTTCTTGTTCCAACACAGTTTGTGAACGAAAACACATCTGCCGGAACCTGGTTTTTAGAGCACATTACTTATCCGGTTGCGGAAAATCCGTTTAGCGGGGTATTTGCTTTCCTTTATACCCTCTTAGCTGTTGCAGTAGGCGCTCTTATCGTTTACTTTGCAAACCGCAAGATTTCTTTCCGCAAAACAAGTCTGACACCAGAACAGACACACAAGGTCTGCTTATATCTTGCTATTTTTTCTGCTCCATACTTTGTATTCGTCCCAAGCACCGTCTTTTATGCAAAGATGGCTGGAATGATTACTATGCTCTAATAACATGATCAAAAAAGATCCGTTTTATGATTCGGCAATTTCATTTGCCTGGTCATAAGACGGATCTTTTTTAACTCAGCTATTCTATCATGCTACACCCATTCAGAAAACTTATCTCATGCAGCCTCGCTATTTCTTATTTCTTATTTCTTATTTCTTATTTCTTATTTCTTATTTCTTATTTCAGTATATCAAAAGATGGAGAGTAACGGAACCATGCTTTTCCTAAGATCTTTTTTTCTTCCACATAGGAATTATCCCATTTTCTTGAATCATAAGAGCTGTTACGGTTATCCCCCATCATAAAGTAACAATCCTTAGGAACCACGAATTCTTCGGTATCACCATACATCTCTTCCTTCAGATAATCCTCTTCTAATGGTTCTCCATTAATATAGACAACGCCGTCCGTAACCTGTACTGTCTCACCTGGAAGGCCGATCACTCGTTTTACATAATTCTGTGTCTCATCATCCGGGAATTTAAAAATAACAATATCCCCACGCTTTGGCTCTGAGAATAGATATGCCAGACGATTTCCGACAATGCGATCGCCGGTCATAATGGTATTCTCCATTGAACCAGATGGCACTTCTGCCTTAATGATCACATAATGTGTCGTTACAAAGGCTAATAAAAATGCGGTTACAACGACCAAAATCCAGCTGATGATCTCTCGTTTTAAATTAAATGGTTTCTGCCCATCCTTTTCCGACTGCTGCAGATTATCTTTTTCTAATTCATCCATTCTTTTTGGTCCCCTTTATTCAATATTTACTAACAAATCTCTACCATCTAGTTTAGTAAACTCTTCCTGCTCTGTCAAGCTGTCCTTTCCTAAAATAGAATAAAGAGGCTGACGCCTGAAGAAAGTGCGGGGGCCTGGATCGTTCTCATTCCCCAACTCTCTTCGGGCGTCAGCCTCTGCTTCCTAAGCTACTAGTTTGCGTAGCCGTTTGGATGATTCTTATGCCAGTTCCATGCGGATGAGATAATCTCTTTTAAATCTGCATGTTCCGGATTCCATCCTAACACGGTTCTTGCCTTCTCACTGGAAGCGATTAATGTAGCAGGATCTCCTGCACGTCTTCCTTCCACTTTTGCAGGAATTGGATGTCCGGTCACTTCTCTTGCTGCTTCAATTACTTCTTTAACCGTAAATCCTACTCCGTTGCCCAGGTTGAAGATATCGCTTGCATTGCCTGCTCTTAAATAGTTTAATGCCTTAATATGAGCCTGTGCCAAGTCTGTCACATGGATATAATCTCTCACACATGTTCCGTCTTTTGTCTCATAATCTGTTCCGTAAATGGAGATTGCTTCTCTCTTGCCGTTTGGTACCTGTAAGATAAGAGGAATCAAATGTGTTTCCGGATTATGTGCCTCACCGATATTTCCGCTTGCATGTGCACCACATGCATTAAAATAACGTAATGATACAAATCGAAGACCATGTGCTAGACCTGTCCATTTGAACATCTTTTCCATAGAAAGCTTTGTCTCGCCATACGTATTGGTTGGATTCGTCTTATCTGACTCTAAAATTGGCACTCTTTCCGGTTCTCCGTAAGTAGCTGCTGTAGAAGAGAATACGATTTTATCAATTCCATGTGCAACCATGGACTCTAACAGAACTTTTGTGCCGCATAAATTGTTATCATAATATTTTAAAGGATTTGTCATGCTTTCGCCTACTAAGGAATTTGCTGCGAAATGGATGACCGCTTCGATTGATTCCTGATCGAATACAGAATCGATGAAACTGCGGTTTCTGATATCTCCCTCATAGAAACGAGCCTTAGGGTGAACGGCTTCAATATGACCGGTTTCTAGGTTGTCTACGATTACCACATCTTCTCCCTGATCGATTAATTCATACACTGTGTGGGAACCAATATAGCCGGCTCCGCCTAATACTAAAATAGCCATGTTATCCTCCTTAGAAAGCATTCCTTGTTACAAGATTGTCTTTGGACCATCCCCCACTTCTACGATATAGAAGGAAGCGGCATATCCAATCTTTTCTTTATAAATGCCTTCAACATTTTCAATAAATTCTTTTACTTTTTCATTCTCTACAATATTAACCGTGCATCCCCCAAAACCTGCACCGGTCATTCTTGCGCCTATCACGCCGTTCTGCTCCCAGGCAGCTAACACCAACGTGTCTAATTCCTCTCCGGTCACTTCATAATCATCCCGAAGTGAGATATGGGATTCATTCATCAGATGACCGAATAATCCAATATTATTCTCCTTTAATGCCTTTACTGCACGGATTGTCCTCTGATTTTCATAAACGGCATGTTTCGCTCTTTTTCTTATCTCTTCATCCTCTATGACGTCTTTTACCGATTCGAACTGTGCTTCTGTCAGCTCTCCTAATGACGCAATCGGAAGTTTTGTCTGAAGCAACGTTAACGCCCGTTCGCATTCTGCTCTTCTTTGATTATACTTTGAGTCGCCAAGGCCTCTTTTCTTATTTGTATTCGCGATGACAATCTTCATTCCATTCAAATGAATTGGAGCATATTCAAACTCCAGCGTATTCGTATCAAGAAACATCGCATTGCCTGCTTTCCCCATTGCACAGGCAAACTGATCCATAATCCCGCAGTTAACGCCTACAAACTGATTCTCTGCCTCCTTTGAATACTTCGCCATATCAAGAAAACTGTAAGAAAATCCAAATAATTCCCGTACCAGATAAGCGGTCAGCACTTCAAGAGATGCAGAAGAGGATAATCCGGAACCATTCGGAATATTTCCATAATACAGAATGTCCATTCCTTCCTTCACCTCATACCCGTGATCCTTTAATGCCTTGATCACACCTGCCGGGTAGTTTGCAAAATCGTTTGCCTTATCATAAACCAGCTGCTCTAATGCTACTGTAATAATCCCCAATTCGCGAAAATTCATGGAAAAGAAACGCAACTCGTTGGAATTATTTTTTCTTGCAACTGCATAAGTTCCAATTGTCAGGGCACAAGGGAACACATGACCCCCGTTATAATCCGTATGTTCCCCAATTAGATTTACACGCCCTGGTGCAAAGAATATGTGCACATCATTCGTATTGTCGAAAACTTGTTCAAATTCCAGCAATAATTTTTCCTTCATGTCCCCAATTCCTTTCACATAAATTTTTATACCTTCCGGTTATTCTAAAAATCCTAGTGTAAAGCAAAATCTTTGTGATAAATAGATAACTTTAAGTTTTATTATACTCTAATATCACTAGGTGTAAAGGGGGAATTCAATATTTTTCCAATTATTTTCTTGCTATAATGCTATAAATCGAGTCCATTTTATTGTTGTTTTCGTGCAATAACGACAATATAAGTACAAAAAAATCCTTGAATTCAGATTAGAAGAATTCTGATATTCAAGGATTTTTAATTTTCATCACATGTCCGATGCCTGCTAGAAGAGAACTTCCTTCTTTCTCTTTAACAGTCTTGCTCCATTCGTAATAAGGAACGCACCTGTGGCACAGCCGAATACGGTTACCACAATTCCCATCACAAGGTCACAGACACCAACGGATTTCATTGTTTTATATACTTTTTCCATGCCAACCTCCATACTTAAAACAGCCGGCAGCAGTATGTTATTTAGCACCGTACTGTTCATAATAAGCATCGATTGCTGCTTTCATTGCATCATCGATTATTACTTTACCATTATAAGGCTTATTGTATAAATGTTCAACTACTTCTTGCATGGTTACGATTGCTGTCGTCTTAATTCCATATGTCTCTTCAATTTCCTGAAGCGCTGATTTTTCCCCTTTGCCGCGTTCCATACGATCTACGGATACAACCAATCCAAGCACGTCCACATTTCCCTGCGCTGCTAAGATCGGCATTGTCTCTGCGATAGAGGTTCCGGCTGTTGTCACGTCCTCAATAATTACAACCTTATCTCCATCTTCAATCGGGCTTCCAAGAAGGATTCCGGTATCACCATGATCCTTTACTTCTTTACGATTAGAGCAGTAACGGATTTCCTTATCATAGTGTTCACTGATTGCCATGCTGGCAGCAACGCTTAACGGAATTCCTTTATATGCAGGTCCGAATAAGATATCAAAATCAAAGCCATATTTATCTGCTATTGCTTTTGCGTAATACTCTCCAAGCTTTCTAAGCTGCTTTCCCGTTCTGTAGAAACCAGTATTAACGAAGAAAGGGGTCTTTCTTCCGCTCTTTGTTACAAAATCACCAAAACGTAATACGTTGCAATCCACCATAAATTCAATAAACTCTTTTTTGTACTGTTCCATTGTTAAACTCTCCTTCAGATCTATTTCTTTATGCCTGTAGACAAACTGTCTATTGGTTTTTCATTTTGTATCCTATTTCGTTTTTAGCGGTTTACGCAGCCGATTAATTCGTTGATATCCGCTACCTGATACTGCTTCATATACTCTTCAATTCCCTTTAGCACATCCATTGTCGCATATGGGTTTGCGAAGTTTGCGGTTCCAACCGCTACCATTGTGGCACCTGCCATCAGAAATTCCAGTGCATCTTCTCCGGTTTGAATGCCACCCATTCCGATGATCGGAAGCTTCACTGCATTCGCAACCTGATTTACCATGCGTACTGCGATTGGTTTGATTGCTGGACCGGAAAGGCCGCCGGTGCGGTTTGCCAGGAAATAGTCCCTTTTATGGATATCAATCTTCATACCGGTTAAGGTATTAATTAAGGATACCGCATCCGCTCCGCCTGCTTCTGCAGCTCTTGCCATCTCTGTGATATCGGTCACATTCGGACTAAGCTTCATAACAATCGGCTGCTTTGCATGTTTCTTTAATTCCGCAGTAATGCTCTCTATCATCTTCGGATTCTGTCCGAATGCAATACAGCCTTCCTTTACGTTTGGACAGGAAATATTGATTTCTAATAAATCCACGTCTGTATCCGCTAGTTTCTGTACCACTTCTACGTACTCTTCTACTGATTTTCCGCACACATTTACAATGATTTTTGTATCAAACTGACGTAAAAATGGGATATCGCGTTCCTTGAATAACTCTACACCCGGATTCTGAAGACCGATGGCATTTAACATCCCTCCATATGTTTCTGCAATTCTCGGTGTGGCATTCCCCGCCCACGGGATACTGGCAACACCTTTCGTGGTCACTGCCCCAAGCTTATTTAAATCTACAAATTCGCTGTATTCCGCTCCGGAACCAAATGTGCCCGATGCTGTTGTCACCGGATTCTTAAATTCTACTCCTGCAATGCTAACTTTTGTATTCATGCCATATCCCCTTTTCTAAAACTCGATTTCATCTACAAAGAATACCGGACCGTCCTTGCAGACGCGCTTATTCTTCACATTGGAATGATGATCCTTGTCCTTTGACTTGCACACACAGGCAAGACAGGCGCCGATGCCGCATGCCATTCTCTCTTCTAAGGAAAGCTCCGCATTGATTCCATTTGCCAGTGCATATGCCTGTACACCTTTTAGCATCGGTGTAGGACCACATGCAAAAATCATATCGCCTTCTACTTTATTTTCCTTAATTGCATCAATGACATTTCCCTTTGTCCCCACACTGCCATCTTCCGTGGAAATGACTACGTTCCCATAAGCTTTGAACTCTTCTGCTAAGAAATTATCCTGATCCCGGTAGCCAAGCACGATTGTTTTCTCACAAGGAAGCTGCTTTGCTAACTCAAGCATTGGAGGGATTCCGATACCGCCGCCGATTAAGACTGCCTTCTTCACGTCTGCAAACTGAAACCCGTTTCCAAGAGGGCCCATCACTTCAATGGAATCTCCTTCTTTTAGTTTAGAGAATTCTTTTGTTCCTTCCCCGGCTACGCGGTAAACAAGACGCAGTTCCCCTGCCTCTTTATTCACCTCACAGATGCTGATTGGTCTTGGAAGAAGTTTACTTCCATCTTTTGAAAAAAGAGAAATGAACTGCCCTGGCTTTGCTGCCACCGCAATACATTTCTCTTTTATCCACATAGAATATATTCCATTTGTCACCTTCGTGATTGAACAAACCACTGCTGCTGTTTTTATCTTTGTAGCCATGAACCACACCAAGCCTTTCCTTATTCTTTCCTCGTTTTTTCAGATGATTGAATCGTTAAGCAAGAATCCTTATTCGATTCCATCGCTCTGTTTATCATTGCTGTTTTTAAGTCTTTACTATTTTATACGAAGCAATGGAAAAAAGCAACAACTTTATGCAAAGGTACTTATTAATGATTCTAATGTGATTTATGAGCTACATTGATAATACAAAAGCAGTTCAAACATTAATTCTAACCGTCTATCTTAAATAGACAACCTCTTTAACGTGAAGCATCCAGCTTTCCTAACGGTCCATACATCTCCGGTCTGCGATCTCTGAATACGCCCCATCCGATTCGGTATTCCCAGATCGCATCCAAATCAAATTCCGCTACTAATACTGTCTCTTCCGTACGATCCGCGCTTGCAATGATCGCACCTGTCTGATCTGCGATAAAGGAAGAGCCATAGAATGTCATGGATGTCCCATCGGTCTCCGTTCCCACACGGTTGGATGCGATAACCGGCATGATATTAGAAGCTGCATGTCCCTGCATACATCTTCTCCAGTGTTCCATGCTGTCCACTTCCATGACCGGCTCAGAACCAATCGCGGTTGGGTATAAAAGAATCTCTGCCCCTAATAATGCCATGCATCTTGCAGATTCCGGGAACCACTGATCCCAGCAAATTCCCACACCGATTTTTCCATATCGGGTATTCCATACCTTAAATCCGGTATCCCCAGGGGAAAAATAGAATTTTTCCTCATAGGATTCGCCGCAAGGGATATGAGTCTTGCGATAGATGCCTAATACTTCCCCGTCTGCATCGATCATCGCAACGGTATTAAATGTAGTATTTCCTGCTGCCTCATAAAAGCTTACAGGAATTACCACATTCAATTCCTTCGCTACTTTCTTAAAATGATTACCCGCCGGATTTTCTTCCAGTGTGGTAGCCAGATTATAGTATTCATATCTCTCCTGCTGGCAGAAATACGGCATCTCAAAGAGTTCCTGCAGTAATATGATATTCGCTCCCTGACGGGCAGCCTCTCTTACCATGCCATCCGCTTTCTTTAATGTTTCTTCTCTATCCCATGAACAGCTCATCTGAGTCGCTGCAACCTTTACTTTTCTCAATCCCGTTTACTCCTTTACTTTTAAAACCTGTTTCTTTTCCTGATTTTTCTGACAGAGGAAGTTCATTCATCTGTATGATGTGTTCTGTCTTTCCTGCTTCCTTATCTTACTGCCTTTGGAAGCTGCTGTGTAATGCAGTGAATATTCCCGCCGCCAATTAAGATGTCCCTTGCCGAAATCGGAATAATCTCGCGCTCCGGGAACAGTTCTCCTAAAATCTCAGCCGCCGCATGATCTGCCGGATCACCAAAAGATGGCATCACGATTGCTCCATTTGAAATATAAAAATTCACATAAGAAGCTGCAAGACGTTCCCCGTCCGTCCTGGTTGGTTCATCTTCCATCCATGCCAACCCTTCGCACTCTTCTTTTTGCATGCAGATTGGTTTCGGAAGAGGCAGTTTATGAATCACAATCTTTCTGCCGCATGCATCCGTCTCTTGAGACAAAATATCATAACAGCTCTTTGACAGCTCATACTGCGGATCCTCTTCATCATCCGTCCACGCTAACACGACTTCTCCCGGCTTTACAAATGCACAGATATTATCCACATGTTCATTCGTCTCATCATTATAGATTCCGCGCTCAAGCCAGATCACTTTCTTTGCGCCAAGATACTGCTTTAGCTTTTCTTCAATCTCATCCTTTGTCATATCCGGATTCCTGCCTTTGCTTAAAAGACAAGCTTCCGTAACCATAACGGTCCCCTCACCGTCTGAATGAATCGATCCGCCCTCTAACACAAAATCCCTTGCGTCATAGCAGTCAAGGCGTTCCAGATCACATACTTTTCTAGCTACCTTATTATCTTTATCCCATGGAAAATAAAGTCCGTCAACAAGACCGCCCCATGCATTGAAATACCAGTCGATGCCCCTGACTTCTCCCTCTTTGTTCTTTACAAATGTCGGAGCACAGTCTCTTGCCCAGGCATCATCGGTGGACATCTCCACCACCCGTATATATTCCGGAAGCATGCGTCTTGCTGTATCATATTCAGCCGCACTTGCTAACATCGTCACTTCTTCTGATTTCGCGATCGCCATTGCCACTTTGGCAAAAGCTTTCTTTGCCGCAATTCCCCCGTACTGCCAGGAATCTGCTCTCTCCGGCCATATCATAAAACAGCCGTCGTGTTCTTCAAACTCAGCAGGCATAAAAAAACCATCTGCTGCTGGAGTTGTATGCAGTATTTTCATCCTTATTTCCTTTCTAGCGTCCCCATAAGAAATGGTTGATTTCCCAAGTATCTTATCAAAAACTATCTAAAAAGTAAATACCACTTACTGAATCAAACTAGTTCTGGCTGCACTCTCTGGATAAATTTGGCTGGATTCGCGAAAAATCACTTCTACGCCTACCGAAATCATCTCCATTGGAAACTCCGGATTCTTAATACGGAATAACAGCTGCTGCACCAGTCTTCTTCCAAGTCTCTGGTTTCCTACCCGTACGGTCGTAAGGATTGGCTCTACCTGTGCAAGCTCCTCCACGTTATCGTAGCCTGTGATTGCTACATCATTCGGCACTTGGTACCCTTTTTGCTTCAAATACCGTATTGCATCTAAGGCAATATCATCATTGGCACATACGATTGCCTTCGGGATATGAGAAAAACCATCTAAAGCCTCTTTTACTTCCTGCATGCAGTAATATCGTCTCGGCTTATGAGCGACTGCGATGATGCTGTAATCAATCTCTATCTTGCTATCCATCATTGCCGCAATAAATCCATTATAGCGGTCTGCAATTGTCTTGCAGTATGTAATATCCCCAATAAAACCAATATCCTTAATCCCCTGATCGATTAAGTTCTTTGTCATCTGTCTTGTGCTGTAATTGCCTTCGCAGTACAGAATATCTCCCTTTACCGGATAGGTCCCCACATTGCTCGGTGCATCCAGATATACAATCGGTATGCTCTTCTTCTCAATCTGTCTGATATATTCTCTGCTAAATACACTTAAAATAATGATTCCACTCGCTTCATTATCCAGGTTCACCGGGAGGATCAGGTTCTTCTCGTCTTCCTCACTGATAAAGTTTAGCTGAAGCTTACAGCTGTACTTATTGAGTTCATCCGATATTCCCATAATAATCCGGTTCCAGAAGATTGAGATTTCCCTTCTTGTGAGCACTACAATAGTCTTTGGCTCCTCTGTCTTATTTTTTAGCTTAAACTCATTCATCACAAGCGGTGATATCTTCGTATATCCCATCTCATATGCTTTCTCAATTACCACGTACCTCGTTTCATATGCTACCATATCGCTATTATTCAGTGCCTTCGCCACAGTATTCCTGGATAAATTCAGTTCTTTTGCTACATCCTGTATTGTTACCTTCTTCATACCTTCACCTCATAAGATTCCCTGGTCCAACGTTACTAGCCGGATCTCTGTTCGGATGATTGGAACCTGTTTTCTATACTGGTATTGTACTACAATCATGCAAATGTAGCAAGAAAAATTCATATTTTTTCCAATTTATGCACACTAATGCACACATCCAAACTACTTTAGATTCTTGCATTATTTTACTTATAAAATAACATTTTTCATTCTATTTCTTTTTTCTTTTTTATATCATTCCTATGTTCTTTCCTATATTTCTAAATAATACTGCCTATTTTGTACTTTACTTGCACATTATGCAATCCAAGCTTTCTGTATTGCACACATAATATTGTTTCAAAAATGCACAACATTTCATAACAAATTGCTTTATTATTTTGCATAATAATCACTTCATAGATTTTTCATTCTTTATTGCCCGGACATTGTCTTCTCGTATTCTTCCGCCACCGGATCTCTCATATCATAAATACGGGAATATTCCTTTGTTTCCTGATTCTTAACGGTCTCCACCCTATTCTTATATAAAAACTTCGTCAGACTATAAATATCAATCCAGATTTCATTGTTTCCTTCCTTTTGGGATTCATCGAAAATCAGCTGAATTCCAAAATGCAGATGTGCAGTCTCAATTCCATTTGTATTCTCGGTATTGGAATATCCGGTTCTGCCAAGATATCCGATCACATCTCCTGCCGTAACAACACTGCCCACTTCAAGTGACTTATTGTATGGGAAATTCTTACGCAAATGTGCATAATAGTAATACCTCTTATGATCAAAACTTCGAATGCCGATCCGCCAGCCGCCGTAGCGATTCCATCCAAGCGCTTCCACATATCCGGATTCCACTGCAACGATCGGAGTCCCTACTTCTCCCATCATATCGTGGCCCAGGTGCTTTCTTTTATATCCATAGGATCTGGCAACCCCAAAGTCATCATAATCATAATAATAATATCCCTTTGCAATCGGCGAAAATGCTTTCAGCCCATATCTGGTCACCCATACTTTCTCGGCCTCCTTTTTCTCTTCCACCGTCGGTACCGGTGTGAGCCCATCTGTCAGAACCGGACTGATCGTCGGCGTCAGTTCACCTGCTACATTGAAATTAAAAACTTCCTGCAGTTCATCTTCTGCATCCGCTAGAATCTTCTTTCCCGGAAGGCTTGTAATCGCCGCAAAGTCAAGATTCACCGCCGGACCATTCCTATCCATTGCCGCATCGCTTTCTTCCTTCAACACCTCAATCTGATACTCTCCGACAAGTCCTCCTAATATAGCGGTATAAGCCTCCAGATAATAGTCGTAATATTTTAAATCAGCAGTCAGGCTTTCCATTGTTGCTTCTCCATTTAAAATTTTATCTGCGACCGCTGCCATATCTTTCTCTTTATATTTTGAAAAATCTCCTCCATTTTTACAGGCCATATAAGCCAACAGTTCAATCCAGTGAAGCTCAATATCCTTGTTATGGGTCTCAACATCGTACTTGTATGCTTGATCCAGTGCACTGCAGCATATATTGAAGTCCACCCATTTGATATACTTTTTTGGTTCCAGTGAATTGGTTTCCTCCTGTGTACTGGAGTTTTCGCTGCTTTCTGACATTGTCGTCTCACTCTTCACCTCATTCGCGACTTCTTTTCGATCTATGGCACGAAAAATCAGTATTGTAAATAGAACCAATACAATAACAGCCTCTCCAAGAATCACGTATGATGCTTTCCATTTTTTCCGCATTTCTTCTCACCTAATACAACCATCACTGTATTGTATGAATCAAGGAGGGTTGCTATTACACGGAATTTTACTGGGAAAGGCACATATAATGTCCTTTTGGCATAAATTAATAATAAACCCCTAAGCGTTGAGGTGCCAACTTTGAAGTCTTTCCCGAAACCGTTAAGCGCAAAGGAAGAAAATGAAATGTTACTTCAATGTAAAGCAGGCAGCAAGGCCGCACGCGATATATTAATCGAGCGCAACCTTAGACTCGTAGCGCACATTGTTAAGAAATATAATTCGCCGGATCGAGAAACTGATGATCTTATCTCCATCGGCACGATTGGCTTGATTAAATCAATTGATACCTTTGATGCAGACAAGGGAATCCGCCTTGCCACCTATGCATCCAGATGTATTGATAACGAGCTCTTAATGATGCTGCGTTCCGGGAAAAAGCAGGCACGCGAGGTTTATTTATATGAACCAATTGGTTCTGACAAAGAAGGGAATGAGATTAACCTTCTTGATATTATAGAAAGCACCGACGAAGATATCGTGGATGTGATGGAACTAGAAAGCAATGTGAAAAAACTATACCTTTTTGTTGCAGATACCCTGACTGACAGGGAAAGGGAGATCATTACCATGCGTTATGGCCTGGCCGGCACAAAAGAGATCACACAGCGCGAGATCGCCGATCGCCTCGGCATCAGCCGCAGCTACGTGAGCCGCATCGAGAAGAAGGCCCTCCGCAAACTAAAAGACCAGTTCGATAACTGCCCCATGGGAGAGGTAGGATGACTTTTTAGTTTGGCGGGCATCGCCAAAAGAGCAGGTGGCGGCGCGGGAAAATGGAATTCCAATGTTCGGACGCGAACTCGAACAGTGAATTGAAAAATCTTCGATTATCAGACAGGAAACCACTGTCTGCTACTCAAAGATTTTTCAATCCCCTGTCCGCTTCGAGCCGGACATTCCAAATTCCATTTCCCCGCACCGCCACCTGCTCTTTTTGCGATGCGAAAATGCGTTTAAAAGGCAAAACGCATTTTCACATCGCACACCAGGAAGTGAACACGAATGTTAACGCCGTGTATAGAAGGGGAGCAAGAAAGTTATGACGATGGAGTTGTGATTGCTGAATTATGACGCTAGAATTATGATTGCCGACTGGACTCGATGATTATGAAAAGAAGCATGTGTGACAGAAATACACCCTATTAAAGCATAGCTGCTAGTTTTCTAATATCGGTTCCAGCGTAAAGAATAAATCATGAGGATTCTCAATCATAATCATATGACATGCATTGGAAATAAATTTAAGCTCTAGTCTTCCCAATGTTTCATCCGATAAATTCAGATCCTCCATTTTATTTTTGTACTCCGGCATATTTCGATCGCCATAAACACCATATACTTTTTCATTGATGTTGTTTAAATAATATGTATAATCAAATTCCCCCTGAAGCTGTTCAAATAATGCCTGCGTATAATATTTTCTTTCTTCTTGAAACATTGGAAGAATGTCTTTCCCATACTGTTCCATATGTCCCGGAGTCATTAAATTACGGTAAAACTCATTGGCAGGTTTTAGATTTGTGTCCAAAAAGATGATTTTACGAAAATTCATATTATATTCCGAAGCAAGCTGCAATGCAATAATTCCGCCAAGGCTATGCCCGATCACAGCATCATAAGACTGACCGTGATACGTATCATAAACCCATTTGGTAATGTCGTCTACACGATTTGCCTTCTCTGTGACTTCGTGCGGATATTCCACATAATCCACTTCATATTTCTTTAAATAAGGACTAAATTCATTCCATATATCCTTTGTACAATTCACTCCATAAAGCATCAGTAATTTCATTTTTTCACCTCTGTAATCTTAATAATATTTAACTTTGCTGTTTCTATGTATAATACACCACCTCATTGATAACGTTCCGACTTGTTCCAATATGTCGGAACAAAAATAATAAATGATCAATGATAATAATGCATTTTGAAATATCATACTATAAATTAAATAATTTTCCAACACATCTTATAAACATTTCCCTGTCCACTATTGTTAGAATATCTTATTTTATTTTTCTTACTTTATTTTTCTTATCCTGTACTAACTGGGTAGTTCATTTCCATAAAGAATTATATAAAGTATATGCTTAAATCCCGTTAGCAGCTTTAAATTTACCATTGCTTTATATACAATCTCTTAATGCACCGTCAGTATTAAAATATACCATTATAACAGTTTAAAATAGGACGTATTCCTATAACTCACCGAAGTGATATCATAGGAATACATCTTACGTTCTATTTATTCTACTAATTCCACACAATCATAGGCAAAAGCAGCGCTTAAATATGTGCTTAGATCGCTATTCCCACTAATAGGTGTAATCGTAATCGTATTAGTGCCAGTTACAAAATAAGAGGCCGGTATACTCCATGAAAATGTGGTATTATTTCCTCGATAAGTACCAACCGTTAATGTACGTGATGATGGCTGGGCGGATGCACTCTTTAATGTAAGGGTTGTGCCATTGATCGTCACACTCGGTCGACCATTGTTATAAGCAGTCGTAATGCCTATATTTATTGTATGTGCGGATGCTGCCTGTGTAGCTGTCATCTCAAAGGTGATTGTCGTAGGGCTGTTTGCCGCACGGAATTGAGCAGCTGGAAAACTGGAAGCACTATCACTTCCTACTGCATATGTAACTGGTCCCCAGCTTGAATTACGCACATCGGAAGGATGCATAAGCGCGATATTTGATCCATTCAAAAATTCAAGAGGTGTGCCATCCCATTCTCCGATCCGCCAAATAGTCGATGTAGTGCTTGGATCACCATCAATCGTCTGTGTATTCAAAATTGTCGTTTTATTTGCCGTTACATCCACACTTGTTGTATAAACGCTTAACTCTCCTTTATAAACAGTCATTGTATACGTACCCGGTTTCATATCCGTACACTTTGCATAGCCTGTTGAACTTGCAGTAGCCCAGTATTGTGCAGTAGAATTGGAAAAAACATAGGTATATTCAAAATTAGGATCCATTCCCGAAAGACCTACTATAGCAACCGCGCCTCTGCTTGATACATACCCTTCCAAATTCAGTGCGCTCATCCAGCTAAAATCAGGAATACCCGGTGTAGATCCATCTGTAAATACATACGCATATGGGCCATATAAACCCATACGAAAATCTTCGGTTGCTCCAATAGCATGATTCATAACATTGTAGATTTCGGTATCTGTTCCTGACTGGAATTGAATATCTCGATAAAATGGTCCGCCAATACCTGTCTCCCGATTTCCATATGCCATAAATACGCCAACACCATCACCTGTACACCCTTTAATTGTAAGATCCTTTGCCTGCTCATTTCCATAATACTTTGATGCCGTTTCTCCATTTGAAAAATAGAAAACATCCGGTCCCCCTTCTAACCCAGTACCACCTACAATATTGGATTCTGTCGGAACATTTGTTAATACGTTTCCATTTCCACGGAAAATATAACGCAGACATCCAATCTCCGGCTCTTCGGATATGTAGGTCGCCATATAAATAATATTCTCGCCATATCTTGATGCATAATAATGAATAAGGGTATCTGTAGAAACCGTAATAAGAACCGTTGCCCCTGAAGGCGATTGATTCCACGTTACATCTGCTGAACCTAATCCGGAATTAATATGGGATGCCTTTGTGCCAATAAGTTCCGTACCATTTAACTTGCATGACGTCATATCGCCATTCGATTTATTAATTGTATAAACCAAACCTGCTCCCGTATTAACCACAACCGTAGACCCATTATCATTCACACCAATCGCTGCTGCTAAAGCCGTAGATGGTGTGACGATCCATGGGGATATCATAAGTGATAAAATCAAAACCATACATAACATCCACTTCCATACACTGCACTTTCTCATCTTAATCAAACCCTCCTAATTACTATTTTAAATTCAAAGCACTAAGACCCAACTATATTGCCTCCTTTCTAAAAATTTAAATACAAACCACTCCAAAAAGAGCGGAGTATTCCCCTGTTTTTATAAAATAATAAATCTAGAATTGTCTGAGTTCTGTTTTTTGTAAGGATTTTAGTAATTGATTGTCAAAAAGAAATATATTGATTCCTAAAAAGAAGTATATTGATTGTCAGATTAGCTATTAAAAGCTTAGATTATTTCTTATTATAATTTATTATTACTATTATTTCAATTATATAGTTACATTTTTTGTAATTTATTATATTATGCTGACTATATCTATACAACACAAGTGTTCTCCTCATACCTGTTAGAGAACAAATCCTTCCTTCCTTCCTTCCTTCCTTCCTTCCTTCCTTCCTTCCTTTCCTCCCCATAGCAGATTTTCCAAACCTCTCTCATCCTTTTTACCATGCTTTTCTCACTCCCCAGAGCGGATTCCCCGAATCTCGCTCGTCCGCCCATCCCAATCATCCGTTCACCTCTTCTTCTCCTCTCACCAGTCTAGTGAGTCATAGCGATGCGTTTCGCAGAAACGCATCGCTATGGCAAACGCAGTCCCCCTAGGGCACGGCGGGCAATAGGTTACCGAATGTCCGGCTCAGGGCGAACAAAAAGGGGCGGGTATCTTCGAATAGCAGACAGTGCTTTCCTGTCTGATAGTCGAAGATACCCGCCCCTTTTTGTCCGAGCCTGCGTCCGAACATTGGTAACCTATTGCCCGCCGTGCCCTAGGGGGACTGCGTTTGCCATATACTTAATCCGAAGGACTACTTGCAGCTGCATTCTGAGGAGCAGGAGCCTGAGTCTGTGAGGTCGTGGGTGTTGATTGGGGAATCGTTGCTTTCTTTGCGGCGGATGATATCGTACTCTTCAAGAGCTACGCCGAAATCAACGAAGATTTTCTGCTGTGGGTGTGGACAGCTTTCCATCTGGTTGCCGTTTTCATCCACAATGCTCTTAACAGTTACCATTAAGTTATCTCCGTTAGGCTTCATAACTTCTAATTCATCACCAACGCAGAATTTATTACGCTGTTCTAATTCGCTGATGCCGTCTTTTACGCTTCTAACAGTACCTAAATAAGTGTAGTTCTTAATGTAAGTATTGTTATCGTAAATCTGAGCATCTGCCTTAGGCTTATCGAAGAAGAAACCAGTTGTGTACTGACGGTAAGTACATTTTGCGATTTCTTCACGGTAGTAATCTAAGTTTGCTTTATATTTTTCTTCAGATTCAAAGAAATCATCGATTGCTCTACGGTAAGTTCTTGCTACGGAAGCAACATAAAGAGCTGTCTTCATTCTGCCTTCTACCTTTAAGCTGTTGATGCCCGCTTTTACGATTTCAGGAACGTATTCGATCATACATAAATCCTTGGAGTTGAAGATATAAGTTCCGCGCTCATTTTCAAACACCGGAAGGAATTCATTCGGACGAGTTTCTTCTACTACATGATATTTCCAACGACATGCATGAGTACATGCACCAAGGTTTGCATCTCTTCCTGTGAAATAGTTGCTTAATAAGCAACGTCCGGAGTAAGCGATACACATTGCGCCGTGGATGAATGTTTCGATTTCTAAATCAGCTGGGATATTCGCACGTAATTCTGTGATTTCCGCTAAAGACATTTCTCTTGCGGAAACAACTCTGCTTGCGCCAAGCTTCTTCCAGAAGTTGTAAGTTCTATAATTAACAGAGTTTGCCTGTGTGGAAATATGACGTTCGATTTCCGGACAAACTTCTGATGCGATATCGAATACACCAAGGTCAGAGATAATGATCGCATCTGGCTTGATTTCCTTTAATTCTTTAAAGTATTCTTCTATGCCCTTTAAGTCACGGTTATGAGCTGTGATATTCGCAGTTACATATACTTTCTTGCCATGTTCATGAGCAAACTTGATACCTTCGATCATATCTTCTTTGGAGAAGTTCTTTGCCTTCGCACGAAGACCATACATCTCGCCACCGATATAAACAGCATCCGCACCATAAATTACAGCTGTCTTTAATACTTCTAAATTGCTTGCCGGGATTAATAACTCCGGTTTCTTAATATAATCCATCTTTTCCTCCTGTCATAAGAAACGTATGTTTCTTATTTTTCCTTTGACTGTCCTGCATTTCCTTCACACAGAATGAAGAACACTTATTATCAATAGAAAAGTTTACGAGACCTTTCTATTCTTTATAAAGTCAAGCTTAACGCTCGTCCTTCTTAATCCGTGTACATAATGTGATTCCATCCCCTACCGGAAGAACAACCGTATCTAACTCATCTGTGTGTGTGAGAGTATACAGGTACTCTCTCATTCTTGTATGAATGGTTCGATCTCTGCGTATTACGCTATATTTGGAACCAGCAATGCTGCCTTCTTGCAATACATTGTCGGTAATAAACATTCCATCAAGAGGAAGAAGTTCCATAATTTCAGGCAGGAAATTCATATATTGGCCCTTCGCTGCATCCATAAAAATGAAGTCGTATGGCTGCTTTAATTCCTCTGGAAGTTCATCACTGACGTTTTCCACATCACTGTTACTGCCTTGTCCTTTGACTGATTGTCTTGTGCCTGGATAATAAATCTCTTCGAAGCTTCCCTCTGCTTTCCCGTTGAGTGCTCGTAAGACATCCATCGCATCACCTATCAGCAATGTGATTTTATCAGCTTTTGGCGAATTAGACAAGTTTTTTTTCGCTTCCGTTACACGAATCGGTACTTTTTCGATGGTAGTAATGGTGCAATCTTCCGGCATGTACTCGGCTAAAAGCGATCCTGAGAAGCCTACTGCAGTCCCTACCTCTAAGATTCTCTTTGGCTTTTTCATTCTCAAAAGGAAACGTAAAAAATTCTGCGCATCCTTTCTGATAATCGGTACTTCATCGATCAGTGCCTGTTTTTCTAACTTCATCAGATATTCCGGCATATCTGTATTTAAAGAATTGATATAAGAAGAAATCTGTTCATTTACAATCATTCTATAACTCCATTTCTATTAACAGCAAAAATGGAGGGGGATTATGCTCCCCTCCATCTTTGCTGTTATGCTGTTTTATTCACACATACTTTATTATTCTACTGCTACTTCTTCTGCAATTGAATTCTTGATATCTGTGATTACACTTAATATCTCGTCATAATCCATCGACGTGTTCAAAATAAAAGTTCCTGGCATAATATCATATTCTTTTAGCTTTGTTTTTGTATAAAAAGAATACTTATCTGTAATCAGCTTACTCACTTCCAGTTTATTTGCTATATCCATTGTTGATTCCCCTTTTAAAATCTGGAATTCAACATCCCTGCCAGGTTCTGCTTCCACGGCAACCGATCCAAATACTTCAAAGGAGAAGTTATAGGCGTAGGTTCCAGCTTTCACAATTACGAACACAACAACGACATAAAATAAAATATTGAGCATCCAGCGTAATATAGTCCCAGTTATCTTTAAAACTGCATTTCCTGTCGTGGATTTTTCCATAAATCTACCTCGAATCTTTAAACTTCCATGATGATTGGCAGAATCATAGGATTACGTTTCATCTTCTTCCATAAGTAATCGCTTAAGGAGTCTTTGATCTCGTTCTTAATCTTGCCCCAATCAGTCATGTTCTTGCTTAAACATTTATCCAGCGCATCGTTCACAACCGTTCTTGCTTCATCCATCAGGTTTTCGCTTTCCCTTACATATACGAAACCACGGGATACGATATCCGGACCGGATAAGATCTGGTTGCTGAATTTCTCTAATGTCACAACAACGATAATTAAACCATTCTCTGATAAATGCTGTCTGTCACGTAATACAATATTACCAACGTCTCCAACACCAAGACCATCTACTAAGATGCCCTGAGCTGGAACTCTGTCTACTATTCTACCACGATTCTCGGACAATTCCAATACATCTCCGGAAGAAAGTATAATAATATTGTCTTTTTTCACTCCCATTGTTTCTGCAAGTTCTGCATGACAGAGAAGATGACGGTATTCACCATGAACTGGAATTGCATATTTCGGCTTTGTTAATGCATAGATTAACTTAATTTCTTCCTGACATGCATGTCCGGATACGTGTGTATCCTGGAAAATAACTTTTGCACCCTTCATAGCCAGTTCATTAATAACCTTGCTTACATTCTTTTCATTACCAGGTACCGGTGTAGAACTGAAGATTACAGTATCGCCCGGTTTAATGGAAACTTTCTTATGAATGGATGCTGCGATACGGCTTAATGCTGCCATCGCCTCTCCCTGGCTACCTGTTGTGATCAGAACAAGCTGATCATCGGTATAGTTCTTCATCTGTTCAATATCAATTAATGTATTCTCAGGCATATTGATATAGCCAAGTTCAGTAGCTGTGGTAATGATATTTACCATGCTTCGTCCTTCAATTACAACTTTACGCTTGAACTTAGTAGCAGAGTTGATAATCTGCTGTACACGGTCTACATTGGAAGCAAATGTTGCTACGATAATACGGCTTTTCTGATTATCTGCAAATATATTATCAAATGTCTTTCCTACTGTACGTTCTGACATGGTGAAACCTGGTCTCATTACATTGGTACTGTCACACATCAGTGCAAGAACACCTTTCTTGCCAAGTTCACCAAATTTCTGTAAATCTATTACATCACCAAATACCGGAGTATAGTCTACTTTAAAGTCACCTGTATGAACAATGATACCGGCTGGCGTATAAATTGCAAGCGCTGCGGCATCCGAAATACTATGGTTCGTACGAATGAATTCAATACGGAAACATCCAAGATTGATGGACTGTCCATATTTGATTACTTTACGTTTTGTAGTCTTTAATAAGTTATGTTCTTTTAACTTATTCTCAATAATGCCAATTGTAAGCTTTGTCGCATAAATTGGAACATTGATATCTCTTAATACATAAGGAAGGGAACCGATATGATCTTCATGACCATGAGTGATTACAAATCCCTTTACCTTGCTGATATTCTCTTTTAAATAACTCACGTCCGGAATAACAAGGTCGATACCTAGCATCTCATCTTCCGGGAAAGCAAGACCACAGTCAACTACGATAATGCTGTCTTCATATTCGAAAGCTGTGATATTCATACCGATCTGTTCTAATCCGCCTAAAGGGATAATCTTAACTGCTGGCTTCTTCTCTGTTTCCTGCTCTACAACAACAGTAAGTTCAGAATCCACTGAAGCCGCTGCATTCACCGCTACCGGTTTTTTCATAACTTCCGGACGGAATGCGATGCCTTCCTTCTTCACCGGACGATTCTGAGGACGTGGTGCTCTTCCTCCCGCATTACATGGACGGTCGGATTTTGGCTTACGTTCTGTCTTTTCTGCGTTCGCCTTTTTTGCTGTCTCTGGCTGTTCAGAAATAGCGGCTGCATTCACACTTCCTTCTGCTGCCTTTTCTGATTTTGCTTTTGTTTTTCCTTCTGCCGGCTTGCGTCCTGTTCTTGGCTTTCTTGCAGGACGAGACTTTCTTTCCGCTTGTACAGTTTCACCATTGTCTTTTTTTGCTTCTTTATTACCTTCAGCGTTCACTGCTTCCATAACAGGAGCAGGAGCGTTTAAATCTGTATTTACTTCGTTATTACTTTCTTTTCCTCTCAAAATTGCACCTCCAAAATATAGTGTTATGTAAATTTCGTGATGCATCGTATGATCAGACAGGTATTAATACCTGCTTTTGTTAGGAAATTGCCTTAAATTATTCTTTCTTGTTCTTTTCTCTTAACTTCTTACAGTCGCTGCATACTCCATAAAGTTTTACTTCATGGTCAACTACCTCAAAGTCCATCGTTTCTTTGATTCGATGCTCTAAATTCTCTAAAAGATCATCCTGAAACGTGAGAACCTTTCCACAATCAAGACAAATCAAGTGATGATGATGATGATGGCCGCAATGTTCCTTACTCTCACTTCCAATTTCATATCGAACGTATCCATCGTCCAGATTTAATTTGTCAATAAGCTTTAGGTCTGACAGAACCTGAATGGTTCGGTAAACAGTTGCCAGACCGATTTCAGGATACATATCCTTCACACAGTCATATATTTCTTCCGCAGTAAGGTGCTCATCCGGTCGGTTGCTTAACACCTCAAGAATTGCGATTCGCTGGGCTGTGATCTTGAGCCCGTTTTGTTTTAAAAGAGTCCTAAATTGTTCCTGCACTTCAGTCATTCTCATCACCTACTGTTCTAACATGTTCATTACGTATGCATATGGTATGCAATGCAAACCCATTGCTCTGTTTTTGATTCATATTGAATCATTAAAATCTATATATACTTTATGGCAACGTTTTACTACCAATTGCTGCAAAAAGTTATATTCCTGTTTAATGGAATACCGGAAACGGTAGGATGCCCTGCTGTATCCGGTATTCCTTTCATTTTCAAAGCAGGCCTGGTGCCTGCATCTTATCATAATTACTTTTATGAAAACGCTGATTTAATATAATTCTGACATTTTCTTCTTATGGTGTTCCGCTATTACTCACCTGGAACAAGATCTACATCTTCAAGAAGTTCTGCAAAGATATCTGCGATTAATTCTAATTCTTTGTCATCTTCTACCATATCATAAACTGCTTCTTCATCATCTTCTTTGGAGAGATCTTTTAAAATATAAGCATCTGCTTCTTTATCATCTCCATTGTCTTCTGTCACTAGTAAATAGTTAAATCCGTTTAATTTTGTCTGTTCTACTACATAGAATTCAACATCTTCGCCGTAGTCTGTTGTAAAGCTGATTTTCTTATCATTATTGTTAGCCATATCTGTTTCCTTTTCCTTGTTATTATTCTGATTCTTTTGTGAGGCTTCTCGCCTGTAAATCAAGATATCCCTGCAGGATAAACACCGCTGCAAGTTTATCTACGACTTCCATCTTCTTCTTGAGTCCAACTTCAGCCATATCAAGCACCTGATGTGCTGCTACTGTAGTCAGTCTTTCATCCCAAAGAACCACTTCAAGTCCGGTTCTTCTTCTTAAGTTATCCGCAAACTCTTCTGACTTTAATGCACGATCGCCAATAGTGTTGTTCATATTCTTTGGATAACCTAGTACGATTTTCTTCACATCATATTCTTTGATCAATTCTTCAATGCGCTGATACGTCTGACGAAGTTTCGTCTCCTGTTTTCTTCGGATTACTTCGATTCCCTGTGCCGTAATCATCAGTTCATCACTAATCGCAACTCCGACTGTCATGGAACCATAATCCAATCCCATAATTCTCATAACTTGTTCCTACCAGTCCTTATTATTTTCGTACATGTGTTTCGAATCTTACCTTCTCTGATTCAAAATAAACTTACTTAAGGTGACTATTGATATAGCTCTTTAAAAGCTCTTCAATAATCTCATCCCGTTCCACTTTCATAATCAGACTTCTTGCATTCCGATGATTCGTAATATAAGTCGGATCACCTGACATCACATAGCCTACAATCTGATTCACCGGATTATAACCCTTTTCTGTTAAGGCAAGATACACAATGTCAATCACATCACTAACAACCACTTCGGGTTCTTTTTGCACTTTGAAATACTGTGTATTGTTCATCCCTTGCATCTTATCACGCCCTTCTTGATATTAACACTCTCGACAATAGAACTACTTAATCTTGTATATCTCACTATTGTCATGAATATACCGATTACTTACTATCATAATATAAATGTTCAAAAATTTCAATCTATTATTTCAGAAAGCATCATTTCTTTATTCAGTTGTTTTAAAATTCTAACATTTACAAGGCTTCCGGCTAAGGATGCATCCCCTAAAAATGCTACTCTTACATAACGCTCTGTATGACCGGTCATATATGTGATTCCGTCGATTTCCATTTCCTCTTCTGCAAGCACGATCGCCTCTGTGCCAATCAGCTGATCACGGTATTCGTTACGCATCTGTTCTTCTAATGCAATCAGTTCCTCACTTCTTGCTGCTTTTACAGGATCGTTTACCTGATCTTTCATGGCTTCCGCAGTTGTACCTTTTCTCTTGGAGTATTTGAACACATGCATCTGTGCGAAACTTACTTTTCGTAAAAATGTCTTTGTCTCTTTAAACTCTTCTTCTGTCTCTCCTGGAAATCCTACGATTACGTCTGTTGTAATAGCTGGATGATCATAATACTTACGGATGATTTCACATTTTTCATAATATTCATCCGGAGTATATTTACGGTTCATGCGTTTTAATGTGTCCTTTGCACCGCTCTGAAGGGAGAGATGGAAATGAGGGCAAACTTTTGGACTTTCAGATAAAGTCTTGACAAATTCATCTGTAATTATACGAGGCTCTAAAGAACCAAAACGGATTCGTTCCAAACCATCAATCTTACATAATGCTACGATCAGATCTAATAATGGGTTGCTGCCGTCCTTTGTCTTTAAGTTAGACTGTTCTAATACGGATTTTTTTTCAAGTCCGTAGGAAGAAAGATGGATACCGGTCAGGACCACTTCTTTATATCCATTTGCTACGAGACGTTCTACTTCCGCTACAACTTCTTCTGCCTTACGACTGCGGATTCGTCCTCTTGCGTAAGGAATGATACAGTAGCTGCAGAACTGGTTACAGCCATCCTGAATCTTAATATATGCTCTTGTCTTTTCCGCAACTGTCTCGATTTTTAAGTCCTCATATTCGTCCTCATTTTCAATATCTACAACTGAAATAGATGTTCTATCATTATAATATTCATTTACAATCGTAATGATATCCTTTTTTCGATTATTTCCGATTACAATATCGATGGTATCATCATTCTCTAAATCTTCCTTGGATGCCTGTGCATAACAGCCTACCGCTACAACAACAGCCTCACTATTCATATGTTTTGCTTTATGAAGCATCTGACGTGATTTACGATCCGCGATATTCGTTACGGTACATGTGTTTACGACATAAATATCTGCTTTCTCTGTAAATGCCTTAACTTCTGCTCCTGCTGCCACAAAAAGCTGCTGCATTGCTTCTGTTTCGTAAGAGTTTACCTTACATCCAAGCGTTAAAAAAGCAACTTTTTTGCCAGCAATATTATTAATTCTATCCTCCATTGTTTTGTGATCCTTTCTCTTATGACAAATATCTTTTAATTTCGTTAATTGTATGAATTAAAGTACTCTTTTTTATCTACTTTGTATATTGACATTTAATTATCCAAATTGTAGTATATACATGTAAGCGGGACAACCAAAAATATACTGATTTTGTTGGTTTCCAACGAAACATATAAAGGAGGCATTTGGTATGAAAACAGTTAAAATTTCTTTAAATTCAATTGATAAGGTAAAATCATTCGTTAACGACGTTACAAAATTCGATTCAGACTTCGATTTAGTATCTGGCAGATACGTAATTGATGCAAAATCTATCATGGGTATCTTCAGCTTAGACTTATCTAAGACAATCGATCTTAACATACATAGTGAAGACTGTGTAGATCAGATTCTTGAAGTTTTAAAACCTTACATCGTTGAATAATTTTTTAGATTTGTTACTTTATGGGGAGGGATACAGCTTGTATCCTTCTTTTTTACTGTCTTTATTTCATATGCAAAGTATTATGTTTTAAAAAATGAGCACTGTGATTTCTATATTCTTTTTCCTGATGAAACCAAAAGGGGGTGTTGCACAAGGTGCAGCACTCCCTTTTCTTCAGGTGCTGCGTACAGGCTTAAATCAAGCGTTGCGGCAGCTATTTATAAAACATTCTTATTCTTACTTAATGCTGATTACTTCTCTTGTTGCGATTGCTGTTCTTACAAGCTCATCAATCTGTTCAGATAAGTTTTCCTCATTCTTTTCAATAATCTTAAGAACAGGTCTTGTTACTGGATGTTTTGCAACGAAGATTGTACAGCAGTCTTCGTATGGCTGAATGGATGTCTCATAAGTACCGATCTTTTCGGATACTTCGATGATATCCTGTTTATCAAATGCGATCAATGGACGATATACCGGCATATTACATACTGCATTCGTAGCTGCTAAAGAATGCATAGTCTGGCTTGCTACCTGTCCGATGCTTTCACCTGTAACAAGGCCAAGGCAGTTGCGGTCAGCTGCGATCTTTTCTGCAATTTTCATCATATAACGACGCATGATGATTGTTAATTCTTCATGAGGACATTTTTCGTAGATATAAAGCTGAATATCAGTAAAGTTAACAACATGAAGTTTCATAGGTCCGGTATAAGCGGAGATGATCTTCGCTAAATCCACAACCTTCTGTTTTGCACGTTCACTTGTATAAGGAGGTGCATGGAAGTAAGTCGCTTCGATTGTAACGCCTCGTTTTGCAATCATATATCCTGCTACCGGGCTGTCGATACCGCCGGATAATAATAACATCGCTTTGCCGGCTGTTCCGATTGGCATTCCGCCTGGTCCCTTTAATACATGAGAGTAAACATACGCTTTGTTACGAACTTCTACTGTAATGCGAGCTTCCGGATTATGAACGTCTACTTTCATCTCTGGGAAACGTTTTAACAAGTAAGAACCCATTTCCACACAGATTTCAGGAGAAGTCATTGGATACTGCTTATTACCACGTTTTGCATCAACCTTGAATGTAATATTCTTGTCTTTGTAGTAGCCATCCACATAGTCTCCGACTGCTTCTTCAATGTTTTCCCATTCTGTATTGTCGATTACGACAACCGGACAGATGCCCCAGATACCGAATACTTTCTGTAACGCTGCTACGGTTTCTTCATAATCAAATTCGCTTACCGCTTCTACGAAGATTCTGCCCTGCTCCTTGCTTACTTCAAATTCACCAAGGTTCTGAAGGTTGAATTTAATCTGATCACGTAATGCGTTTTCGAACATATAACGATTCTTACCCTTTAGTCCGATTTCTGCATATTTTACCAAAAATGCTTTATACATATTTCCTCCTTAGGCAAGATTCTTTATCTTGCCTTTCGTCTTTATTTTCTCGTATAGCGGCGAAGCAATGGCACAATCTGGCGCAGTGCTTCTAACGCATAATCCACTTCTTCCATTGTCGTATGAGTAGAAAAACTGAAACGTAATGTGCTATCTAATAAGGATTTATCTAATCCGATCGCCTGAAGTGTTCCGCTTAAAGCCGGATGATTGGATGCACATGCGGAACCGGATGAAACATAAACGCCCTTATCCTCTAATGCATGCAGCAATACCTCTGCACGGATTCCTGCAAAACTTGCACTTACCACATGTGGTGCCGTCATATGAATGCGTTCCTCTAAGGAAAGTTCATCCTTCTTCTCTTCAAAGATTGCATTTACCTGCACATCTTCCATGTTCTGAAGCCCTTCGATCAAGTGTTTCTTTAATGCATAAATATGCGCAATCTTCTCATCATATCCTTCATAGAATTCCTTTACCGCAAGGCCAAGACCTGCGATACCCGGAACATTTTCCGTACCGGAACGGAAGCCTTTCTGCTGTCCGCCTCCATAGATAATGGATTTGATCTTCACTTTATCCTTTACAAATAAAAATCCGGTTCCCTTTGGTCCATGAATCTTATGACCGCTTACAGACATCAGATCCACATTTTCCTTCTTTGGATAGATTTTATACTTGCCGAATGCCTGAATGGCATCCGTATGGAATAAAATGTCCGGTTTCTTTTCTTTTACGATCTTAGCAAGATGAGGAATATCCTCTTTTGCGCCGATTTCATTATTGACATACATAATGGATACAAGAATGGTATCGTCACAGATTGCGTCTAACAATTCCTGTTCCTTCACACGTCCGTTGGAATCCACATCTACAAATGTAATGCGAAATCCGTAATCTTCTAATGCAATCAGAGGATTATGAACACTTGGATGTTCAATCTTGGTTGTAATGATATGTTTTCCAGAACGAATATTCGCAAGTGCTGTTCCGATTAATGCCATATTATTGGACTCGGTTCCACCCGATGTGAACACGATCTCCTTTGGCAGAACTTTCATGCTGCTTGCAATGATCTCTCTGGCATCCTTAATATATTTTTCAGCGTCCACGCCCTTCATATGCATGGAAGAAGGATTTCCAAAATTAACATCCATTGCTTCCACCATCAGATTCCTGACGTTTTCATAGACTTTCGTCGTAGCCGCATTATCTAAATATGCTTCCATTCTATCCTCCAAATAAGTAGCACGCTCTGCCTTTTACTGCTCTAACTCCAGCATGATCATGGAAAGGATTGCAAGCCCTGCTGTTTCCGTTCTTAAAATTCTCTTTCCTAATGTGATTGGAGTGATTCCATTTTCAAGAGCCATCTTCACTTCGTCTTCTTCAAAGCCGCCTTCCGGTCCGATAAAGATACCGATGCTCTTCTTGCCATGAAGGCTGTGTACCAGTTCCTTGGTAGCCTGCATGCCTTCTGCCAGCTCATATGGCAGCATATTCACATCCAGCTCCTTTGCGTACGCAACCGCTTCTTTATAGGAAAAGGCCTCTCTCACCACTGGGATAATGCCTCGTCTGGACTGCTTTGCAGCGCCTTCGGCAATTGCCTGCCAGCGTTCTACTTTTTTTGCTTCTTTTTTCTTATCTTCTAATTTCACGATAGATCGCTTCATCATAACGGGAACAATCTCACAAACACCAAGTTCCACTGCTTTCTGTACGATCAATTCCATTTTGTCCTTTTTCGGAAGGCCCTGGAATAGATAAATTTTCGCCGGAAGTTCTGTGTCTGCCTCTTTTGTATCCTGAATGGTCAATACGACCTCATCGCTCGACATCTTTTCTATTATACAATAAAAGTCTTTGCCTTGTCCATCGCAAATTACGGCTTCCTCACCGGGCTTCATTCGGAGGACATTTTTGATATGATTTACATCTGTTCCCGTAATTCGGATCTGTTCTCCAATAATATTATCTGGGGTAGTATAAAAACGGTGCATCTTATTTTCCTTTCTGGTAGTACAGTGCCTCACTGATTAACTATAACAGAGGTTTGACGAGTTTGACGCATACTGGAATAAACATCCTTTTTAGAAGGTATAATAATTTACTTTAATTCATACAGTATGTTTCTCCAAACACCGAAATGTGTAGTCTAGTTTTGATACTTTGGTTACTATAGTTATTCTAGTTGCTTTATCTGTATTTTATTATTTCTTTATTTGAATATCTCTCATTTTGTAAAAAGCTATATCACACATTTTCACAAACTTCAAACAGAACACTTCTCAATATATCCATATGTGATGACGGATATTATAAAAAGAATCCGCTCAACCATCAGTATCTTACATACTGAACGCTGAATGCAAGAGGGTTTTAAATTATTTTTAATCTGTCATTTATAGTGTTGACTCATTTTTTCGAAATTTACCAAGGTATTATAGCATTTTATCTTAAAGAAATCTATAGTGGATTCATGGCTTCCACAAAGCATAATGTTAAGACTTAATCAAACCTTCTTTTTAAGGTATTGAAATTTTCATCTATACTTAATTTTGATACTGGAAGGAAGTCTATATAGATCAGGAAATTCTGTTTATACCAACAGCAACCAGACAATTAATTTCAAAAACAGCACTTAGCTGATTTCAATACATTTTATATCAAGGTTCAATCTGTTTTTATAAGACACAAAAGAATATTGCAGGAAAATTTTAATACATCACATGTTAAGGTTCGATATACTAGAGAAAACATTGCAAGAAACATAAAGGTATTTCAATACATCTCATGTTAAGGTTCAATATTCTTTTGCTACCGCAAGCAGTTCCTCCTGACTTATTTCAATACATCTCATGTTAAGGTTCAATCAAGCAATGCCTCCATACCGCCAATTTCATCATCGTATTTCAATACATCTCATGTTAAGGTTCAATTAATTTTTTGGTCTGCTTCTTCTAGTTCTTTTTTCGATTTCAATACATCTCATGTTAAGGTTCAATTCTGCAATGCCATAGCTTGCAGCGCCGATAATTCCATTTCAATACATCTCATGTTAAGGTTCAATCGGAGCATTCATAGCAGGCATAGACATTGTTTGGAAATTTCAATACATCTCATGTTAAGGTTCAATTCCTTGAAAACTGCTCTATGAATGATAATTCCGGAAATTTCAATACATCTCATGTTAAGGTTCAATATTTTAAAGAAAATCCTCATATGCTCGTTAGTGGGTATTTCAATACATCTCATGTTAAGGTTCAATGGGCGCGTCAAATGCATCTAATGTCATATTACAGCTATTTCAATACATCTCATGTTAAGGTTCAATAAGTTGCCGATTGTATGGGCTGTGATTTCATAA
>SVEB01000056.1 GCA_015057635.1 Lachnospiraceae bacterium | reverse complement strand
CAGTGAGTATAATGTGTTGCCCCTCTTTCAATTGCCCAGTCTTTCATAGCGTTTGCAACCACGGTTGCTACACTAGAATCAAGATCCTCGCCATTTTCAATTGTCTTCTTTAACGCTTTGAAAGTCTCTTTCGGTAAGCGTTCTTTCATTGTGCTTTCATCGAACACATCCATACCAAAAATGTCTGTTAATTTCTCTGCCATAACAATAATCTCCTTCCATGAAATTGACAACGGTAAATCATATTCTCGTGTGACAGCTTATGCCGTCTTATCCCTCTATTTACACTATATTGTCATCCTATTAGTTCTTCCGAAATTAATTACAATTATTATACGAGTTCCATTAAATCATACTTTCTCACAAATTTCAACGAAGGTCTGGCCCCATTTTACAATTCGTGATTTTTACTGATTTTTCAGCACAGAACTCCTTCATAATTATAAAAAAAGGGTGCTCTCACTTAATAGGAGAACACCCTTGCTCTTCACGAACTCTTGTCACTACTTAAGATACCACTTTTTTCTTGAAATGGAAAGTGATTTTCTTAATTTTTTTCATTTTATACATAATGCTTATCTAATAGTAGAAACTGCTTGTTTTTCTTATACAAAACAAACATATTAGCATTTCTAATAGCATTTGTAAGAAAAAATGACTGGACAAAAACGAAACGATTTAAGCTTCTTTTTTCACCATAACATCCAGCTGATGGAATGGGATCGTGATACCATTTTCATCAAAGCAGTACTTGATTGCTTCCAATAATTCCGCACGGCAAACAAAGAAATTATCTTTGCTTACCCATACACGTAACGAAATTTCTACTGCATCATCCCCAAAGTTTCCAACGAATACATCAATTTTATGATCTTCCTTTAATACCATATCATTTTTCATGGCAAGATCGGTAAGAAGTGATTTTACTGTACGGATATCATCGTTATATCCGATTGGAATGACAAGATCAAGTCTTCTTACTACTTCATTGGTCACGTTTGTGATGTTGGAATTTGATAGCGCTCCATTCGGAAGCACAACCAAACGGTTATCGATTGTCAGCATCTTTGTATAGAAGATATCGATTTCTGTTACCGTTCCTTCAAATGTTCCTGTGATAATATAATCACCCACACGGAAAGGCTTTACTAAAAGAATCAGAACCCCGCCTGCAAAGTTTGATAAGCTGCCCTGCAGTGCAAGACCGATTGTAACACCGACTGATCCGACTAATGCTACAAAGGTCGATCCCGGTATTCCAATATAAGTTGCAATAAGAATGATGAGCATACAATAAAGCAACGTTTTTAATAAGGACTGCACAAAAGTCACAACGCCTGCTTCCCCATTTGCTTTTTCCATAGCACGCTTCGTAATACCAAGCACAGAACGGATTATTCTCTTCCCGATTATATAGATCACATATGCAATCACTAATTTGATCAGGAAATTAATCGCGGATGGATAGAATCCCTCCCACCATTTCCAAAATCTTGATACTTCCTTTACTGCTTCTGCTACTTTATCTGCTGCTTCTGTAATGCCTTCCGCGGCATTTGTCCCAGCGGTTAAAAATGCTGGCATATTCATATTTTCACCTATTCTTTCTATTACTTGTTTCTTTCTTATCATCAAGTGCCTTATAAGAGAATATTGCAATTCCCAAAGGCGGAAGGGAAATTGTCATGACATTATTCTGTCCTTCAAATGCTTCCCTCTTTGATGTGCGTATTTTTGGATTTACGACACCGGTTCCACCGTATTTTTCATCATCGCTGTTAAAGATCTCCTTGTATTTTCCACGATACGGAACTGCTACCTTCAGCTCATTGTAAACAACCGGAGTGAAATTGCAGATTACAAATAAGCTTTCATCCCGTTTCTTTGTCTTTCTCATAAAACTGATAATGCTGTGGTCCGCATCCAGCTTGCTGATCCAAGAGAATCCCGCCATATTATGATCAAGTTCATAAAGAGCCGGCATATTCCGATATAAATGGTTCAGATCTTTTACATACTGTTGCATCTTCTTATGCATATCCTCCTGTAAAAGTCCCCACTCTAAGCTGACATCCTCGTTCCACTCTTTTAACTGTGCGAACTCCTGTCCCATAAATAATAGCTTCTTGCCAGGGTGCGCTATCATAAAGCCATAAGCAAGCCTTAAGTTAGCGAACTTCGCTTCCATATCTCCCGGCATCTTATTGATCATGCTTGCCTTTCCATGTACGACCTCATCATGAGATAATACAAGTACGAATTTCTCGCTGTAAGCATAGTCCATGCTGAAAGTAAGAGCACCATGGCACCCTTTTCGAAATAATGGGTCCTGCTTCATATAGTTGGTGAAATCATTCATCCATCCCATATTCCATTTATAATCGAATCCAATTCCGCCTTCACTGACTGGTCCTGTAATCATTGGCCATGAAGTGGATTCCTCTGCAATAATGATAGCGCCATCTTTTCTCTTCTTAAATAAAAGATTGATCTGACGTAACATCTCGATTGCCTCTAAATTCTCATGTCCCCCGTATTTATTGGCAACCCATTCCCCATCATTCTTTCCATAATCGAGATAAAGCATAGATGCAACCGCATCCATACGAATACCGTCTGCATGGAATTTATCTGCCCAGAATAAAGCATTTGCCACTAAGAAATTGGATACCTGCGGTCTTCCATAATTATAAATTAATGTTCCCCAGTGAGGATGGCTTCCCTGTCTTGGATCGAGATGCTCATACAGGCATGTCCCATCAAAATTTGAAAGGCCATAGCTGTCTCTTGGAAAATGAGCCGGAACCCAATCCAGGATAACGCCGATATTATTCTGATGCATATAATCCATAAAATACATAAAGTCATCCGGTGTCCCATAACGAGAAGTTGCCGAATAGTATCCAGTCACCTGATAACCCCAGGAAGCATCGAGCGGATGTTCCATAATCGGCATAATCTCAATATGAGTATACCCCATATACTTTACATAATCACATAACATATGCGCGATATCACGATAATTATAGAAACTTCCGTTCTCCTCCTTCGGTTTCTTCCAGGAACCCAAATGTACCTCATAAATGGACATCGGCTTTTTGGTATGGTTCCATTTCTTGCGGTTATCCATCCAAGACTTGTCGCCCCATTTGTATTTATTTAAATTATATACGATAGAAGCATTAGCCGGTCGGACTTCCGTATAATTCGCATAAGGATCTGCCTTCAGATAGGTAAGACATCCTTTTGCCTTTAACTCATACTTATACAACTCCCCTTCTCCGATTCCCGGAATGAACAGTTCAAAGATGCCGGAATCACCTAGGCGGCGCATCTGATGGCATCTTCCGTCCCAATTGTTGAAATCCCCTACTACGCTCGCTCTCATGACATTCGGTGCCCACACTGCAAACAGTGTGCCTTTTACTCCGTTAATGCTCATGATATGTGCGCCGAGACGTTCATATATCTTATAATGAATGCCCTTTGCAAACAGATCGCAGTCTTCCTTTGTGATAACCGGATCGAATGCATATGGGTCATGGATTTCTTTTTCACTCCCATCGTTATAGATTATCTTAAGGGTGTATGGGACAATCTCATCCACATCTAAAAGGGTTGCAAAGAATCCGGCTTCATCTTCCAAATCCATCGGATACTCTCTTAGGGTGTCCTCCCCACTCTTTGTAAATTTAACAGAAATCATCTTAGCCGTAGGAATAAATGCATTTACTAAAATACCATGATCAGTTTTATGCGGACCTAATAACTGATGCGGATTATCATGTTCGGAATATACTAAAGTCTCAATATCCCGCCAATCCATTAATTGATACACAGTATCATTCATTTACGTATCCTCCTCGTTCCAAACGTTTACGCTAATTCATTTGTCTTCTGTTTATTTTTCGTGGCTTACTCTAAGTACCACTGGTCTTTTCCTGTCTCCTCTGGAGTCCCTTCCGGTTCCGGCATGTACTTCTTAAACACTTTTTCGATTAAAAAAGAACAAATCAAACAGCATACTGCTGGAACAAACAAGATTGCTGGAATTACAATATACAATGCAAGACCACATACAGCAATAATGACAATAACCCCGATTGTCGTAAATATATGCTTAAAGGCCATTAAGAATGTTGTCTTAAATAAGCCTCTAACGCCAAGCGTAAATCTTGATAATACCGGGAAGATCATCGCTAAAATACCTGCTGCGATAATTGAGATCCCGTTAAATGCAGAAATTAAGATAGTCCCCATCTTGCTTCCATCTTTCATTAATGCCTGCGCATAATTATAATCCACATAAAGGATCCATGCAAGCACAAGAAAAACAAGCGTGGATAACGTACCGACTTTTAAATTATCCTTAAAGGAATGAAAATACTCTTTAATCGCATATCCTCTTTCTCTTCGGATTACCTTTACCATTGCATAATAAAGTGCGCTGGTCGCTGGTCCGATCGTGACAATCGGCAGACAGCAGATAAGCCAGATAAGATTAAGTACAATAATGTCCCAGACTTTCCCCATAAAAGAAAAGAATCCATTGTCCAAGTTAAATAAATTACCCATATTATCCTCCTATTAATAGCTTAAGTATATGCACAGGCTTATCCTATTTTACACAAGCTGCGGCACATAAGAAGAAATCACGCTTAAGTCCCCCTTAAGCTCATACTTTCCATACCCGCTGGGAATAATGAAATTATCCCCCTTTTTAATCTTCCTTCCGTCAATCTCGCCATCCCCATTCACTACTGTCATAATGGTAAATGGTTTATCCTGCTTGAAATCCGCTTTTCCTGACACTTCAATCTTATTGACGGAATAGTATGGGCAGGTCACTAATTCCTCCACTAGCGCATCCTGATAAGGCCTTATCACCTGTGGCTGTTTTCTGGCGGTGTACGGACACCGTATTACATCCAGACTCTTTTTAATATGCAGTTCACGTGGCTTTCCGTTCTGCATCCGATTATAATCATAAAGACGATATGTAACATCACTGGATTGCTGTGTTTCAAGAATCAATGTCCCACCTTTAATGGCATGGACCGTTCCCGGTTCGATCTGAAAGAAGTCTCCTTTCTTGATTGGGATTTCGCGGATTAATCTTCCCCACTCATTATTCGCAATCATTTCTTCTAACTCTTCTTTCGTCTTTGCATTATGCCCGATCACGATTTTAGCATCCTGATCACAGTCAAGGATATCCCAGCACTCGGTCTTTCCCAGAGCGCCATTTTCATGAATTTTAGCATAAGCATCATCCGGATGAACCTGAATGCTTAAATCCTGCTTGGCATCAATTATCTTAATTAGCAGAGGAAATACATCCATCTTGATATTGCCAAAAAACTCTTTATGATCTTTAAATATCTGGCTTAGCTTCTGACCTTTAAACATTCCGTCTGCGATCTCGCAATCACCATTTTTATGGGCACTAACTGCCCAGCACTCGCCGGTATGGTCGCTTGGTATATCATAAGAAAAATCGGTCTTTAAGCGACTTCCTCCCCAAATCATTTCTTTTAAAACAGGTTTCAAAAAAAATAACTCTCCCATATT
The DNA here is from genome assembly GCA_015057635.1 of Lachnospiraceae bacterium. GTDB lineage: Bacteria > Bacillota > Clostridia > Lachnospirales > Lachnospiraceae > Lachnoclostridium. Next base: position 35,707 of record SVEB01000056.1, on the reverse strand, counting down.
AGCCTCCAGCTTATCAATATTATAGCATCTCCCTGCTATTTTTTAAATACTGCCTTCCAGAATTCATAATCATTTTATAACTTTCAACATTTCCTGTATTTTTTCTGCACATAATAACAATTCATTCCATAAAAAGTGTTTTCCATTTCCTACCGTTCGTGCTATATTAAAAGTCATGATAACCTTGAAAGGACAAACTTATGATACATACAACCATTAAAAATATTCCGCTTCAATTCCATACAAATGATGAGGCCTTTTCTCCAAATGCCATCGATACCGGTACCCTCGCCATGCTAAGCCTTGTAGACTTTAAAGAAGGGGACAAAGTACTCGACCTTGGATGCGGCTATGGTGTTGTCGGCATTCTGGCAGCCAAATCCCTTGCCCCGGAACATATATTCATGTGCGATATCTCGGATAATGCCGTTTCCCTTTCTAACGAGAATGCCGCTTTAAATAAAGTAGCCGATGGCCTTACCATCTTAAAAAGTGACGGCCTTAGAGAAATTACCGAAGAAGGCTTCACTATGATTCTAAGCAATCCTCCTTATCATGCGGACTTTTCCGTTCCAAAGCATTTTATCGAAGAAGGCTACCGCAAATTAGCACCGGGCGGCACTCTTTACATGGTCACGAAAAGACGTGACTGGTATAAAAACAAAATCATTTCCGTATTCGGCGGTGTAACCATTAAAGAAATCGATGGCTACCAGATCTTTATTGCAAAAAAGCAGGCGAGAAAACCACGCCCTCAAAAGCCATCCACTCCAGTTTTATCCAAGAAGCTTCAACGAAAACTCGCCAAAAAGAGATAACTTTCCACTCTATTTTGCACTTCCGCCTACCCTTTTACATTTTCTGTAAATTATACCATAACACACACTAATTGGCAATAGTTGTAAATCAAGGAAATGCCATGCCCCGGCCTCCCATTGTTCGGGGCCATAGGAATCCGAATGTTCAGATGCAAGCTCGGACAAAAATAGCCGGAGTCTTCGCCTATCAGACAGGAATACACTGTCTGATAGGCGAAGACTCCGGCCACTCACTGCACCCGCCGTCGTCCTAACCGTCTGTATTGCCTCACAATGCGTCTCGCAGAGACGCATTGTGAGGGTTTAAAGCGCCCATCGGGTGCGTGCGGCAATATCATTCCGAATGTCCGGCTCGGGACGAACAGAAAGGGGCAGGATTCTTTGAATAGCAGACAGCCGATTTTGCTGTCTGATAGTCGAAGAATCCTGCCCCTTTCTGTCCGGGCCCGCGTCCGAACATTGGAATGATATTGACGCACGCACCCGATGGGTGCTTTAAACCCTCCCCCAAATCTAATGGCTACTCAAACTGGGAGGCATACATCCGGTAGTACGGGCCGTGGGCCTGCATAAGGGTGGTGTGGGTGCCTTGTTCGACGATGTCGCCATTTTGGACTACGAGGATATGGTCCGCATTCTGGATAGTAGAGAGACGGTGGGCAATCACAAAGCAAGTTTTGTCTTTCATTAAATTTCGCATAGCCTTCTGGATCTGGATCTCCGTTCTCGTATCCACATTTGAAGTCGCCTCATCCAAAATTAACATCTTTGCATCTAATAACATCGCTCTGGCGATTGTCAGTAACTGTTTCTGACCTTTTGAGATATTTAAGCCGTCTTCATTTAAAATCGTATGGTAGCCATTTGGCAGCCGTTTGATATAAGAGTGAATCCTTGCAGCCTTTGCGGCAGCCACCACCTCTTCCATCGTGGCATCCTCTTTTCCGTAGGCGATATTATCAAAGATTGTGCCTCCGAATACCCACGTGTCCTGCAATACCATCGCGTATGCCCTTCGAAGACTCTTTCTTGTAATCTGTCTTGTCTCTGTTTCATCTACATAGATATTTCCCTTATCCACATCATAAAAACGCATTAAAAGATTGATGATCGTTGTCTTTCCCGCTCCGGTCGGTCCCACAATGGCAGTCAGGCTCCCTTTTTTCGCATGAAGGGATAAATCCTTTAAGATCATCCTCTCCTTGGTATATCCGAATGCCACATGTGTTAACTTTACATCGCCGGATACATCCATCAGTTCCTTGGCTCCATAGATATCCTTCACTTCCTCCTCTTCCCCAAGCACACGGAATACTCGTTCCGCTGCGGCAAGAGCAGACTGAAGTTCGGATACGATATTCGCCGCCTCATTGATCGGTCCGGAAAATTTTCTGGAGTATAAAACAAACGAAGAGATATCCCCAAGTGTCAGATACTGAAACAAATACAGTGCGGCACCAAATACGGTTACAAGTGTCAGGGAGATATTATTGATAAAATTTATGGTCGGTCCCACCATGCTTCCGAAATAATCCGCTTCATAAAACGCATCCACTGCCTCTTCATTGATCTTATCAAACTTTGAGATTGTAACCGCTTCTCTGGCATACGCCTTGATTGTCTTCTGACCAGTCACCATTTCCTCCACAAAACCATTCATCTCGCCGTACTTTAAAGAACGTTTGCGGTAAAGCGGCCTTATCTTCCCTGCCATATACTTTGTATAAAGAATCGACATTGGAATCGTGATCAGCATGACAAGCACTAATAGCGGTGAAATGTAAACCATCATTACAAAGGATCCTATTACTGTGATAATGCTTGCGAAGATCTGCACGATATCATTGGAAAGAGAGGTGTTGATCACATCGATATCGTAGGAGATTCGACTGATGATATCACCCGAAAGGTTTTGATCAAAATAACCGACCGGCAATTCCATTAACTTTCCAAATACATCATTTCGCATCTGCTTTGCGATTCTCTGGCTGATATTTAACATCAGAATGGACAGCCCATAAGAGAAAAGCGAGGAAATGATATAGAAGGCGATCATCATGCCTGCATACCGAAATACTGCCTCAAAGTTTACATTTCCCTTTCCTGCTGCGATTTCATTCACCGCTTTTCCGGATAACATCGGTCCCACAAGAGAAAGGAGGTTGCCGGTGATAGCAAGAATGATCGCTGCGACTAACATATTCAGATAACGTTTCAGATATCCCCACAGCCCTTTTAATACACCGTTCACATCTTTGGGTTTCTCCTGCATCTTTAAACTGCTTCCTGCTTTTTTTGCCATAATTTCCTCCTTTCTTAAGCTGTTATGCCATTTCCCATCTGGGACTCATAAATCTCTTTGTACACCTCACAGGAATCCATTAATTCCTCATGTGTTCCGTATCCGATCATCTCCCCATCCTCTAATACAAGAATGTGATCCATATACATGACAGAACTGATTCTCTGTGCGATCATCACAATCGTGGCATCGTCATAATTCTTCCGGATCGCCTGTCTTAGCATCGCATCTGTCTTATAATCAAGTGCAGAGGAGGAATCATCTAACACAAGAATTTCCGGATGATTGGCAAGCGCTCTTGCGATCAACAGACGCTGCTTCTGGCCGCCGCTTAAGTTTGCTCCTTTAATAGCCGCCACATGTTCATATCCTTCCTCTTTCTCTCTTATATAGCCATCCGCACAGGCATCCTTTGCCCCCTGTTCAACGCTCTCCTTCGACAAGTCTCTTCCGAAACTGATATTCTCAAAGATGGTGTCATTGAAGATGACGTCGTTTTGGAACGCAGCCCCAAACTTGCTTCTTAAATCCTGAAGGCAGTAGGAACGGATGTCCTTTCCATCAATCTTAACCATTCCTTTTGTCGCATCATAAAATCGCATCATCAAATTTACTATAGTTGATTTTCCACTTCCGGTGGATCCAATAATGCCTAAACTTTCCCCTTCCCGTATCGCAAAGGAAATGTGCTCTAGGCAGTTCTTGTTCTCATCCTCACTTCCCTCATTTTTTGAAACTGGATAGGCAAAAGACACATCCTCAAATTCAATCTTATACTTTTCTTTCCCTTCACAGGCCGAAAGCTCTGCCGCATAACGGTCTTCTAGTACCTTTAAATCACTTTCATATTCCAGTACTTCTGTAATTCGATCCGCGCTGGCACTTGCTTTCGAATACATGACAAAGATTCTTGTGATCGTAATCATTGCATTTAAAATCATGGTAAAATAAGATAAAAATGCAACAATGGTCCCCGGCGCGCATGCTCCCGAATTCACACGGAATGCACCTGCAACAACAACAAGCGTCAGCCCTGCATTTAACAAAAGATTCATCATCGGGCTCGATAATGCCATAATGCTGTTTGCCCGGATATCTTTCTTCACCAGTTCCTCGTTTATCTTTCTGAAACGCTCCTTCTCATACTCCGTTTTGGAAAGTGCTTTAATCACTCGAATCCCGGAAATACTTTCCCGTACGACCTGCACCATCTTATCGGCCGACTGCTGCACCTTTGAAAATAGCGGAATGCCATGCTTTGATATCTGGTATACGCCAAATGCCAGCAGTGGAAGCACTGCCACAAGCACTAACGTAAGCACCGGTTCTAAGGTAGCGGTAATGATGATGCCGCCGATTAAGATGATCGGTGCCCTTACCCCCAGGCGCTGCATCATACCAATCATATGATGGATATTATAGGTATCCGATGTCATTCTGGAAATCAGGGATGGAACTGTCAGTTCATCTACATTGGCACCAGACAGATCATTGATCTTTGCAAACAGATCATGTCGAATGCACTGTACCGTATCCCTTGCCACCTTTGATGCCATCCGGTTAGCCCGGATATTAAACTGCCTTGCCATAATCGCAAGAGCCACCATCACGCCGCCCCACAATCCGATCAGTTCTACCCTTCCTTTTGGTATGACATGATCTAAGATATAGGCTAATACCCTTGGAAGTCCTAAGTCCGCAAATGTCCCCATGATCTTTATCATGAGTCCCACAAGCATCCCTGCACGGTATGGTTTTAAGTAACTTAATATTCTTTTGATAAAATCGCCTCCCAAACTTTTATCTGTTTTGTTATGCCCCTTCACATAGATGTGAAGAACCTTTAAGTACACTAAGCCGATTTCGGTAACGAAAAGCCTTTAAACCTATTCCTTCAAGGCAAGAAAAAACGGTGATACACTCTTATCATGCAGCACCGTTTTTACTTCTATTACCATTCCTATTCAGTTTACCTTAATATTTTTATGAATGCAACGAGATTTTCCTTCTTTTTCTACAAAATACCAAAATTAGTCTTGCATTACCTTGCATCTTCTCTGAATACAACAGTTCCATCCTCTGCATTCATGCTTTCTACGATCGCCAGGGATTCCAAACGGATTCCCATCTCACGGATAATCTCTCCGCCAGACTGGAAGCCTTTCTCAATCACGATGCCGATTCCTTCGACACTTGCTCCTGCGCTTACGACTAAATCAATCAGTCCTACTAAAGCGCATCCATTGGCAAGGAAATCATCAATAATCAGCACCCTGTCATCTTTATTCAGGAAACGCTTGGATACGATAACATCATACGTTTTCTTATGTGTAAATGACTCAATCTTAGTAGAATATACTTCCCCATCGATATTGATGCTCTGTGCCTTTTTTGCAAATACAACCGGCACATTGAAATACTGTGCCACGATGCAGGCGATTCCGATACCGGAAGCTTCAATCGTCAGGATCTTTGTAATATTTAAATCAGCAAATAAGCGTTTGAATTCTTTTCCGATCTCATTAAATAATTCAATGTCCATCTGATGATTTAAAAAGCTGTCTACCTTCAATACATTGCCTGGCTTTACATTGCCATCCTTTATGATTCTGTCTTTCAATAACTGCATGTTCCTGATCCTTTCTTCCCAAAAGTTTATGAGCATTATACATGATTCCCCAGGCAATTACAAATTAATTCTACTAATGATTTCAATGTTTTTTTCACCTATTAGAACCCCTTATCCATCTCATTAATTCTGGTAATAAAAAGGCTAAATAATCCTTACTTTTAACACTCCGTCAATGGATTCCAATTCCGTCTTAAAATCCTCCTCCGGCTTATCCTTGATATCAATTACCGTATACGCATATTCGCCTCTGCTCTTATTGACCATATTCTCAATATTGATATTATCATCAGAGAATACTTTGGTAAACTGCGCTAACATATTCGGGATATTCTTATGGTTAATTGCCACACGCACTGCGGACTGGCATACCCCTGCATCTAACGCCGGATAATTCACAGAATTGGTGATGTTTCCATTCTCTAAATAATCCTTTACTTCCTTTACTGCCATTACCGCACAGTTATCTTCGGATTCCTCGGTGCTCGCTCCAAGATGCGGGATTGCAATGACGCCCTTCATGCCTGCCGTCTTTGCATTCGGGAAATCGGTCACATATTTGGCTACCTTGCCGGATGCAAGCGCAGCTTCCATTGCCTCATCATCCACCAAAAGATCCCTTGCGAAGTTTAGAATCACAACTCCGTCTTTCATCTTTGCGATCGTATCCGCATTGATCATCTTCTTTGTGCTGTCTACTAACGGCACATGAATGGTTATGTAGTCACACTCTTTATAAATCTCATCATTTGTCTTTACCGCCTTAATATCACGGGACAGATTCCATGCATGCTCTACGGATATATATGGATCGCATCCATATACCTGCATACCGAGGCGATTTGCCGCATTCGCTACAAGAACACCGATTGCTCCAAGTCCGATCACGCCAAGTTTCTTTCCCTGGATCTCTCTTCCTGCGAATTTTTTCTTTCCTTTTTCTACAAGCTTTGCAACGGTTTCCTCATCCTTGATCTCCTGCACCCAGTTTACGCCGCCCACAATATCACGGGATGCTAGTAAAAGCCCTGCGATCACTAACTCCTTTACGCCGTTCGCATTGGCCCCTGGCGTATTGAATACCACAATTCCCTTTTCTGCACAGGCATCAAGCGGAATATTGTTGACTCCGGCACCTGCTCTTGCAACTGCCTTTAACTGATCCGGAAGCTCCATCTCATGCATGGAGGCGCTTCTTACTAACACTGCATCGGCATTCTTTATATCGTCCTCTTTCTCATACTGATCCGTAAATAAGGAAAGGCCGACCTTTGCAATCGGGTTTAAGCAATTATACTTTATCATAGACATTCTCCTTCTTTAACAGCCTTCACTACTGTTTTTCTGCTCTTCCTTTCTATGTTAACCCTTACTCGACAAGCATCCTGTTCTTAAAAATCTGATTTTCTTCTTTTCTGCGAGATTCCCTACTAAAAATTTTCTATTTCAGATTTTTTATTTCAGATTCTCCATTTCAAATTTCTTCATAAATTCCACCAGTTTCACAACACCTTCTTCTGGCATTGCATTGTAAATGCTTGCGCGCATACCGCCTACCGTACGATGTCCTTTTAAATTCTCAAATCCTGCTGCCTTTGCTTCTTTTACAAACTTAGCATCCAGATCTGCATTGCCGGTCACAAATGGAACATTCATGATGGAACGGTCTTCTTTTACAACGGTTCCTGTAAATAGCTTGCTCTGATCTAAATAATCATAAAGGATCTTTGCCTTTTTCTCATTTTTCTCTTTCATCACGGATAATCCGCCCATAGCCTTCAGCCATTTGAATACTTTGCCACAGATATAAATTCCATATGCCGGCGGCGTATTATAAAGAGACTTATTGTCTGCATGAATTTTATACTTAAACATGGTAGGGGTGCCAGGAAGCGTATCCTCGGTGATCAAGTCCTCACGAATAATTACAATTGTTACGCCGGCAGGCCCCACATTCTTCTGCACACCGCCATAGATAATGCCGTACTTGGTCACGTCTACCGGTTCTGATAAAAAGCAGGAGGAAACATCCGCTACTAAAGTCTTTCCCTTTGTATTCGGAAGTGTCTTATATTTCGTTCCGTAAATGGTGTTGTTCTCACATATGTATACATAATCGGCATCTTCACTTACCGGAAGATCGGAGCAGTCTGGGATATAGGTAAATATCTTATCTTCCGAGCTTGCAAGGATATTAGCTTTTCCATAAATACAAGCTTCTTTATATGCCTTCTTTGCCCATTGGCCGGTAATGATAAAGTCTGCAACCTTATTTTTCATCAGATTCATTGGAATCATTGCAAACTGAGAAGAAGCGCCGCCCTGCAAAAACAGTACCTTATAATTATCCGGAATATTCATCAGTTCCCGAATGTCTTTCTCTGCCGTATTGATAATCTCTTCGTATGCCTTTGACCGGTGGCTCATCTCCATAACCGACATGCCGGTGCCATTATAATCTAACATCTCATCTGCTGCTTCTTTTAACACTTCCTCGGGCAATACGGCAGGACCTGCCGAAAAGTTATACACTCTGCTCATATCATATCCTCCTTATTACTGCATTTTCTCATCAAACATCCCATTACATTACTTGCCTATTGTTAAATCTATACCTGTGAGTAAAAAAATATTCGTACCGAAGTACGAATATCCGGTAAATCGCCCCCCTTTTAACACTACACCACTTTAATTTATTGCATTATATCATTACCACCCACAAGCGTCAATCATTTCATTTCCTTATTTTGTAAAATTGAATAATCTTCTAAATTCCTCATACGTTTCAAGCAACAAAAAAACTGCCGTCCTATCACGATAGTACCAGATGGTATTACCCTAATAAAGACGGCAGCTTTTTATAAACTGCTCATATATTCGTCCATTGCATCCGCAACAAGTTTGGAATAATGAACGGCTTCTACTACGGTTTTTGCTCCATTTACCACATCTCCGGAAGCAAAGATTCCAGGACGGGATGTCTCACCGCATTCATTTGTCACAATCAGGCCTCTGTCATTGACCTTGATGCCTTTTGTCTTAGAAACGATCTTGTCTTTCGGTCCCTGGCTGATTGCAATGATTGTGGATGCTGCCGGATACAAATGAGCACTGCCTTCCTCGTCGATCATCTCATCATTCTCATTCCATGTTACATTCTTAAGAATTGGACCATCTTCTGTTAATTCAACCGGCGCTTTGTTTAATTCAAAACGTACGCCGTCAACCTTTGCATATTCCACTTCAAGCGGACTTGCCTTGATCGTATCGCTGTGGGAATATACGGTTACTTCACGCACCCCTTTACGGATTGCAGTTCTTGCCACATCCATTGCAGAGTTTCCGGCACCAATGATTGCTAGAGATTCACCAAGCTCGAAGGAATCCGGATTCACCAGATAATCAATCGCATAGTGTACATTTCCTAACGTCTCGCCCTTAATCTTTAGAGTATTTGGGCGCCATACGCCTGTCCCAACGAAAACAGACAGATAGCCGTCACGGAATAAATCATCAATTCCAATTGCTCCGCCAATCGTCGTATTCGGACGGAAACGGATTCCTAACTCTAACATCTTCTGTTTATAATTATCCAATATGCTCTTTGGCAGACGGAATGCTGGGATTCCATAACGAAGAACCCCTCCGATTTTCTCTCTTGTTTCGAATATCGTTACGCTATAACCGCGCATTGCTAAAATGATGGATATCGTAATTCCTGCTGGGCCGGATCCAACTACCGCAACTCGCTTATTCTTCCGTTCTTCCTTTTTTATCTTCATCTGATCAAAGTAGGCACTTGAAATATAATTTTCGATACTGCTGATATGAACCGGTGCACCCTTCTTTCCAAGGATGCAATGTCCTTCACACTGCTTCTCATGGTCGCATACTAAAGAACACACGATAGATAATGGGTTATTCTCAAACACCATCTCTCCTGCTTCTCCGATTTGTCCATTTAAGAACTCCTGGATCATCATTGGGATCGGGGTATTGATTGGACATCCCGTACGACATAATGGTTTCTTACAATTTAAACAGCGTTTCGCTTCATTCACTACATGGATTGCCATAAACATTCTCCTCTCAATTATGTAACATGTATCGATAGCCTTGGTCTTCATTATAGCGAATTTACAGCAAATTTCAACAATAGTTAAAATATTGTCAACGCTCGTTAATTTTTTATCATATAATGTTATCAATTTGACAAACTTACATACTTTTTACATAAATTGTATATATACTGGAAGTTTACACCGAATTATTTCAAATATATCTACAATGACTGCAAATAGCAAAAAAGCCGGCAAAGCAAGAAAAAACAGGGATATTAAACCTTATGACTTATTTTTTCCCATCTCGTCTTTTCTTTACTCGTCAGCTTTTTCACATTCTTTACTCGACCCATTCTCCTACAATCTGATTGGTCAGTTCCCACATCTTTGAAACAGAGAAGTCCGATCCCCGCGAAGTGCCGTAAATATAGTGCTTCTTTGCCATTTCCTCAGTATAGTCACTAAGCCTGTACACACCGAAATTGCTTTCCACTCCTCTTTCATAATGGGTTACAATCGGAATAATATGAACCGACTCCAGATAGGTCTTCTCTCCGTCCTTTGCAATGACTACATCCGCAAGGCCGCCGAGCATTCGGTCCGTATAATTCATCGAAGAAATATAATTTCCCAAAGAATAGTACACGAATGTCTGATTTCCATTCTCACCGGTTAGCCATTCCGCCGTCTGAAGCACATGCGGGTGGCCGCCGATCACAAGATCCACTCCCTGGTCCGCAAAAAACTGCGCCAGACTTTTCTCGGAGGAATCCGGTTCATATACATACTCCGTTCCCCAGTGAGGGAACACGATCACGAAGTCGGATAATTCTTTTGCCTTCTTGATGTCTTCCTTCATCTTGTCCCGGTTTAAAGTATTCGCCATATAATAATCTTTTGACGGAAGAATATTTCCATTAAATCCATATGTATAGCTTAGCATCGCGATCGTGATGCCATTACGTGTCACCGTCTGAATTCGTTCATACTGCTCTTTTGTCTCATTCACACCTAAAAGTGTGATAGACGGATACTGCTTCCATACCGATATTGCATGGGTAAGACCTGATATGCCCATATCAAGCGTATGATTGTTTGCCTGCAAAACTACGTCAAATCCCGCCTTATAGATTGCTTCTGCGATTGCATCCGGAGAGTTGAATCGTGGATAGCCGCTGTATCCCTTTTCGGCTCCTCCCATAATCGTCTCCTGATTGATTGCCGCAATATCCGCATTTTCAAACACATCTAAAAGGTTAGAGAAGAAACAGGAATAATCATAGGTTCCATCCTCCTTAAGCCCTCCGTTTATTACGGTTTCATGAAGCAGATCATCTCCTGCGGCTACTAGATGCACGGTAGCAAGATGGGTAAAATTCTCTTCCTGGTGCTCTAAGGTGATGGCATCGTCATTTTCATTATCTTCTGATGCGCTTTCCTGGGACTCTCCTTCTGTCGGTGTTTCAGATGAACCTTCTTTTGAATCTTTCTCTGAAAATGCTTCCGATGAGTTTTCTCCTGCTTCTCCTTCACCGGATGTTCCGGACTCTCCCTTTCCTATATTCTCCTCTGATGGTGCTTCCGATGCTCCATCTCCTGCTTGTCCTTCACCGGGTATCTCTGCGCTCTCTTCTGATATAAGGTCACTTTCCTGTTCGGTGTGCTCTCCTTGTGCTAAAGCTGCAACTGCCTCCTTGCTGTGAGCACATCCATTTAAAAGGAAGATGCTGATACAAAGAAACATTGTAAGCAGCACTTTCCCCACTTTTTTTGTCTGTCTCATTGCTTATTCCCCCCATTCATTTATTCCATATTTTGTAATTCATTTTTTATGGTATGCGCTCTTTCTTTCTTAGTCAACAGAGTACGACCGATTTCTCCTGCTTTCGTAATTACTTTTTCAGCAAAACTCTATCAAAATCTCCATTATTCTTTTTATTATGACACAGCGAAAATTTCCATTGCAAATTTCGACGTTTTCGAATATAGTTAACTACGAAAACATAGAAGGACAAACGGAAACAGTGAGCAGCTAAACTTATCGCTTGCCATTTCCATATTCGCATAAAAATGCACATAAGGGTTGATGAAATGATGAATCAGAAAAAGAAAATCTTATTACTAACGACCGGTGGGACAATTGCTTCTCTTTCCTCTTCTGAAGGCCTTGTTCCTGGTTTAAATGGCTCCGGCCTTGCCTCCCACCTTTCCGGGATTACGGATAACTACGACATTTCCGTAAAAGACATTCTGCACTTAGACTCTTCCAATATCCAGCCGGAAGAATGGGTGATTATTGCAGGACATATTCATGAAAATTACAAACAGTTTGACGGGATCGTAATTACACACGGTACGGATACAATGGCTTACACTGCATCTGTGCTTACATTTATCCTACAAAACATTCCGATTCCGGTTGTCATAACCGGCTCTCAGCTGCCTCTTGCCCATCCGTTAACAGATGCGGTTGATAACCTTCGCTATGCATTCGCGATGGCTTCTTCTGGAATTGGTGGCATCTATCTTGCCTTCAATCGTAAAATCATCCTCGGATGTCGTGCAGTTAAGATCCGCACTACCGGATTCGATGCATTTGAAAGCGTGAATTATCCTTACATTGCAACCATTGACTCCACAGGCTTAAATATAAATCACCCTGCTATTCCGGAAAAGACCGGAGAGCCAATGTATTTAAATAAGCTTTGCTCGGACGTTTTCCTAATTAAGCTTACACCGGGGCTGAACCCTAAGATTTTTGATATGCTGGTTGGTCTCAATTACAAGGGAATCGTAATTGAGGCGTTTGGTGCAGGGGGACTTCATTTTATCCACCGTGACTTAATCTCCAAACTGGAAAAAGTGATTGAACGTGGCATTCCGATTGTTATTTCAAGCCAGTGTCTGTATGAACGAAGCGATCTATCTATTTATCAGACCGGACAGCTTGCACTAAAGCAAGGTGTTATTCAGGCTTACGATATGACAACCGAAGCAGCTGTTACCAAACTGATCTGGGCGCTTGGCCAGACAAGCAACCTCTCCCATATCCGCGAAATCTTCGCCACCAGCTATGCAGGCGAAATAACCATTTAGGCAATCATTTTGGCACACAGCGGTGCCCATACCATTCTTTTGCCCTCAATCTCCCTTTTGTTTGGTGAAATATAGGGAAGCGATATACTACTAGATATAATTGGATGATACTTCATTTCTTCTAGCAGTAACCATCATTTTTAAAATTATGAAATTATTTACATTTTTTTTTAGAGACATGCTATATTGCTGTTGAACAATAAATACTTAATAGGAGAACAAAAGTGAAAAAGAAAATAATTTCTGGCATACTATTTATTTTGAGCGTGATGGCCTTGGTCATTTCAATGAAATTGTTTTGGAATATGGGACTTTATGCGGATGAATATGGGACTTCTCCATCCGTTGTATACCAAGGAGAATTCTGGCTTTATATGGATTGGATCAGATTAGCTTTGCTTAGTATTATAACTATCCTTTCTGGTATTAAACTGTTTCAGAAATAAGGATATACATAAGAATGAATAAATGAATTTTAGGTATGGGAATAGGGCCTCCTCAATAGGATGCCCTATTCCCATATTTGGACATATCCCTTACTTTTTGGAACTTTTTGGTCTCGTTCTCATATAATAGAATATCCTATCAAAAAAACCTCTTTCTTTTTTCATTTTTTGTGAAGTAGAAATTGACACACCCAAATTGGAGTGATATGATAGGCATAGTGCCAGCCCATGGTACTTTTTTTTAAGCAGAAGTGCTTTTCTTTTTTAGAATAAAACTAGCGCCATGTCCCTTCAATGGGCGGACAATTTGAAGGGTAACGAGGTAGAGAGTTATCGAAATTTCGGCGGATGCTCTCTCATGTGGTTTGAACGTGTATGTACCGGCAAAAAGAGCAGGCAACTGCTTAACAAATACGGTATGATCAAACATAATGTGTCAAAGGACATTGAAAATTTTATATGAAAAAGGAGATTCATTATGTGTGGAATTATTGGATTCACCGGTTATTTAAATTCAGCGGAGGTGCTTCTTCAGGGCTTGAGCGAATTAGAATATCGCGGTTATGACAGCGCCGGAATCGCATGCTTAAGAGATGGCAAAGTAGAAATCATCAAAGAGGTTGGAAAGGTTTCTTCCCTGCATGCAAAAGTTCCTGCTGATTTTACTTCTTCCTGCGGAATCGGACACACCAGATGGGCTACCCATGGCGGTGTAACAGAAGTAAATGCGCATCCTCACAGATACGGCAAAGTAACATTAATTCACAATGGTATTATTGAGAATTATCATGAACTTGCAGAAGAACTAGCAAAAGGAGGCCGTTTCCCAGTTTCTGAGACAGATACCGAAATTGCTGCCCTTTTACTCGACAGCCTTTATACAGGCGATGCCTATGCGGCAATCAAAGAAGCATGCAACCATTTAGAAGGTGCTTATGGCTTCTGTATTATGTTTGATGATCAGCCAGAAGTGATTTACTGTATCCGTAAGGGAAGTCCGCTTGTTGCGACTCACACCGATGAAGGCAGCGTGATCGCTTCCGATATGGTAGCGCTTCTTCGCTATTCCAAGGACTACTTTGTTCTTCCGGAATTCCATATCGCAAAAATGACAAAGGACGCGATTATTGTGACTGATTTTGAAGGAAACATCGTAAATCCTGAAATCATGACTGTAACATGGGATACTACTGCTGCTCAGAAGAATGGTTACAAGCACTTTATGGCAAAAGAAATCCATGAACAACCGGAAGCATTAAGAAGAACGATTATGCCTCGTATTGTAAAACATGCAGAAGGTTCCGAATTAGGTGGATTATCTCTGCCTGACTTTACAGCGGATAACATCCCTGACAGCTTATTTAAAGATGTAAGCCGCATTATCATCACTGCATGCGGTACTGCTATGCATGCCGGAATGATGGGCAAGATCTTATTTGAACGTCTTCTTCGTAAGCCGGTTACGGTTGATATCGCTTCCGAATTCCGTTACGAAGACCCGATCTTAGATGAGAATACTCTTGTTATCACCGTTTCCCAGTCCGGCGAAACAGCGGATACTTTAGCCGCTCTTCGTCTTGCTCGTGAAAATGGTGCCAGAACCTTATCGATCGTAAACGTGAAAGGTTCTTCCATCGCAAGGGAAAGCGATTATGTATTCTATACTCATGCCGGCCCTGAAATCGCAGTTGCCAGCACAAAAGCTTACACCGCTCAGCTTTCCGCTTTCTATATGATCGCATTCCGTTTTGCTTATGTATTAGGTAAAATCACAGCAAAAGAATGTTCTGACTATATGGAAGGTCTTCTCGATGTAATTCCTTCCATTGAAGAAGTCCTAAAACAGGAAGATGACGTTGAAGCAATCAGCCATCACCTTGTAAAAGCCGAGAACTTATTCTTTATTGGAAGAAGCCTTGACTATGCTCTTACCTGGGAAGGTTCCATTAAATTAAAGGAAATCACCTATATTCACTCGGAAGCATATGCTGCCGGCGAATTAAAGCATGGTACTCTTTCCTTAATCACAGACGGTACACCGGTTATCGCGCTTGCAACACAGTCACACGTTCTTTCTAAGACTCTTTCCAACGTGAAAGAAGTTCGCGCAAGAGGTGCTTTTGTTATCTGTGTTACAACAAAAGATGCTGTGATCGAGCCTACTCTTTGTGATTTCCGCATCGATATCCCAAGAACTGATGATATCTTTGCCCCATTCTCAGCTGCAGTCATCCTCCAGATGATTGCCTACCACACCGCATCCCTTCGTGGCCTGGACGTTGACCAGCCACGTAACCTTGCAAAATCTGTTACTGTAGAGTAATCGTGATTTCTTTATTAAGCCCAGCGAAGTAAGAGAAATGAGATGAATGAGGTAGAAGAGACTAGGAGTCATATGAGCCGGACATCCCGGAACATACGGCTCCTAACCCTCCCCGCCTCGTTCGTCCTCTTTTTCTCTCTTCTCTGGGCTTCTTATTTTACCTGGGCTTCTTATTTTACCTGGTACTTCTTCTGTTACATATATCCCCCCAAGCATTTAAGAATTTCTTAAGAGTTTGTTTATTGAAAAAGGACCAGAAATTTGTATAATTATCCTTTGCACAATATCATTATACGGGGGTCCCACACATCCTATGGCGTATGCCGTTTAGGATGTGTGTTGCTTTTTATGGAGGCTCTTGTATTAAAATCAGCGCTACGCTATAATGATTGTTAAATATATCAAAAAGGTGGGTTTTAAATTGATACGAAAGTTTTTAAAATGGACCAGAAGAGTTCTGCTAGGATATTTGATATATCTCATTGTGACAGGATTGCTTCCGTTTGCAGGCTCACCGGATGTGGATGATGCATTTAAAGAGCGATTCTCCACCGATCAATTCTACAGCGATACCGTTGGTGTTGACCGAGCTGCAGTAATCGATGACAGCGTAGATGCGCTGAATTTAAGAATTCAGATGGTAAGTCAGGCAAAGGAACGAATTATCCTATCTTCCTTTTCCTTAAAGCGGGATCTTAGCTGCAAGGAAATCTTCTCAACCGTGCTTGAGGCAGCCGATCGTGGTGTTAACGTACAGATTCTTGTAGATGGTCTTTCCGGATGGATGGATATGAAAAATGATCCGATGTACTACGTGCTCGGAACTCATCCGAATATCGAGATTCGCTATTATAATATGATAAATTTCCTGGAACCATGGACTGCTAATGGCCGTCTTCATGATAAGTTTCTCATTGTCGATGATACCTGTCTGATTCTTGGAGGCAGAAATACCTCAAACTATTTCTTAGGCAACTACAATACCAAGGTACTGAGCTATGATCGGGATATCTTCGTATACAATACCAAAACAGGCACGGATAAAACGAAAAGCAGCTCCATTTCCGATACAATCTCCTATTTTGAATCCCTATGGGACTGCAAATACTCAGAAACTGTATTTAATAAAGTACCTTCAGGCAAAAAAGGTAAGGTAAAGGCATCGGAAGAAGAACTGCGAAGCATTTACCAGACCATGTTAATGGAACGCCCCGAATTATTATCAGAAGTGAACTACTATAATATAACGATTGAAACGAATAAAATCACGCTGATTACCAATCCGACTCATATTTGGACAAAACAGCCGTATATCTGGTATACCCTTGTGGAACTGATGAAAGAAGCCGATGAACGTGTCTATGTCCAGACACCGTATATGGTGTTAAATCGTGATATGTACGCAGACCTGACCGAAATTGCTGATTCCGTTCCTCAGTTTGATATCTTGTTAAACTCCATTGCGGGCGGCGATAATGTTATGGCATCCTCCGACTATCGCTTCAATAGAAAGAAGGTGCTTGCCATTGGTGCCAATTTCCATGAGTTTCAGGGCAGCCACTCGATGCATAATAAATCTCTGGTGATCGATGATGATTTAGCTATTATCGGATCCTTTAACTTTGATATGCGAAGCGTTTACCTGGATACGGAAGTAATGATGGTAGTGAACGGAGAGGCTTTTACGAAGTCTCTTGAAAATGAATTCTTCCGCATGGAACAGGAGAGTCTTCCGGTTTACGCAGACGGAACTTACGGCACGAATGGTGATGTAACGCCACTTACGATATCCCCTGCAAAAGCAATCTTCTACCGCATCACCTCCATCGTTTTTCAGCTGTTTCGATTTATACTGTAGAACGCACGATATTCCGGATTGGAAAATGGACTTTGCTTATCAACTGGTCCTTCTGGATAAAAAGAAACCACGCAAAAATGCGTGGTTTCTTTTTTCTTTTTTCTTTTTTCTTTTTTCTTTCTGACAGGGAAATTAGCTTCGAACATCTTCTATATAGGCACGAAGAATTTCAGCGACACTCCATGCCTGGGTATAGCAGCCCCTAGAGGTACAGGAATAACTGCCATCGAATATTTCAGCGATACCATTGATACAGCCGTCAGACATGTGATCTTCAAAGCATGCAATCATTTCATAGGCCTCTTTTTTAGCCGCCTCCTTATTGTTATGTACTTTACAGTAAGCGGTGATGAATGGGCCCATTAGGTATGCCCATGCGGTTCCCATATGGTATGCCATATCACGTTTTAAAAGCTTCCCGGTATATTCGGCACAAAAACGTGGGTCTTCTTTTTTTAGACTACATAGTCCATATGGTGTGTAGAGATTCTGATAAACGACCTCTACAATGGAACGCTGCTGATCCGGATTTAGCATGGTATAAGGAAGGGAAACCGCAAAGATTTGATTTGGACGAATGCTCCTATCTTTCTCTTCTCCTATTACATCATAAAGGCAGCCTTCTTCTTCATTCCAAAACTTATTGCAGAAGGATTCCTTTACGTTCTCTGCAAGTACGTGATAAATGGTGGAATCTTCTTTAAAACGGGAAGACAGCTTTTCCATTACGCAGAGCGCATTATACCAGAGGGCATTTATCTCCACTGCCTTTCCATGTCTTGGCGTGACTACGAGATCTCCGACTCTTACGTCCATCCAGGTCAACTGGTCTAAATTATTGCCACCAGTTATCAGGTAATCCTCATCCATATGAATATTGTAGCGGGTGCCATTCTGGTAGTTCATCATAATTTCTTTTAAGGCTGGATAAATCTGCGTTTCTATAAAATGTTCTGACTCTTTGTCTTGTACATAATCTAGATACTTGTCTACCGAATAAAAATACCACAAAGAAGCATCAATCGTATTATACTGCGGTTCATCGGATGCATTGTTTGGAAATACATTTGGGATCATTCCCTCGCTTATATATTTCGAAAAGGAGGCTAAGATGTCTCTTGCATCATCAAACCGTTTTGTTGCAAGGGTAAGCCCAGGCAGAGCGATCATCGTATCCCTTCCCCAGTCTGAAAACCAAGGATAGCCGGCAAGAATTGTTTTTAGACCGGTCGTTCTACGTTTTACGATAAAAGCATCCGCTGCTATGGCAAGCTTTTTTGCAAGAGGCTCATCCGGCATACGCATCATAAGGTCCTCCATCCGTTTTTTATAAGCGTCTGCAATCGCAAACGCATCCATTTCCCGGCATAAAGGAAAAGAGGTGATTGGTTTTGCTTCTGACTCTAAGGAGCAGATAACGGATATGCATTTTGTCTGTCCTTTTTTGAGCTTTATGATAATTTCATAGGGTGTGGCCCCAAAATCTACATGACGGTTTCCAGTACGGGTATCCATCCGGAATACCTCATCCTCTTCCACCAGATAATTCGGGGTAGCCATGGAAGTCTTTTTATTGGCACGATTATAGAACCTGCCTTCGGATGTCTGAAGAAGCACCTGATAACCAGGTAGCCTCTCGCTTCTTAACGACATATTTCCACAGGCAGTTCCATTTTTCCATTTATTCTCCACCGCTGTCTCATATGACATCTCACTTTTTTCACATACCGAGTCAAATGGGCGGATAGAGAACTCGGGGATCAGATGGATGGTCGCATCTTCTCTGCCACCCTTTAGCTCATAGCAAACGGCTGTCTTATTTTGTCCATAGGCCATGGCAATGGTCTTTGTAATCGTCACATCCTTGACCTGATAGCGGTATGTGGGCAGGATATCGAGTGAAAATGAATTCAAATATCGATATCCTTCCCGAATTTCTCCGGGATACTCCTGGGATGCAAGATCGTATTCCTGCTCCTTGAACCGCACCATTTCCCGTATATTCTTTAAGATCATATAACGGTCAACCGGAGGATTTAAGGATGCGATCAAATAGCCGGCAAAAATCCGGTGATTTGCTCCGATGATGGAACAGTTCGCAAAGCCTCCAATTCCATTTGTCAACAGCCACTCTCTTTCTATTCCTTCTTCATATGTGCGAAATGCGTTTCTTCCAAATCGATACCCTGTCTCCATATCCATTCTCCTATCCGCAAAATGTATTCTATTTTGATCGTATTTTACTTTGATATCTCTGTTTTTTGATAGTACTCTGCCTGGATCGTATCCTGCTTAGATATAACTTCACTTGGATACTATCCTACTTTGATCGTTCTCCATCTCTCGATTGATTGCTTTTTATAATACTGCTCTGTTATCTTACTTTATGCCCGGTCAGAATGCCTTCCAATCCCAAGAATACCCCTTCCCCTGCACGTTTCAGCTGGATTACCACCGCATCTTCGGTAAATCTAATATGCACCTTCAGGCTTCCGAATACCTGATCGATCATCTGCACCTGAATGCGAAGGGCATCATTTTCCATAAATGCTGCGCATGACATGCACTTCTGTCCCGTTACCGGAAGCTCAAATTGCGTATAGGAATCAAAGCCAAATGGAATCTGACACCGGGTACCGTTTCGGTGGACTCCGATTGTTCCGCCATTCTCGAAAAGATCCATTGTAAAGGAATTAATTCCCATCGGATTCTCATCCATTTGATACATATGATTACAGAAATGACTCCACTTATCCAATATTTCCTCTGTCTTTTTAGATGGCATTGGCATTCTCTTAAGATTTGAAACTCTCTCTTTCAGATGCTCATATGCCTCTCCCGGTTCACATTCTATCCTGTTTTCAAGATACGGATAAACCGTGTCATAAAATGCATTATATAACTCCTGCACCCCAGCCGGATTCCCTTGTGTATCCGCAGTCGTCACATAAAGAGCATCGAATTTTGGAAAACATACGGCAAGCTGGCCGCCCATGCCGAACATCGCAAAACCATCTTCTCGCATTCTCCAGAACTGATAGCCATATCCCTGCTGCTCGTCCACAACCGGATGCATAAAGGTATCCATCTGCTTCTTTGTCGCCTCTTTTAAATACTCTGCCGGAATGTACTGTCTCCCGCTAAATTCCCCGCCCTGTAAGCAAAGATAAGCAACCTTCGCAAGATCATGCATTGTACACATAAGCCCGGATCCGCCCTGGGATACCCCCATCGGATCTTTTAAAAAGCAGGCTTCCTTAGACGGCTTGAGTTCATCCGGCAATTTCATCCTTAGATATTCCATCAGCTCCATGCCGCTTAATCGCTCTACCAGTGCAGAAAGCACATGTGTTGCAGACGTATCATAACAGAAAACCGTTCCTGGGATATGGTCCGGTTCAATATCAAAAAATGATTTCACCCAGTCGTCGCTTCCATATCGTTTATACGTAGTTGCCTTATGCGGAGATGCCATTCGTAACATATCTACAATACGTGTAGCCGCTATATATGGATGCACACCGTCTTCCGGCATTTTATCCGGAAAATAGTCGCAGATCTTATCCGTGATCTTTAACTTTCCTTCTTCTTCCAGCATACCAATCGCAATGGATACAAAACTTTTCCCAGCAGAGTACATTCTATGTAGAAAATCAGGACCAAACGGCTTATAGTATCCTTCCGCAAATACCTGATTTTTACGTATCATCACAAAGCTGTGGATATTTACGCTTCGCTCATCCAGTATATCTAAATATCGTTCTATCGCCTCAGAAGGAACCCCTGCCTGCTCCGGCGCTACATAAGTAAACATTTTTTGCATCTATACCTCCCAAAATCTTCTTTTATATCCATTATTCTACCACATTCCCCGAATTCCCAAAAGACCTGGTTTATTTTATTGGAAATGGAATTAGCGGACGAATGTAAGGAGAAAATGGGGAGACAAGCGGGGCATGGGGCTTGGTTAACGGCTTAAAGCACCATATGTGATTTCGAAACATATATTAAGGATAGGATCTTTATGCGTATTGGAGATTTGATTATGTGTACTGCTATTACGGTACAATCGATGGATGGGGAGAACTTCTTGGGACGGACACTGGATTTTTCTTATGATGTTCAGCCTGGACTTTATGTGATACCGAAAAATTATAAATGGTGTAGCAGTGCTACTATGAAAAAGTATGTCGACTGCTATAGTTTTTTGTGCATCGGACAAAAGAAGGAGGATACATTCAGCCTTTTAGATGGTGTAAATGAAAGAGGATTCGCTGCTGCGGCTTTGTATTTTGAAGGATACGCGGATTATGATTTACGGGCGAAAGATAAAAAGGCGATTGGCTGCTTGGATTTTTTGCATTATATACTAGGACGATGCGGTTCCATCGCTGACTTGAAAGAACTGCTAAAAAATATCTGTATTATCAGCCAGCAGGATCCTATCACCCAGACTGTTCATCCCTTGCACTGGATTGCGACAGATCGAAGCGGGAGATCCGTTGTGATCGAACAAACAAAGGCTGGTCTAAAAATGATCAATAATGCGATAGGAGTCATGACTAATAACCCCGACTTTTGCTGGCATATGACTAATTTAAGAAATTATAGTAACCTTTCTGTCGAACAGCAACCAAAAGCATATTGGAACGATGTAACCGTAGCACCACTTAGTACAGGATCAGGAAGCACACCTCTTCCAGGTGGATTTACATCTCCGGATCGTTTTGTTCGTACATCATTTATCAAAACACATATACAGCCCTCAAAAAGTCAGGCCGAAACTATCATGACAGTCTTTCAGATTCTCTCTTGTGTCTCCATCCCAAAAGGAGTCGTCATAACAGCAAAAGGGACCTTTGACTATACAAAATATACCGCTCTTATGGATACCAAAACATGTGAGTACTATTTCAAAACACATGAAAACGATCATATCGCAAAGGTAAGTCTGTGGGACTATTATAGTAGCCGCAAACTTCCGATCTTTCTTGGAAGCCTGATACGACTTCCCATCTTCTTTGAACAGTTTTAGACTTCAATGCCTGCATCACCGTTTGTTTTGATTACTAGGAAACCACGCATATCTTCCTTCCTAGTAATCAAAACCTCAAAATCCCTGCTTCCAAGTACATCCTCATTACATTGCCCCCATCATCTCATTCCAGATTTTAACGCCAAAGCCTCTTAAATATGGTATGATTAATCTATCACCAACGAAAAAGGAGGAATTATTTATGAAGCATAAAGGTACCAAATATCTAGAGACATCTCGCTTAATCCTGCGTCCCTTCACAAAAGAAGATGCACCCGCCATGTATCAGAACTGGGCATCCGATGAAGAAGTCACAAAATATCTCATGTGGCCCGTACATAAAGATATCTCGGTAAGCGAGTCCATTCTAGACGAATGGATTCCAAACTATCAAACCCCATCCTACTATCAATGGGCCATTGTCCCAAAAGACAATAACAACAAACCAATTGGCTGCATCGGTGTAAACAATTCCATCGACGACACGCTAAAAACGGCCCATATCGGCTACTGTATCGGCCGAAACTGGTGGCATCAGGGGATCACATCCGAAGCCCTAAAATCCGTCATTACCTACCTTTTTACCGAAGTAGGCCTTAACCGTATCGAATCCCGCCACGACCCTAAAAATCCAAACTCCGGTGCCGTCATGAGAAAATGCGGCATGCAATACGAAGGCACCCTCCGCCAATCCGACTTTAACAACCAGGGCATCTGCGACGCCAGCTACTACTCAATCCTCTTTGAGGACTTTTGCACCTCACAAGCCTGACACATTGCCCCTATCAATCCACATACATAAGGTAAATCTCCTTTGCTCCCATCACTCCATGGCCGCTCCGCCTTCCGCCTTGTGGTGCCGCCCTCTCCTTACACCGGCGACGTGCAAAAAAAGCCAGGAATTCTGGGACTATTAGACAGCGCTTTCCTGTCTAATAGTCTAAGAATTCCTGGCTTTTATCAGCTCTTTTGTCCGAACATCGTAATCCTTTTGCCCCCCTGATGCAGGCATGGGGCGCGGGTGACATCCCTAACTCTTTTTTGAGTTACTACTTAGAAGCCTTCTTCAAGAGGTCTTTGAGTTCATCAACGGAGAACTGGTAGTTGGTATTGCAGAAATGGCAATTCACTTCGATCGGCTTATCATCAGCGATCATTTCCTCGATCTCCTTCTTGCCGATGCTGATGATCGCTTTTTCCACTCTCTTCTTCTCGCAGTTACATGTAAACTGTGTTTCTATCTTATCGTGGATTTCAAGTCCGAAATCGCCTAACACGTGTTCTAAGATCATTTCCGGAGTCATGCCCTGATCAAGCATAGAAGTCACGGAGCTGATCTCCCCGATCTTTGCTTCTAACTTACTGATTACTTCTTCATCTGCGAATGGCATTAACTGCAGAATAAATCCGCCCGCACATTTTACCGTATTATCCTTATTCATAAGAACGCCAAGTGCTACGGAAGAAGGAACCTGTTCACTGACTGCAAAATAGTAAGTTAAATCCTCTGCAATCTCGCCTGTCTGTAAATCAATCTGACCAACGTATGGCTCTTTTAAGCCCATATCCTTGATTACGCTTAAAACACCTTTTCCGACAGCCTTGCCCACATCTAACTTGCCGGCTGGGGTTGGTGGAAGCATCACGTCATTATGAAGCGCATAGCCTTTCACATTTGCCTTTGCATCCGCTGTCACAGTAATTCCCTGGATTGGTCCATCGCTGTTGATCTTTAACGTTAAAAGGTCTTTGTCACCTTTCATCATAGACCCCATCATAGCACCGCCGGTTAACATACGGCCTAATGCTGCTGTCACAACCGGGCTTGTGCCGTGTGCGTTTCTTGCGAATTCCACTAAGTTTCTTGTTGTACATGCGAACGCACGAATCTGGCTGTTAGCAGCCGTTGCTCTTACAATATAATCTGTCATAATACTACCTTCCTTCTATTACACGTATAGCTTATTTTCCTGTTTTTTCTCTCTTGCTACAATATACATACGTTCTGTATCCGCATCCGGAGCTTTCTTGGAACATACCTCATATGCGGTCACGAATTCCATTCCCGCTTCCTGTAACAAACGTTTCACCGTCTCAAGCTCATATGCTTTCTGATAGTGTGTTTCTTTGAATCGTTCATATAAATCCGGTTCCCCGTCTTCTGATTCATAATCGGCCTTCTTGTAAATGGTCACGTCATACTGGTTGATCATTTCTTCTTCATGATAATAATTTTCCCAGATAAAACTGCAATCTTCCCTGTTTTCCGCGATAACGGTATCTCCCATCACGTCACGGTACTTATGCACGGTGTTCATATCAAAAATAAATAAGCCGCTTGGATCTAAGTAGTTATTCACAAGCTTGAATACTTTTTTTAAATCGTCTTCGCTTGTGATATAGTTCATGCTGTCACAGATGCTGACAACCGCAGCAACGGTTCCAAACAGCTCAAACTCTCTCATATCCTGCTCTAAATAAAGAATGCCAGGAAGCATGCCTTCGCCTTCTGCTTCCGCCGCATCAAACTCTTCATCAAATACAGTTTCGTCATCCGCCATATCCGCTTCTTCATCATACTCGTCCTCTTCGTCATACTCTTCGGACTCATATTCCTTTTGTCTTGCGATTTCTAACATTTCCTCGGAATTATCAATTCCGATCATATCATAGCCTTTCTTCGCAAGTCTTCTTGTAATGCTTCCGGTGCCGCATCCAAGCTCTAACACAAGCCCTTCCGTAACCCCGTATTCCTCTAATAACTCTGCTAAATACTCTGCCCATTCATCGTATGGGACATTATCCATAAATGTATCATAAACATCTGCAAAACCGGTATATGCCTGCATAGTGCACTCCTTATTTCCTGAATGTTCAAAATAATGTGCAGCCTTTTCCCTCTTAGGAAAGCGCAGACACTTCTTTCTTCCATTCTTTTCATTCATTTAAATCTGTCCTATTATATCAATTTTATGCAATTCTTTCAAGTTCACCCAGTGAAAGATTTTATCTATCCTTATCTTCCCACTCCGCTTTCATTTATATACTTAAACTTATCACCGGTTTTTCATAACATAAATAGGCCCCCGCAGATTCCTATAAGAACATAAGAGAGGACATAAAAATAAGGCAGACAACCTAAGTCATCTGCCTTACTCCTTACTTGCTCATCTGATCATAAACGTCGGTTAATGCCGGATAGATCTGTCTAAAGATCTGATATTTCTTCTCGTATTTGTCCACTAATTCCGGTGTCTGTTCCACTGTGCTTACTACCTTAATCAGTTTCTCCGATGCCTCTTCCACGGAAGCAAACTTGCCGCATCCTACTGCCGCTAAGATTGCAGCACCAAAGCCAGGTCCTTCTTCCGAATTGATCTTGTCTACTTTCACGTTCATGATATTCGCGATCATTTTGCACCAAAGAGGACTCTTTGCCCCGCCGCCGTTGACACGAACCCGTTCGATTGTAACACCAAAGCCTCTTGCGATTTCAAGCGCATCGCGAAGGGCAAAGGTAACGCCTTCTAAAACTGCCTGTGTCATATCTGCACGGCTTGTATCCATTGTCATGCCGATAAAGGTTCCTCTTGCATTCGGATTATTATGAGGAGTACGTTCTCCCATCAGATATGGAAGGAAGAATACGTTGTTCTCGCCAAGTGTCTTAATTCCTTCCTGTTCCTTTGCATAATCCTTTGTTCCGATGATCTCGTCCATCCACCATTTATTCGCACTGGCTGCGGATAACATACATCCAAGGAAATGGTATTTTCCATTGGCATGATCAAAGGAATGCATCGCATTCTTATCATCGACCGCAAAATGGTCCGTTGCGATAAATACGGTACCGGATGTACCAAGAGATACGCTGCACATGCCGTGTTTTAAAGTACCGGTTCCCACCGCACCCGCTGCATTATCTCCGGCTCCTGCAATCACCTTCACGCTTTGTGGAAGATTTAAAAGATCCGCTGCTTTCTTTGTAAGCGTTCCAACTACTTCATAGCTTTCGTATACAGTTGCTAACTGCTCTCTCTTTATCCCCACGATCTCAATCATTTCTTCGGACCAGCAGCGATTCTTTACATCAAATAAAAGCATGCCGGACGCATCGGAAACATCCGTGCAGAATGTTCCGCTTATTTTATAAGCAAGATAGTCCTTTGGAAGCATGATCTTTGCAATCTTTTTAAAGATCTCCGGCTCATGTTCCTTCACCCATAGAATCTTTGGCGCCGTAAATCCAGTCAGGGCCATATTGGCGGTGTAAAAAGAAATCTTCTCTCTTCCTATTACATGATTTAAGTAATCACATTCCTTTGCTGTTCTTCCGTCATTCCATAAAATAGCCGGACGCAATACCTGATCGTTCTCATCTAAAAGAACAAGGCCATGCATCTGTCCTCCAAAGCTGATCCCGTCAACCTTAGATGTATCAAATCCTTCCAATAATTCCCTGATTCCTTCTACGAACTGTGAAAACCAGTCTTCCGGCTTCTGCTCGGACCATCCTGGGTTCGGAAAATATAATGGATACTCCTTTGATACAATGTTCTTTATCTCGCCGCTTTCCTCCATCAATACCAGTTTCACGGAAGAAGTCCCAAGATCTACACCAATATAATACATAGCAGCCTCCCATAAATATGTAATTAGTTCATTTACTAAACTATTATCGTATGATATAATCATAGCAGTATTGGAAATGACTGTCAAGAATACTTTCTGCTGTAATCTTGCACATTTTTAAGTTTCCTGATACGATAAATCCCAGATAAAAGGAAGGACTAAAATGGCCTTTTTCATGGCCTTTAGAAAGGATTCATCATGGTAATTGGAAGTAAAGAATTAATAAGGGATATGAACAGCAAACTGGTCTTAGAGACTATCCTGACTGCAGGTTCCATCTCAAGAGCTGCCATTTCGAAGCAGCTTGGTTTAACGAAAGCCACAATTTCCGCCATCGTGCAGGATTTAATCAATGATAAACTCGTCTTAGAAATCGGAAGTGATGACACAACCCTAGGACGCAAGCCGATTTTAATCAGCTTCAATAAAAAAGCGGGCTATGCCATTTCCTTAGATATCAATGTGAATATGCTCTCTGCCCTTGCAACGGATCTAGTCGGAGAAAGTCAGATTCTAAAGCAGATCCGCACGCCGAGCGAAGCCGACATGATCGACTCGATGATCGACCTGATCAATTCCATGAAATCGGATTTAACCCCCACACCATATGGGCTGGTGGGCATTACCGTTGCGATTCACGGCATCACCTGCGACAATAAGATTGGTTTCACGCCTTATTACGATCTGTCTCATATCGATATCGTGAAAGAGCTCTCAAACTACTTTAACGTCCCGGTGTATTTAGAAAATGAGGCCAATTTGTCGGTATTCGGTGAGAAGACCTATCTTCCGAACAACTATCCGAATATGGCCAATATTAACATCCACAACGGCGTCGGCCTAGGGCTGATTTTAGACCATAAACTGTATAAGGGTGCAAATGGTTCTGCCGGCGAGTTCGGCCACGCGATCATTAAGATTGATGGAATCCCATGCCCATGCGGAAATAAGGGATGCTTAGAGCAGTATTCCTCGGAACGCGCACTGCTCTCCCAGTACCGTGAGATGACGGGCAATGAAAACGCTACATTCCATACGTTCGCTGTCGATTACCGGAACAACCTCCCACAGGCACAGGTATTAAGCCGCCTTTTTGTAAAATACCTGTCCGTTTGTGTAACAAATCTCTATAACTTTTTCGCACCGGATATCGTGATCATTAACAGCTCGTTTACCATTGAATTTCCGGAACTTTTGGACGAGATTCATGCCTCTCTTTCCGATAAGCTCCGGGATAAAGTAGAACTGATGCCTTCTGCATTAAAGCAGTCTTCCATCCTTCTCGGTGGCATCTGCCTCACCGTGAAGAACTTCCTTGCATTAGACCGCCTCACCTTCCACCTGGAGAGTCAGGAGTATTAGAATTGCCGAATGTATCTAAGAGGAGCAGGGGAGCGAAGGGGAATCATGCGTATGAATTCCCTTCGCTCCCCTGCTCCTCTTAGGTGCCAGAGTCTGACTTCGTCAGACTCTGATGGTGCTATTCATGGTTATCTGTATTCGTGATATAAGGGATGGCACGTTTTTTAATCTCAATCTGTGCCTCCTTCATATTGCCCCCAAATTCACCATCGAAGGTCCATGGGATTTCATCTTCAGCAATGATGGTGGCCTTGTTTACACGCGCGTAATGAATATGATCGGAACCAAGTTCATTGTGCAGAAGATCATTGATTGTATTGCTTAAATCTAAAATCTTCTTTGGTGTCTTAACTAAGATCATCTCAAAGTAACCGTCATCTAATAGCACGTCTTTTCCGGTAATGCCTTTAAAGCCTCCTACACTGTCGGAATTTGCGATCATGCCATAAATAAAATCATCTTCAAATACTTCTCCATCATGCTCGATTCTCATATGATAAGACTTTACAGTATGGAGCTTTGTGATCCCGCTTAGAATATAAGCAGTTCTGCCAAGCACGTTCTTCACATTCTGGGGCGTATCGTAGGATACGTCGGTAAAGATACCGAATGCTGCCGTGTATGTAAAAAACGAATCATTGATACAGCCAACATCACATAGTAGGGTATTGCCTTCGACAATCAATTCTGCTGCCTTTTCCATATCCTTTGGAATCATTAAGCTGTGACCAAAATCATTGGTCGTGCCGGATGGAATATATCCGACCGGTATTTTTTTATCACAGGACATCAATGCTCCTACTACCTCATTCAGTGTTCCATCTCCACCGGAGCATACAATCGTATCGCAGTCTCCCGCTAATGCATAGCGGCGTGCAATCTCGGCTGCATCGCCCTTTTTATTGGTCGGATATACAATCAGCTCATGATCCGTCTTTAATAATGTTTCTAATATATTCGATAATTTACTCTTAATCCTTGCTTTCCCGGCATTTGGATTATAAACAAATAACATTCTCTTCTTCATACTACTATTGCCTCTCTCCCCTTTTGCTGCCAGATGTAACAGTGTGGCAGATGTTGCTTGTTTTATTCTTCACCATTATATACCATATGCCGCTATGTTTGGAATACCTAATTTACCGAAAAAATGTCCATTGGTCATTCTTTTTACAGAATTGGCACCTCGGAACTTGTCTGTGTTTCTTTTTCAGTACTGTTCTTTAACTCTTCTTCCTTCTTTGCAGCATCTCTTCTTCTGCGTGTCATAATGCCTCCGATGCGTCCGGTTTCCTTAGCAGACAGTGCTCCCCATCCATCGCTTAAGACACGATCAAACAGGCCTAACTCCTTGGCAATCTCATACTTCATCATTTCTTCTGGTTTTATTTTTGTCAGATCTATTTCTTTTTTCTTTTTCATGACTAACCTCCATCACTCGAGAAATAACTATATCTCTCGTAAAATTTTACATAATGCATTTTTATAAAGTGTAGCCCTATTCCCCTAAAATTAAACATGATTTCACTTATAAATGCATTTTTTCAGAAATGAGGAGTTTACAAAAGCCAAATACAGAAACAAACCATTCTATCCGTCTTCTGACTTTTTGGTACGCATACCCTCCTTTTTAAAGCAGAAGGCTAATGGCATTTTAATCTGGTTTCTTCCTGCATTCGGCTCTTGTACCAGTCTAAATCCTTAGATATTGCTCTTAGTTCCAGGCTGTTAATCCAGATGAATTTCCTTCATTAAACCGAAGGAATATATGATTTTTTCTTTTACACGCTTTCCGGTGATCTGCACCAGCGCACGCTCGTAATATTCTAACTGTTTTGCATAGCGCGCAATCAGCTCTTCCTCGTCGTTTACCCGGTCGGTCTTATAGTCGATCAGCACATATTTTCCGTCTTCCTCAAAGTAAGCATCGATAATACCCTGAATCAGCACGATTTCGCTTCCGCCAAACTGTGGATTTAACTCTAAAGATGGAATTCCTAATACGAACTGCTGCTCTTTATAAAACTTTCCTGCTGCCTCTGCCTTTCGGATTCGTTCTGCCATGGAAGTCTTTAAAAATGCCGCAAGCTTTGATATGCGGATTGTACCGGCAAGCTCTTTATCGATGACTTCTTCCTTGCATAAGCGCGCCACTAAGTCTTTTACATCCTGTGCAGTATGCATCTTTGTGAACTCCATGCTTTCCAGTACTTTATGATATAACGTACCGCGGGCGGTGGCTTTTACCTCTTCCTCTTCTTTTAAAAATTTTGGATAGGTCGCCTCGTCCTCAAAAGAGGCTGCCTCCTTTAGCTGTCCATCCCCCATTTTTTTCTCCGTTTCCTCTGGCATTTCTTCCGCAGCTTCTTTAAATTCCTCTTCCGATTCGTCTTCTTTCACTCCCTGACTCTCTTTTATCTCTTCAATCAGGTTATCGGCATCTTCTGCATCCACAGTCTGGGATAGCTTCTTTAATTCCGAAACGGTTGTCTTAATCGGAAGGGTTGCTTCGTTTAAAAATGGATATAAAAAGATCAGGCGGCGTTTCAATTCCGCACGGATTTCATTTTCCTCATCGGAAAGATTAGCCGGATGGAGCATCTGCTCTTTTAATTCTGCCTTGCTAATCTGTGCCTGGATCTCATCTTTCGTAAGACCTTCCTTCTTGATGACATCAATAGAAAATGCCTGAAGTGGGATAATTGCCGGTCCTACAAAGTCAAAATAATTTCTCGCCGAAGCAATGGTTGAAAAACGAAGGTGTGACGTACAGCCTAAGTTTTCCTTTCTCCAGTCTGCGATCAGCTTTCCGGCATCCTTTGTACCACCGATCATAATCAGCTTTTCTTTTGCACGGGTTAACGCTACGTACAGGATTCGAAGTTCCTCGCCTAAGTTTTCTAAGGTCCCCTGTCTCTGAATGACTTTCTTTAACAGAGTCGGGCACTTCGTTCTCATCTTATAGTCGATGCAGTCCGGACCGATTCCATAGTCCGCATGAAGCACAATCTTTGCACGGGAGTCTGAGTTATTGAACTGTTTCCCCATACCGGCAACGAATACGATTGGGAACTCTAACCCTTTACTCTTATGAATACTCATAATGCGGACCGTGTCGTCATTTTCACCGGCAGTGGCAGATTCCCCATAATCAATCTCGTATTTTAAAAGCTTCTCGATATAGCGCACAAACTGGAATAATCCGTGATAGCTTGTGTTCTCGAATGCGATTGCCTTCTGCACAAGCTGATTTAGGTTGCTCTTTCGCTTCTCACCGGCTGGCATCGCACTGACATACAGATCATAATGAGTACGCTTAAAAATCTCTAAGATCAGCTCATGAACCGGAGTAATGGCAACCAGGTCACGAAGCTCATCAAACGTCTGTAAAAAGTCCTGCATTTTCTGCTTCAATGGTTCATAAAGGCCTCTCTCCGCATAATCAAGAGCAAGCTCATACATTGGCATTCCTTTTTCACTGATGCGTTTATAATTGCCCAGACGAAGAAGGGATAACTCCTCACTTGTGATCCCACCTATCGGGGAATATAACACTGCAGTAAATGGAATATCCTGTAGCGGATTATCTAAGATACGCAGATAGTTTAATACTGTCTGAATCTCCGCCGTCTTAAAATAACCGGACTGCGTATCGGAATATGCCGGAATGCCTTCATTTAATAAGACTTCGGTAAACACCTCTGACCAGCCAGACATCGTACGAAGCAGAATCACGATATCACGGTATCTGGCCTTTCTTAAGGTTCCGTCTTTTTCGGTCACAAGCATGCCTGCCTTTGGATCCAGAATCTCTTTGATGCGCTTGGCGATCGCCTTTGCCTCTAACTCACGGTTTGTGTATTCCCTTGCTTCCGCTGCTTCTTCTGATTCGTCTTCTGTCTCACCGAATAATGTGGAATCCGAATCATCTTCCGTCTCTAAAATGATCATCTCGGAAGAGAAACCATTCTTCTTATATAATCGGGCCTGTTCTGCCGTAAAGGAAGATGGATCAAAGTCTTTTGCCGTCTTTGTATCTGTTTTTGCTGAATCTTTCATTTCAGCTGTAGCCTCAGCTTTTGTTTCTGTTTTTCCACTGCCTGTCACTTCGATCTCTTCTGGATTCTCTGCATTGACTAAGTCCTGTGCATCCTGAGTCTCACACTGCTGACTTTCTTCCTGTCCTTCTTTCTTTATCAAGATGCTTTTTTCCACCTCATCCTCTTCCATCTCATCCCGTTCCGGATAAGATGCACCCGGGTACAGTGCCGCATCCGCGTTGTATTCAATACCACCTAAGTTCTTTCGCATGATCCGCTCAAACACTTTATTGATGGAATCTAACACCACCGCACGGCTTCTGAAGTTCTTATGAAGGTCGATTTTTTGATACTTGCTGTCCTCTGTCGTATACGTATGGTATTTATCCATGAACAGTTCCGGCCTTGCCAGACGGAATTTATAAATACTCTGTTTAACATCACCTACCATAAACACATTCGGCTTCCCGATGCGTTCGGTGGAGATGCTCGTTAAAATGGTTTCCTGCACCAGGTTACTATCCTGATACTCATCGATCATGATCTCCGCAAACTGCTCGGACAGATCGATTGCCGCCTGTGTCGGACTTGCTATGCCATCCTTCTTTTCTACCAGAATACGAAGCGCGTTATGCTCAAGATCTGCAAAGTCTAGTAAGTTCTTCTCTTCCTTTTTCTTTGCAAAACGGTCGATGAATTCCAAGGTCAGACGGATTAGCTGTAACATCGGTTTCTTTACCCGCATGATGTCCTCTGCCATTTCCTCCGGACTCTGGAAGAAGAAGTCTTTTGCCAAACCAGCAAGCATATCCTTTACCTGGTTTCGTAACGCCTTTACTGCCTCTTTCTTCTCATCGGATGCATTCGGATCCTTTTTGGTGGAAAGACGCTTAAAGTTAAGACTTGATAATACTTCGCCATACTCCTCGTATTTGGTCACCCCGTGAAAACGGTCTAACTGCTCAGCATCCGAAGCAAGCGCATCCAGATACTGCATCGGTCCATCCGCATGATGGCACATTGCCATCGCTTCCTGATTGATCTCCCTTGCATCCATAATCATGCTATCGATATATTCTAACAGCCTCTGCATCCATTCAGTGCCAGAAAGATCCGAAACCGAAGTGAGCTCAAATGCTTTTCCCATGGAAACAAGCCATTCCTCTGGCCATGGATAACTCATGGAAAAGTTATATAATCTGGTGATAAAGTCCTCTAACTCCGTATCCGATTTCGAGCCGGAATAGCATTCCACGAACTCTAAGAAATCCTCATCGCCCTTTTCATATTCTTCTTCCAAAAGTTCTCCCATTACATCCGACTTTAATAAGGTCAACTCCGCATCATCACCGATACGGAAGGATGGGTCTAAGTCGATCAAATGAAAGTTGTTTCTTACCACGCTTAAACAGAAGCTATCGATTGTCGTGATCTGGGCATTATGGATTAATGTCATCTGACGCTGCAGATGCTCATTATCCGGCTCCTCAATCATTTTCTTCTCAATCGCATTGCCGATACGTTCTTTCATCTCGCCTGCTGCCGCCTTCGTAAAGGTAACAATCAGCAATCGGTCGATATCAATCGGATTCTGATGATCGGTGATCATCGTAATAATTCGTTCTACTAATACTGCTGTCTTTCCAGAGCCTGCAGCGGCAGAAACTAAGATGTTGCGGTCTCGTAAATCAATGACCTTCTGCTGGTCAGGTGTAAAACTAATCTTCGCCATCTGCATCCTCCTCTTCTTCCATAATCTTTGCCCACACATCATCGGCACTCATCTGGCGTAACCGGTGGAACTCATATCCGTCCACCCTTGTATCAAATCCGCATACTGCCTTATAGGAACAGTAATCACATGCAGTCTTATTCTTATTGCAAAATGGTTTCTGTATGGTTCTTCCGCCCATAATCTCTAAACTGAACTGATTCATCAGATCGTAGATATAGTCGCACAGCTTTTCAAACTGCGCAAGGGTAGCCACACTGGACCTCTTGGTTAACTCCCCGTTCTTATTTGTCTCAACCGGAATGACTTCCGACTTCACACTCGGACTTAACCCTCCATCGTGCATGCCGAGAGCATGGTCAAGTAACGGCAGTACCTTACCGGATGAATTTACCAATCCATTCATCGCAAGCTTCTTTCTAATATCCTTCTCCACATGATCGGATTTTTCTACGATCGGATCGTCCAGATTATAATAGAAAACGCCTGCCGGAAGGATTTCTTTATTCGGATGCGCCTCCCTCATCAGGTTAAGCCCTGCCGTCAGATATACCCCGAGCTGTAGCTGAAGCCCATAATATAAGCTCATTAAGTCAAATGAAGTCGATCCGGATTTATAGTCGATTACTTTAACATAGAGCTTTCCTTCGTCCTCATACACATCCAGACGGTCAATTCGTCCCTTCAGATTTAGGAACCGGTCTGCATGGGAAAAACTCTTTTCATAAGCCAACGGCTCAAACTCACCGGCTTTTAGTTGTTCGCTTAATGTCTTAACCGTACGCAGCAGGATTCGCTCCACTTTCTTGATAATATACGCATTTCGCTTCGTACTCTCCAAAATCCCGTTTCCGTAATCTTTGACTGCCTCCACGACTGCCTGATGAGAAAGATCATTTCGCACTTCTTCCGGCACGGTATGCCAGTTGAATTCACTCTCCTTTAATTTTTCAGAGTAAATCTCCAATGCCTCATGAAAAATATTTCCGATATCCGGCACCGACACCTGGTATTCCGCGCGTTCCTCCAATAATAAGCCGAACTTCAAGAAATGGGCAAATGCGCAGGATGCGTATTTCTCCATTCGAGTAACACTGCCAAGCAGTGTCTCACCGTATAATTTCTTCGCCACTTCTTTTGAAATGCCTTTTTCCTTATTGTGATAGAACACACCGTCCGCTAAATACTCCATCGTAACCGGAGAAGGAATCTCGCCGGACAGATACAAATGATACAGCTCTAAAAATACATCCGAAGACTGTCTTGTTTCAAACTCTCTTAAACCGTCGATCAGATAACCAAGCCCGTCATCCGCTCCCAATACATAGTCCAGATTCTGCTCTCTCTCCGATAGATTTGACAGATCAGGTTCT
>SVEB01000055.1 GCA_015057635.1 Lachnospiraceae bacterium | reverse complement strand
GGCGGCATCAATCTGGCCGATGAATATATCAATGAGAAAGAACGATTTGGATACTGGAAAGATACCGGGATTATGTTAAAAGGGGACGCCGTATGGGGGCTGACCACCATGTTTTTAACAATGTGGAATGCGTTCCGTCCAATGGATGAAAACTTTGAGGCATATCGTCCGCATACCCATTATGAGGGTACATTTGAAACAGACGGTTATATCCAGCCTTATGGAGATTCACCGCTTGACGGAGAGACAGTCGGAGAGAATGTGTATTTGAATATTATCAATGGTGCAGAACATTATGTTTATATCTTCACTCCATATCTGATTATTGATAATGAGATGATGACAGCACTTTGCCTCGCAGCAAAACGAGGAGTGGATGTAAGGATTGTAACACCAAATATTCCGGATAAAAAGCTTGTATTCTGG
Organism: Lachnospiraceae bacterium; assembly: GCA_015057635.1. Lineage (GTDB taxonomy): Bacteria > Bacillota > Clostridia > Lachnospirales > Lachnospiraceae > Lachnoclostridium. Next base: position 16,219 of record SVEB01000055.1, on the reverse strand, counting down.
CTTACTCAGTCTTATTATGGACAGCTTGCGGACGCAGGTGTGAAGGTATATCAGTTTACACCAGGTTTTATTCATGCGAAATGTTTTGTATGTGATGATAAGGTAGCAACAGTGGGAACAATTAACATGGATTATCGAAGCTTATACCTGCATTTTGAATGTGGCGTATTCTTATATGATTCATCGGAAGTCATGAAAGTGAAAGAAGACGCACAGGAAACAATAGCAAGATCACACCTGATGAACGGGGAAGTGATCAATAAAAGCTTCGTTGTCCGTCTGACACAGGCAATCTTACGATTATTTGCACCACTATTATAAAAGAGAGGCGGAGAAGAATATGGCGATGCTTATTGATGGCAAGAAAATCTCAGCAGAGATTAAGGAAGAACTAAAGAGTGAGGTGACAGCCTTAAAGGAACAGGGAACGGAAGTGACATTAGCAGTCATTCAGATTGGAAATGATCCGGCAAGCACCGTATATGTAGGAAATAAGAAGAAGGCATGTGAATTTATCGGGATCCGTTCCCTTGCATATGAGCTTCCGGAAGATACAAGCGAAGAGAAGCTGCTTGCCTTAGTTGATGAACTGAATGCAAGAGAAGATGTAAACGGAATCTTAGTACAGCTTCCGCTTCCAGAAGGAATGGATGAGGATCTTATCCTAAGAAGAATCTCACCAATGAAGGATGTGGATGGCTTTCATCCAATGAATGTAGGTCTTTTAAATATCGGTCAGGAAGGATTCGTATCCTGTACGCCGGCTGGCGTTATTGAACTGCTGAAACGAAGCGGCATTGAGATAGAGGGAAAAGAATGTGTCGTTTTAGGAAGGAGTAATATTGTAGGAAAGCCAATGGCGGCCCTTCTTCTTCGCGAAAATGGTACAGTTACCATCTGTCACAGTCGTACAAAAGATGTAAAGTCCATCACAAAGCGTGCAGATATCTTAGTGGCAGCGGTAGGAAAACGAGGGTTTGTGACTGCTGATTACATCAAAGAAGGTGCAGTGGTAATCGATGTCGGCATTCATAGAAATGAGATGAATAAGCTTTGCGGCGATGTTGTATTTGAAGAAGCGGAAAAGAAGGCCTCGGCTATTACGCCGGTACCAGGCGGGGTTGGACCGATGACCATTGCCATGCTGATGAGCAACTGCGTGAAAGCAGCAAAGATGCAGAAAGGCATTTAACAGTTCGGATAGGAAAGGGCACGTATCAAAGTTATGCAGACAAATTTCATTTTCAAAAATATAAATAAAAATTTAGAAAAGATTTCATTGATTTTTCATAGAAAACTGATAGAATAGAGAGCGTGTCCTAAATTAAGAAACAAAAATATAGTTTTGATAGATTAGAAAGGTTTGAAGTAATGAAGTTATTTTTTATCTCACTTGGGTGTGACAAGAACTTAGTAGACAGCGAAGTAATGCTCGGTCTGATTCGTGAACGTGGAATCGAGTTTACAAATGACGAAACAGAAGCAGATTTAATTATTGTTAACACCTGCGGATTTATTAACGATGCGAAAGTAGAAAGTATCAACACTATCTTAGAGATGGCAGAATACAAGAAGACAGGTCATTTAAAGGGACTGATTGTAACAGGATGTCTTGCACAGCGTTATAAAGACGAAATCTTAAAAGAAATCCCAGAAATCGATGCATTAATCGGAACAAGTAGTTACGATTCTATTATCGAAGTAATCGATCAGGTATTAGAAGGCAAGAAAGCTGAAATGTTCAAGGAACTCGATTATTTAACAGAAGTAGAAACAAAGCGTGTTAACACAACAGGCGGATATTTCTCTTATTTAAAGATCGCAGAAGGCTGTGATAAATACTGTACTTACTGTATCATTCCAAAATTACGTGGTAAATACCGTTCCGTACCAATGGAAAAGTTAGTACGTGAAGCGGAATTCCTTGTAGAAGGTGGCGTTAAGGAATTAATCTTAGTAGCGCAGGAAACAACACTTTACGGTACAGACTTATATGGCAAGAAGTCACTTCCTGAGTTATTAAGAAAACTTTGTGCAATCGATGGTTTAGAATGGATCCGTATTCAGTACTGTTATCCAGAAGAAATTACAGATGAATTAATCGAAGTAATCAAGACTGAGCCAAAAATCTGCCGTTACTTAGATATTCCAATTCAGCATGCATCTGATAATATCTTAAAGAGAATGAACCGCAGAACAAATAAGAAAGAATTATTAGAACTGATCGCTAAGTTAAGAAGAGAGATCCCAGGAATGGCACTCCGTACTTCTTTAATCACAGGTTTCCCTGGAGAAACAGAAGCAGATCATGAAGAATTAAAAGAATTCATCAAGGAAGTTCGTTTTGAACGTCTTGGCGTATTCACTTACTCAAAGGAAGAAGGAACTCCAGCGGCAACAATGGAAGGTCAGATTCTAAAAAAAGTAAAAGTTCAGAGACAGAAAGAACTGATGCAGATTCAGCAGCAGATCGCATTTGAACATGCAGAAGAAATGGTTGGGAAAGACTTAACTGTTATCATCGAAGGAAAGCTTCCAGAAGAAGGCGTATTCATCGGAAGAACTTATATGGATGCTCCAAATATCGATGGTTATATTTTCGTAAATACACAGGATGAGCTTATGTCCGGAGAATTTGTCGAAGTTAAAGTAACAGAGGCAAAAGATTATGATTTAATCGGTACAGCTTACTAGGTTGAAGGAGGAAGAGATGAATCTACCGAATAAAATTACAGTTTTTAGGGTTTGTATGATTCCGTTTTTTTTAATATTATTATTAGTTCCAGGCATACCATATGGTAAATATATCGCGTTAGCGATATTTATCATTGCCTGCTTATCAGATGCCCTGGATGGACATTTAGCAAGAAAGAATCATTTGGTAACAGACTTTGGAAAATTCATGGATCCATTGGCGGATAAGCTGCTTGTCAGCTCAGCACTGATCTGTTTCGTGGAAGCAGGAACGGTTCCGGCTTGGATCGTGGTTGTGATTATTGCCAGAGAGTTTATTATCAGTGGTTTCCGCCTTGTAGCCTCTGATAATGGAATGGTTATCGCAGCAAGCTATTGGGGTAAGTTTAAGACGACTGCGCAGATGATTATGTGTATCCTCTTTATTATCGATTTGAACAATACATTCTTTAATGTGCTGGAACAGATCTTTATGTGGCTGGCTTTAATTCTTACTGTGGTTTCTCTTGTGGACTACCTAATTAAAAACCGTCACATCATCACCGAAGGAAGCAAGTAGATTCATCTTATGCGGTAGGGACGGGAAAAGGAAGGAGCTGGCGCTTGAAGAGCCCCCAGCGTTTCACTCGATGTTTTCCGAATGTTCGGACGCATGAGCGGATGAAAGCGCCGCGGAATTCTTGAGTATCAGACAGAAATACACTGTCTGTTACTCAAGAATTCTGCGGCGCTTTTGTTCGCCATGAGCCGGATATTCCGGAACATATCGGGCAAAACGCTGGGGGCTCTTCAAGCATCAGCTCCTTTCTTTTCCCCTTCACTAGGTTTTGGCGCCGGAGGGCGGCAGAAAGGGCAAGGCGGATGGATGAGAGGGGGATTAAAGTGGCAAGGTGGGAGAAAAATGAAAAGTAAAATATATAGAAAAGAAGAGATAGATAACTACATAAGTTCCAGGCGGAAACGAAAAAGTCCAAGTTGAAAGAAATGGGAGATTGTGTATAATGAAAAGAGAAATTGTTATTTAGAGAGTGAAATGAAAAAGAAAGTCATGGAAACATGAAAGATAGAAACAAGTAATGTGAAGCAAAGATAGATGAAAAGGGAGGGTATTAAGAAATGAATGCAGAGCTGATTAGTGTTGGAACTGAGCTTTTAATGGGCAATATCGTGAATACGAATGTGGCTTTTTTAGCAAGGGAATGTACGGCGGCGGGAATTTCTGTTTTGCATCAGGTGACGGTCGGGGATAATATGGAACGGCTTTGTGATGCGATTAAGACGGCATTAGAAAGAGCAGACATTGTAATCCTGACAGGAGGACTGGGGCCGACGAAGGATGATATGACGAAAGAGGCGGCTGCAAAGGTAGCTGGAAGAAATATCGTAAGAGATGCCCATTCGGTAGAGCGGATGCTCGCGTATTTAAAGGGCAGCATTTATAAAGAGGTTCCGGAGAATAACTATAGACAGGCAGATATTATTGAAGGCGCTCAGGTTTTGGATAATGATAATGGAATCGCACCAGGAATCTATGTGGAGGATGCGCTTGGAAAGAAGATGTTTTTGCTTCCCGGACCGCCAAATGAATTAAAACCAATGTTTCAGGCCAAGGTACTCCCGATCTTGATGTCCTTTACCGATGGAATTCTGTATTCGAAGATGGTGAAGTTAGGAGGAATCAGCGAAAGTGTTGCAGAAACAAAGATTCTTGACCTGATTACTGCACAGACAAATCCCACAATTGCTCCCTATGCAAAGAATGGACAGGTGTGGATCCGGGTTACGGCAAAGTGTAGTGAGGAAGAAGAAGGAAGAAAGATACTGGAACCAACTATTTGCATGCTTAAAGAACGCTTCGGGGAAGCAGTCTTTACGTTAGAAGAGGAGGTGTCATTGGAGGAAGTGCTGATCGGTCTGTTAAAGGAGCGGAATATGACGGTGACGACAGCAGAATCCTGTACTGGGGGGCTGTTAATGGGGACCCTTGTCAATGTATCAGGTGCTTCCGACGTGATTCATGAGGCTGTGGTGACCTATGCCAATGAAGCAAAGGAGAAATATCTGCATGTGTCTCATGAAACGTTAAAACGTTATGGAGCGGTCAGTGAGCAGACTGCATATGAGATGGCAACAGGGGCAGCTAAGTTAGCGGGGGCGGATGCTGCTGTAGGAATTACCGGTATTGCAGGACCGGGAGGCGGAACAAAAGAGAAGCCGGTAGGAACGGTATATGTGGGCTGTTATGTAAATGGTGTGGTAACCGTAGAACATTATGTTTTTCGTGGAGATCGCAGAAAGATTCGAGAGTATTCCGTAAACTATGCAATGGATCAGTTGAGACGGGCGATTCTTGCTTCTCATTAACATGGCGATAAAAGCTTTTTAATAAATATTCTTCACCGGTAGAATTCATACTATATAATTTTGAGAATTTACAGAATCTTATGAAAATATATCCTACTTTATTTATTTTACCATAGAAATGACATAGTTATATCCTAGAATGTCCGTATGGCGAAAGAAACCTTTGTAAGCAAGGTTTAGTATGAAGGAGAGATGCAACATGAGATTAAAACGAAGATTGTTTCTGCTTACGATAATCCTTCTATGTGTAATGCCAGCAGGCGGATGCAAGAAGAATGAAGGGAATAGTGAGCAGGCTCAGATTGTCCAGGAAACTGACAATGTGGGAGAAAAAAACAATGACGTATCGACAGGAGAAGAAACTCCGACGCCGACTTTGGAATTAACGGATAATAAGGAGATGTTTATTTATTCTATTAATTCGGATACGATGGAGAAAGAATCCATTACTGCTATGATTTCTTCGAATGAAGAGATTACGCCGGATTTAATTGTTGAGAAGGTGGTAGATTCATTAGAGGATGCTTCATTTTTAGTGGGAATAGACGCAGTGGCAACAAGCGGCGATATTGTTATTGTAAGTTTTGAAAAGGATCTTGCTCCTGTAGCGAATGTAAACAAGAGGATTGAGACAGAGATTTTAGATGTTGTGGCACAGAGCCTGCTTGATAATCTGAATGATTATACAAAAGTAGTGTTTCGAGTGATGGGAGAAGCATATCAGTCTGCACATCGCACATTTGGCATCGATCAGGTATATCTGGAAAAGTCAAATTAAATGAAAATATAGAGTGGATTTTGTTTATCAGAAGGCCTTTTAAGGGATACTAAAAAGAGGCTTATCCATAATTAGAATGAAGAAAAATGAAAAAATGAGCACGAATAACATGGAAAGTTTCGAAAACATGTTTTTTCGTGCTCATTTTTATGTTATGATAGATTGGATGTTGAATGAACCGAAAGGGCGAGAAAGGATAGACAATGAGTAAAGTAATTGTAATTGGCGGCGGCGCAGCGGGTATGATGGCTGCAATTACCGCAGCTAAAAATAAACATGAAGTAATTCTCTTTGAGAAAAATGATAAATTAGGTAAGAAACTTTATATTACCGGAAAGGGCAGATGCAATATCACCAATGCTTCCGATATGGAGACAGTTGCAGAGAATGTAGTGACCAATCGCAGATTCCTGTATTCTGCATTTTCCAATTTGACCAATACAGATGTCATTGAATTCTTTCATGAATTAGGATGTAAGACAAAAGTAGAACGAGGAAATCGAGTGTTTCCGGTTTCTGATCATTCTTCCGATGTTATTTCTGCTCTTGCAAGGGAGTTAAACCGTCTTCATGTGTCGGTACGTTTTGGCATGGAAGTAAAATCTGTGATCGAAGAGGGTGGAGAATTTAAAGGTGTGACACTGGCAAACGGCAGCAAAGTGATGGCAGATCGTGTCATTATTGCAACAGGCGGCCTGTCTTATCCAAGTACGGGATCAACCGGTGATGGATACCGTTTTGCAAAGGGGTTAGGACATAAAGTGACAGAACTCAATCCTTCCTTAGTTGCGATTCACTTAAAAGAAGATTATGTCAAAAGCCTTCAGGGACTTTCCTTAAAGAATATTGAGGTAAAAGTGACGGCAGGAAAGCCTCTTCAGGAAGAAAAAGCAGAAGAAGAGGGAAAGAAAAAAAAGAAAAAGATTAAAGAAGGAAAAGAGTTATATTCCAACTTCGGCGAGATGCTGTTTACTCACTTTGGCGTGAGCGGACCAGTTATTTTAAGTGCCAGTTCTCTTCTGATTCCTTATATGCATTCCAATGAGCTGATTCTTCACCTGGATTTAAAACCAGCGTTGTCGAAAGAACAATTAGACGCTAGAATTTTAAGAGATTTTGAGGAATTTAAAAATAAACAATTTAAGAATGCCCTAGATCAGCTATTGCCACAGAAATTAATTGGGGTTATAATAGCAGTTAGTAAAATTTCGCCTGAGAAGAAAGTGAATGAAATCACAAGAGAAGAGCGTGCGAATTTAGTGTCTCTGATAAAAGACATGCAGTTTTCGATCCTTCGTCTTGGTGGTTATAATGAAGCTGTTATCACGAAAGGCGGAGTAAGCATTAAGGATGTAAATCCATCGACTATGGAATCGAAATTAGTAAAAGGTGTGTTCTTTGCAGGGGAAGTGCTCGATCTTGATGCGCTGACCGGAGGATATAATCTTCAGATTGCGTGGTCAACAGCATATACTGCAGGAATTTCAGTATAAATAGAAGTTTACCTTAGGAGGAAAAGATGAAGTATTACAGTATTGCCATTGATGGACCTGCAGGAGCAGGAAAAAGTACAATTGCGAAGAAGATAGCGAGAGAGTTAGGATATATCTATATTGATACCGGTGCTATGTATCGTGCCATGGGTTTATATTTTAGCGATAACAGCATTTCCTTAGAGGATGAGACTGTAATTGCAAAAGCATGTCAGAATGTTGCAATATCCATTACATTTGCTGATGGAGAGCAGCAGGTGATTTTAAACGGTGTGAATGTCAACGGAAGAATCCGCACGGAGGAAGCTGGAAAGATGGCATCCATGGTATCTGCTAAGACAGCTGTTCGAGAAAAGTTAGTAGAACTTCAGCAGGAATTAGCGAAAACAGAGAATGTCGTGATGGATGGAAGAGATATTGGAACGAAAGTATTAGTAGACGCGGATCTGAAAGTATACTTAACCGCCAGCTCTTTGGTACGTGCAAAGAGAAGATATGAAGAACTGGTGGCGAAAGGAACAGAATGTAATCTTTCTGATATTGAGAAAGATATTATTGATCGCGACTACCGAGATATGAATCGTGATATCTCTCCATTAGTGCAGGCGAAGGATGCTATCCTGGTTGACAGTTCTGATATGACAATTGATGAAGTCAAGGACAAGATTATCGAACTGTTTCAGAACGCTATTAAGTAAAAAGCATAAAAACAGAGAAAAGAATGGAGAAAGAAAGTGAAAGTAACATTAGCTAAGACAGCAGGATTCTGCTTTGGTGTAAAAAAAGCTGTCGATCAGGTATATGAACAGGCAAAGAATGACAAGCATGTCTATACGTATGGACCGATCATACACAATGATGAAGTAGTAAACGACTTAGAAAAGCATGGTGTTTCGGTTATCCATTCACTCGATGAATTGAAAGATATAACAGGGGGAACAATAATTATACGTTCTCACGGTATTTCAAAGGCTGTCTATGACACGATGAGTGAGATGAAAGACGAAGATGGAAATCGCAAATTTAAGATTGTGGATGCGACTTGTCCATTTGTTTTAAAAATTCACAGAATTGTGAATGAGCACAGTAAAGACGGAAGACAGATTGTCATTATTGGGGATCCTAGCCATCCTGAAGTACAGGGTATCATGGGATGGTGTGAAAAACCGGCAATTGTTGTAAGTAACCGGGACGATGCGACAAAAATTGACTTGCCAGAGGGCAAAAAAGTGTGTATTGTAGCTCAGACGACATTTAATTACAAGAATTTTCAAGAATTAGTTGAAATTATTTCGAAAAAGGGTTATGATATACTTGTTTTAAATACGATATGCAATGCGACAGAGGAACGTCAGACAGAAGTTAAAGATTTGTCAAGAGTTTCAGAGGCAATGATAGTTATCGGAGGAAAGCAAAGCTCGAATACAAAGAAGCTTTATGAAATTTCGAAAAACGAATGTGCAAATACTTACTATATACAGAAACTTAGTGACCTGGATTTAAGTAAATTTAAATCTTTTCGTAGCGTAGGTATTACTGCAGGGGCTTCCACCCCAAATAATATAATCAAGGAGGTTCATACCAGTATGTCAGAAATGAGTTTTGAACAATTATTGGAGGAGTCATTAGTAACAATACACAACGGAGAGGTAGTCGAAGGTACAGTTCTTGATGTTAAAGAAGACGAAATTGTGTTAAATATAGGTTACAAAGCAGACGGTATCATTACTAGAAGCGAATATACAAACACTCCTAACTTAGACTTAAGAACAGTTGTTTCCGTAGGTGAAACAATGACAGCAAAAGTCCTTAAAGTAAATGATGGAGAAGGACAGGTATTATTAACTTATAAGAGATTAGCGGCAGATAAGGGCAACAAGAGATTAGAAGAAGCTTTCAACAACAAGGAAGTTTTAACAGCAAAGGTTGCAGCTGTATTAGAAGGCGGTTTAAGCGTTGTAGTTGATGAAGCTAGAGTATTCATCCCAGCAAGCTTAGTATCTGATTCTTATGAAAAGAACTTAGAAAAATACAAAGATCAGGAAATCGAATTTGTAATTTCTGAATTCAATCCAAAGAGAAGAAGAGTAATCGGTGATCGCAAGCAGTTATTAGTTGCTAAGAAGAAAGAATTACAGAAAGAATTATTCGCAAAGATCAATGTTGGTGATGTTGTAGAAGGTACTGTAAAGAACGTTACAGACTTCGGTGCATTCATCGATTTAGGCGGCGCTGACGGTCTTCTTCATATCTCTGAAATGTCTTGGGGACGTGTTGAAAATCCTAAGAAAGTATTCAAAGTTGGCGATACAGTAAAAGCTTTCATTAAAGATATCCAGGGAGAAAAGATCGCGTTAAGCCTTAAATTCGCAGATCAGAACCCATGGGCTAACGCAGCTGAAAAGTATGCAGTTGGCAACGTAGTAACTGGTAAAGTTGCTCGTATGACAGATTTCGGTGCTTTCGTTGAATTAACAGCTGGTGTTGATGCATTATTACATGTATCCCAGATTTCTAAAGAACACATTGAAAAACCATCTGACGTATTAAAAGTTGGTCAGGAAATCACAGCTAAAGTTGTTGACTTCAATAGCGAAGACAAGAAAATCAGCTTAAGCATCAAAGCTTTAGAAGCTCCAGAAGCAACTGAAACAGCAGACGCTGAATAATAAAAGAAGATACAAAAGAACCTAGGAAATCCTAGGTCTTTTGTCTATTTAGCTCCCGTAACCGGGAGCTGTCAAGAGGTACTAAGGATGACAGACAGTTACGAGAACTTTAAAGAGAAAGTATTCACTCTTACGAAGATTGATTTGAATGCATATAAGGAACGACAGATGAAACGCCGTATCGATTCCTTGATTGGCAAGCATAAGAAGGATTCCTATACGGATTACATTGACTTGCTTAAGAAAGACAAGGAACGGTTTGATGAGTTTGTAAACTATCTTACAATTAACGTTTCCGAATTCTATCGAAATCCGGAGCAGTGGCAGCTGTTAGAAAAAGAGATTTTGCCACTTCTGTTAGCAAACAGCCCGAATATTAAGATATGGAGCGCAGCGTGCTCCACCGGTGATGAGCCATACTCGTTAGTAATGCTCTTATCCAAATTTATGCCATTGTCCAAAATCAAGATCATTGCGACTGACATTGACAGACAGGTGCTTGATAAGGCGAGAATGGGTTTATATAATGTAAAGAGCTTAAAAGCTCTGCCACAGGAGTATATAAACAAATATTTTACGAAGATCAACGATACGACATATCAGATTTCAGATAGCATTAAAGCCTGTGTGGACTTTAAGGAACATAATCTATTAAAGGATACATATCCTTCAAACTGCGATTTGATTGTCTGTCGTAATGTGTTGATCTATTTTACAGAAGAAGCAAAGGAGGGGATTTATCGAAGGTTCAATGCGGCTTTAAAGAAGGAAGGAATTCTTTTTGTGGGCAGCACAGAACAGATCATTCAACCCGCTAGCGTAGGCTTTGCTTCTAGTAAATCGTTTTTTTATAAAAAAATATAAGAGAATAGGTTGTTGTAACAAGTTAATTGCCGATGTATTTTGGCGAAATATTTGTTATAACAGCTTATTTTTTTCTGTTTTTTTTATTAAATTTGTGGTTGATTTTTTATATATAATCAGTTATATTGATACATAGGTAATGATGAGGAAAGGAAAGGTAGAAATGCAGAATACAGTAAGAGTTGCAGTTGATGCAATGGGTGGTGACAACGCACCGTTAGAAATTGTAAAAGGTGCAGTTGAAGCTGTCAATGAAAGTACGAATATTTTCGTCTACTTGGTTGGCAAAAAGCCAGACATCGATGCTGAACTAGGCAAATATACATTTGACACCACAAGGATTGAAGTCGTTCATGCAGAGGAAGTCATCACCAACAATGAGGCACCTGTGTTAGCAATTCGCCGAAAAAAGGAATCATCAATCGTAGTTGCACTAAACCTGATAAAAAGTGGAAAGGCAGATGCCTTTGTTTCTGCTGGAAGCACAGGAGCGGTTTTAGTTGGGGCACAATTGATAGCAGGCAGAATTAAGGGAGTAGAGAGACCACCCCTTGCACCATTGATTCCGACTGTGAACGGAGTTTCACTGTTAATCGACTGTGGTGCGAATGTAGATGCCAGAGCATCTCATTTAGTTCAATTTGCAAAGATGGGGTCCATTTACATGGAGAATGTAGTTGGAATTAAGAATCCGAGAGTTGCGATTGTGAATATTGGTGCAGAAGAAGAGAAGGGTAATGCACTTGTAAAAGAGACATTCCCATTATTAAAAAGCTGTACGGATATTAATTTTATTGGCAGTATTGAAGCAAGAGAGATTCCGAGTGGTGCAGCAGATGTCATTGTATGTGAAGCATTTGTTGGCAACGTAATACTCAAGCTTTATGAAGGTTTATCTAGTGCGCTTGTTAAGAAAATTAAGGCAGGTCTAACCAGCACTCCAATCAGTACCATAGGAGCAGCGCTTGTGAAGCCGGCTTTAAAAAAGACACTAAAAGATTTTGACTTAACAGGTTATGGCGGAGCGCCAATGCTTGGACTTAATGGTCTTGTAGTAAAGACCCACGGAAGTTCTCATAGTATAGAGATTAAAAATTCCATTCTTCAATGTATTACATTTAAGAAGGCTAATATTAAAGAAAAGATAGAACAGAATCTACAAGTGGTTGAATAAAAAATTAGGAAGGTGACTTATTATGGAATTTGAAAAGTTAAAAAAGATTATCGCAGAAGTATTAAACGTAGATGCAGATGAAATTACAATGGATACAACATTTGTTGACGATTTAGGAGCTGACTCTTTAGATATTTTCCAGATCATCATGGGAATCGAAGAAGAGTTCGATATCGAGATCGCAAACGAAGAAGCTGAAAACATTGTAACAGTAGCAGATGCTGTTGAACAGATTAAAAACGCTTTAAACTAATAATTCATAAGCAACGGAGCACCTTTTCATAAGTGCTCTGTTGTTGTTTATTCACGGCAAGGTGGGTGTGTAAAGCGCACTTCTTCTTGTTAATCGCAGGAGCACTTTTAAGAAAAATAAAAGAATGATTATGATGCATCAATTCTTTTGAAACTTTGTTCCTGTTTGGTTATACTAATAAAAAATATAAAAATGAGGTGCAGATTTTGAGCGAACCATATTCGAGACGACTCTTAGAATTTGAGCAGAAAATAGAATACGTGTTCCAAAATAAATTATTATTACGTCAGGCTCTGACTCACAGTTCTTTCGCAAATGAGAAAAGACTGAACAAGCTGGCGAATAACGAACGTTTGGAATTCTTAGGCGATGCGGTATTAGAGGTTACGACAAGTGAATGGCTGTATAAGAAGCATGAAAAGATGCCGGAAGGGGATCTGACAAAACTTCGTGCCAGTATGGTATGCGAACCGACTCTGGCTTTATGTGCAAAAGACATCCAGATCGGAGATTACATCTATCTTGGAAAAGGGGAAGCAGCAACAGGTGGAAGAGAACGGGATTCCATTTTAAGTGATGCGATGGAAGCTGTAATTGGAGCGATTTATTTAGATGGTGGTTTTGCTAATGCAAAAGAGTTTATCAGCAAGTTTATATTGGCTGATATTGAGCATAAACAGCTCTTTTATGATAGCAAGACTATCTTGCAGGAAATTGTCCAGAGTGACTATAAGAGACATCTTAATTATGAACTTTTAGAGGAAGTGGGACCGGATCATAATAAGAAATTCAAAGTAGTTGCGAAGATGGATGATATTCCGCTTGAGATGGGATCCGGCAGAACGAAAAAGGCTGCCGAGCAGGAGGCAGCTTACCGGTCCATTTTAAAGCTGCGTACCACAAAGTAGAAAGAGGATAACGAATGTATTTAAAAAGTATTGAAGTTCATGGTTTTAAATCCTTCGCTAACAAGATTGTATTTGAATTCCATAACGGGATTACCGGCATTGTAGGACCAAATGGTTCGGGGAAAAGCAATGTTGGTGATGCGGTACGCTGGGTTTTAGGTGAACAAAGTGCGAAACAGCTTCGAGGAAGCAATATGCAGGATATTATTTTCTCGGGGACTGAACTGCGTAAACCGCTTGGCTTTGCCTATGTGGCGATTACTCTGGATAATTCCGATCATAAGTTACCGGTTGATTATGAAGAAGTCACAGTGGCCAGACGCGTGTACCGTTCCGGTGAAAGTGAGTACCTGATTAACGGCACAAACTGCAGACTGCGTGATGTACAGGAATTATTCTTGGATACCGGTATCGGTAAGGAAGGCTATTCTATTATCGGGCAGGGACAGATTGATCGAATTTTAAGCGGTAAGCCGGAAGAGCGAAGAGAATTATTCGATGAAGCAGCCGGTATTGTAAAGTTTAAGAAGAGAAAGTCCATTGCGGAGAAAGAATTAGAAGAAGAGCGTTTAAATCTTTCTCGTATTTCGGATATTCTGACAGAGATTGAGAAGCAGATCGGACCATTAGAGAAACAGTCTTTAGTGGCAAAGGAATACCTGCACTTGAAAGAAGAACTGAAGAAACTGGAAGTGAATCAGTTTTTGTTAGAGTATGAGAAGAATAGCAATTTAAAAGAGGGTATCAATAATAAGCTTCAGATTGTAACGGACGATCTTACAGCTACAAAGAATCAGTTTGAAAGCACAAAGGCGGAGTATGAGAAGTTAGAATCCACCCTTGAAGTAATCAACACTGATTTAGAAGAGACACGCACAAAGAAGAATGAGCTGCAGCTGGATCTGGAAAAGACAGACGGTGAGATCAAAGTATTAGAAGAGCAGATCGCATCCATCATTCAGAATGGTGCAATGTATCAGAATCGTATTGAGTCTGTATATCAGAACAGGAAGGCAAAGGAAGAGGAATTACAGAAATTCAATCAGGAAAAGAAGGAAGTAGAAGATGCATTTGCGGCAATCAATGGCCGTCAGTCTGCTGCGAATGATAACCTGACAGCAATCCGGGATGCAATACACGCTCTTACAAAAGAAATCGAAACGTGTAACAGTGATATTTTTAAATATTTAAATGAAAACGGTACGATTAAGACGAATATTCAGCGATATGAGACGATTCTGGAACAGAATACGATCAAAAAAGCAGAAATTAATCAAAAAGTCTTAAAGAATAAAAGTGAAGAAGCTACAATCGGTCTGGCTGCTGATGAATTTAAGAAGCAGGTATTACAGGCAGAAGAGGCTATTCAGAAGAAAAAAGGCGAGTTAACGAAGCTTCAGGAAAGCATTGTAGCAGAACAGAAGAAGATGGATGAGATGGGGGCAAAACTCAATCAGAAGAATCAGTCTTATCTGTCTGAGAATGCAAAACTGGATTCTTTGAGAAACTTAACAGAACGTTATGACGGGTATGGAAACAGCATTAGACGCGTAATGGAACAGAAGGCGAATAATCCTGGCATCATCGGTGTTGTTGCGGATATTATTAAGGTTGAAAAGTCTTATGAGACTGCAATTGAGACTGCACTTGGCGGGAATATTCAGAATATCGTTACCGATCATGAGAATACGGCGAAAGCATTGATTGAGTTCTTAAAGAAGAACAAATTTGGACGAGCTACGTTCTTACCCCTTACCAGCATGAAGGCAAGCGGTACGCCGAATCAGAATGCCTTGAAGGAAAAAGGTGTGATTGGGCTCGCAAGTTCCTTAGTGCAGGCGGAAGAGCGTTTTGCAGGTCTGATTCAGTCTCTTCTTGGAAGAATCTATGTTGTGGATCATATCGACAATGCAATTGCACTTGCAAGAAAATACAGTTATGCTCTTCGAATTGTCACATTAGAAGGCGAACAATTAAATCCAGGCGGTTCTTTATCCGGTGGTGCTTATAAGAATGCTAGCAACCTGTTAGGACGCCGTCGTGAGATGGAAGAGTTAGAAAAGACGGTCGCTGCATTAAAAGCAGAGACAGAGGAGCTTCAGGTATTAAGAGAAGAGTCCAAGAACTTAAGACAGAAGTACCGGGAAGAATTAGATGCCGGAAAGTCTGCCCTTCAGAAACTATTCGTGGAAGAGAATACTGCCAAGTTAAGTCTGAGACAGGAAGAAGCGAAAGTAGAAGAGATTAAGAAGACTTATGGGGAATTTGCCCGCGAATTAAAAGAGCTGGATTCACAGAATCAGGATCTTTCTAATAATTTAGAAAAACTAAATGAAGACTTAAATGAGAACATGCGTCTGAGCAAGGAATTAGAAGCAAGAATTGACGAATGTAACCATATGCTGTCAGATAAGAGAAAAGAAGAGGCAGCGTCCAATGAAAGTGCTGCAAGCCTTCGCGTTGAATTATCTAATTTAGATCAGAAACGAGGCTATGCACTCGAGAATATCCGCCGTGTCAGCGGTGAGATTGCACATCTTGATGCAGAAGCGAATCAGCTGAAAGAAGAAGCAGAGAATTCCTCAAAACAAAAAGTGTTAAAGGAAGAACTGATCGAAGGCAATCAAAAGAAGAAAGAATTTGATGCTAAGTCATTAGCGGAAAGCATACAGAAGTTAGAGAGACTGACGGAACAGAAAGAGTCTATGACTCGAGATTACAAGAGCTTCTTTAGCAAGCGTGAAGAATTATCCACTCGTATGAACGACCTGGATAAGGAAGTATTTCGTCTGCAGAATCAGCTGGAGAAATTAGAAGAGGCTTTAGATAATCTGATCACCTATATGTGGGAGGAATACGAGCTTACCATTTCGTCTGCAGAAGAATTCAAAGACGACAAGCTGTCTGACTTTGATGCAAACCGTAAGGAAATTGGGGCGTATAAAGGCAAAATCAAGAGCTTAGGCGATGTCAATGTTAATGCGATTGAGGACTTTAGAAACCTTTCCGAACGTTATGAATT
>SVEB01000009.1 GCA_015057635.1 Lachnospiraceae bacterium | reverse complement strand
GATTCTTGCCAACGCCGATGTTAACCTTTGTGATTTCTGGGTTACCATAAGTTGTTGTATTTGCAGTATCAAGTAATGCCATACCGTCAACGCCTACTTTACCGGTTTCTAAAGTTAATGCTACTAATTCATCTGCTGTTAAGGAATCATCCATTAACTTCATTAATGTTTCCTGCATGAAAGCATCGATTTCTTCGTTATCATATCCTAAAGCATTTGCATGTTTGGAGTATGCGGAAAGACCTTTTAATCCGTAAGTGATTAATTCTCTAAGGGATCTTACATCTTCATTTTCAGTCGCTAATACACCAACTTCTTTAGAATCTGCTTTTGCCTTTAACATAGCGTTTACTTCTTTGCCGCTGTTATTGCCGGATACGATATTCTTAAGTGTCGCTAAGAAACCGGATTTCTTATCTTCTTTAATATCCCATGTAGCTGCTTCGGATAAACCATTCTTATCAGTTAACTGTTCCATTAACTCATTCTTCATTGCTAATGTTTCTTTTACTCTTGCATAGAAAACATCATCATCGAAGTTTGCATTTGTGATTGTTGTGAATAAGTTTAAAGTGATATAATGATTTACATCTTTGGAAATGTTCTTTCCTTCTTTTCTTAATCTTGTTGTCACTTCGGATAATCCCTTTGTTACATAGATTAATAAATCCTGCATATTTGCAAGGTCTGCGCTCTTACCACAAACCCCTACCTTTGTACATCCTTTATTACCTGCTGTTTCCTGACACTGCATACAAAACATATTTCTGCTCATAATTCCTGTCTCCTTTTTATTCTATTGGACTTACGTCCATACCTAATCAATTCTAATAGCTGCATAATGAAACGACATTCTATCGGCTTCCTTTTTCTCTTCTTCAAGAAGCTCGTTTGCTTTCGCTGCAACTCATGTGCTTATGATACCGTATATCGCTTCCTCATTCCGTAACAAATGTTACACCTATAAATTTATTTTAAATTTTCAAAGAAAAACTCATAACTTCTTTCCTGTCTCCAATCTGCAGCAACCTATCCATCTCTTCTAACGGTAATTGGTCTCTATTCCAAAAGCAGAATGAAACAATACATTTTTGAAAATAATACGGAATGAAAACTTGATTATCAATTTGGAGGAATCAGAAATAAAAAAGAAATATCTGCCTGTCTTTTTACTCGCATCTTTGCTATGTACCAGCTCCATTATCCGGAGTAAGAATAGGGGGTGGATGGCGGTCTATGCGGTTCGAAATGTCCGGCTCATGACGAACAAAAAAGCGGAGTATTCTTCGAATAGCAAACAGGTAAATTTTCTGCTTGATAGTCAAAGAATACTCCGCTTTTTGTCCGCTCATGCGTCCGAACATTCAGACCACATAGTCCGCCATCCGCTACCTTTTCTTACTCCGGCTAGCGTCCGTCTGCTATCTACTACTTAAGAGCGTTTGCAACCGCTTCCATAATACCGTTGGAAGAGTTAGTAGCGCCTGTTACAACATCTACAGTTGTAGACTGAGTTTTGATGATAGAAGAGATAACACCGGATTCAGCGCTTTCAAAGATACCTGGAGTTTCGTGCTGGTCTACTACGTTAATAGTAGTGATGTTTCCACCTTCAACGATAACTTCAACTGTGATTTCGCCGCCGTTACCTGTACCAGTACCTGTGTAAGTTCCGTCAGTAAAGTTACCCTGTACTTCTGGAGTCACTTCTTCAGCATCTGCTTCTACTGTGATAGTAGGTTCTGTGTTACCGCCGTTTGCTACAACGTAAGCTGCTGCGTTAGAACCAGCGATACGACCGAATACTACGATATCCGCAACTGCATTACCGCCAAGACGTTCTGCACCGTGAACACCACCAGTAACTTCGCCTGCTGCATATAAACCAGCGATTACGTTACCTTCTGTATTGATTACTTCACTGTTAGTGTTGATCTTTAAACCACCCATTGTGTGGTGAATTGCTGGAGCACATTTTGCTGCATAGAATTTAGCAGTTGTTAAAGCAACTGGCATATCTGCACGGCCGAATTCTTCATCTGTACCATTTGCCTGGTAAGATGCATAAGTTTCCATAGTAGCTTTTAATGTTTCAGCGTCTGCGCCGATCATTTCTGCTAACTCTTCAATTGTATCTGCTTCGTAAACAAGACCTGCATTGATGTATTTTTCAATAGCAGATAAGCTTTCACGAACTTCCTGATCAAATACTAACCAAGCATATGCATCAGTCTGTTCTAAGATTGCAGCACTTACAACGTCACGAGTAAGGATTTCGTTTACGAAACGGTTACCTTCTTTATTTACAAGGATCGCACCGTTACCACGAACGCCTTCTGTGTAAAGTGTCTGTGTTTCAGGATCAACTGTTGGGTGGATCTGGATCTGGTCCATATCTACAGTTGCTGCATTGATTTCAGTTGCCATTGCAATACCGTCACCAGTTGCACCAGAGTGGTTTGTAGAGTTGAAACCTTTTAAGTCTGCATCGTTTTCTACTACCATATCAAAGTTGTAACCGAAACCGCCTGTTGCAAGGATAACTGTCTTACATTCGATTGTCTGTTCGCCATCTTTGTTTTTGATCTTAACGCCTGTTACTGTACCATTTTCATCAACTAAGATCTGTTCTGCAGTTGTTTCTAATAATACAGGAATTTCTAATTCTGCTAACTGATTGTTAAGAGCTTTTACAAGCATTGGACCTACAGCGCTTGTATCACTTGGTCTGTGGATACGTTCTACGCTTGCTCCACCGAACATAGCAACTACGGATAAGTCACCACCGATAGAGTTTACCCAGTCAACTGCTTCAGCAGAATTTTCTGCTAATGTTTGAACTAAAGAAACATCATTTAAATTCTTTCCGCCAGCTAAAGTATCCTTAACGAATAATTCAATAGAATCTTTAACTCCCTTATTTTCCTGGTAAATAGTTTCAGCCGCATTTAAACCACCAGTAGCACGAGTTGTGTTACCGCCTGTTAAAGGCATTTTTTCTACAATTACAACGTTAGTTGCACCATCCTGTTTCGCCTGGATCGCAGCTGTCATACCAGCACCGCCGGCACCGATTACTACGATATCTGCTTTCAGGTTTTCAGATGCAATTTCATCCCCGCTTGTTTCGCCTTCTGCATCATTGTTTGTGTCTGTAGTTGTTTCTGTATTTACTTCCTGATCTGTTGTTTCAGTTTTCTTAGAGCTGCATGCTGTAAGAGAAGTTACAAGTAAAACACCTACAAGTAAAAGTGTCATAATTTTCTTCATAATTACTCTCTCCTTTTTTCTTGTACGCCTTATTTTACTATAACTTGTTACGATAGTACAGTATTTTTTTCTTGTTTTTTGTATATTTCGATACTTTATTCTACCTATTTTCCCATTTATTTTAGTATTTTACTTATATTGGGTTAATTAATAGTTTTAATTAGCATTCTATTTAAATCAAAAGAAAACTCCTATCTTTCTGTCCCCGACAGCGATTAGGAGTCTCTTTTCTTTTCATCTTCAATCAGGAGCTATTATCATAACAGAATCCCGATTAAGGCGATTGCACTGACTACCTGTAAAATTCCAATAAACAGACAGTATACCGACGCTTTTACGCCCTGTTTGATCAGGTCTGCGATATATACCCCCATTCCCATATTCGCTTCTTTTTTACTCATACTGCCTTATGCCGTCATTTCGTATTTCTGCTTTCTTTCGTTATTGTGTCACAAGGCAAAGAAAAATATGAGAACAAGAACGAATCACGGTCCCTGCACAATCATTTCTACATTCTGGCTTTTTGAGCGCAGCTTGTAACTGGTATAAAGATAATAGTCACAGTATGTATCGCCAAACTTCTCATTCTGCATCAGCTTCTCTTTTATGAATCCGCACTTTTCAAGAACACGAATGGATGCAAAATTCTCAACCACAACAGTGGCTTCCAATCTGACCAGTCCCATCGTCTGAAATGCATATTCCACTAGTTCCATTAGTGCCTCCGTCACATATCCATTATTCCAAAACTCATGACGAAGGCGATATCCGACCGTTCCGCTGTTCCACTCTTCAATATTATAAAGAGAGATCTCACCAATCAGCACATTATCTGTCTTAAGCGAGATCCCCCAGCGTATTTTATTGATTTCTTCAATTGATTGTTTGTGTCCCCGAAACAAAAGATGCGGTTTCTTCTCTTCCCTCATCATTTTACGTTTCAGATACGGATAGGTCATCTCATCATGATATAAGAGTTTCAGGCTGTCTAAATCCCCCACCGTGATTGCTCTAAGATTGAGTCGTCTCGTCTCCAAACAGGGACACTCATATTTGATTAACGACACATATGCACTCCCATCTTCCGGTCTTCCCTACAATCTATTCACCCTGAATATGTCCTATACGCCAAGAATCTCCCCATATCCTGAGGAGATTCCATTAAGCCTGTTTGTTTTCTTTTCTAACCGCGGACCAACTTGCCCTGATACATCTTCTTTGCTACTAAGTTGATGCCAAATGCTTTCTGATATGCTCTTAATCTTGGAAGCTCTTCCTTTGTCACAACTAAAATGCTGGTGCCTTTCATACCGTTTCTTCCGGTACGTCCTGCGCGATGTAAGTAATCCATTGGATCTTCCGGAATGCTTAAGTGGAATACCGTATCCACTCCGTCAAAATGAAGGCCTCTTGCCGCGATATCTGTCGCTACTAAGTAGTTGATCTTTCCGTTTTTAAAATCTTCTACCGCTTTCTGGCGCGCTCTTTTATCTACATTGCCATGAATGCATTCCGCTTTGAACTGATGATATTTTAACTTCTGAGTGGTCTCTTCGATTTCGAACTTGCCATTTACGAATACCATTACTTTCTTGCCTTTCTGAATACGGGCAAGCTTACGAAATGTCTCGATACGATCTCTCTTCTCGGTTACCACATACATATGCTGGATATTCGTTGGGATTGTCTGCTTTGTAGCTGTCTTTACTACGACTGGATCTTTTGCTAATTCCTTTGCTTCCGTTACCACCTTATCCGGCATGCTTGCGGAGAAGAATAAGAGCTGTCTGTCACGCATCGTACACTTAATCACAGCTAATGTGTTCTCTTTATTGTTCTTATCTAACAGCTTATCCGCTTCATCTAGTACGATTGTCTTAACGGTATGAGCAGCGATCTTTTTCTTTTTAATTAACTCTAAGATACGGTCTGTTGTTCCGACAACAATCTGTGGCTTCTCTCTTAAACGTTCCACCTGACGTTCGATATTCGCTTTTCCGATGATTGGAACTACCTTAATGGAAGAACCTGAGTTGCTTGCAAGAAGTTCGATCTGCTTTGTTACCTGCATAGCAAGCTCATGAGTCGGCACTAAGATAAGTACCTGATTCGTTTTTTCTAACTCTTTATATTTTTCAAAGATTGGAACCACATAGGCAAGTGTCTTGCCGGATCCTGTTTCGGACTGCACGATCATGTCCTTATGTGCTAAGATATCGGCATATACCTTTTTCTGTACTTCTGTAGGCTTGTTAATCTTTTGTTTCTCTAATGCTTGGATAATCGCATCATTTACCTGTAACTGTTTAAAACTCATATCATTTCCTCTTTCCTGATCTATTCTATCTGCTGTTTCGCTACCATTCATAAATTTTCTCTAGCAGTAATCGATCTCTTGGCTAAAATCCTGTCTGTCTTTATTTTTGCACAAATTAGTATACTTTAAAACAAATAAAAGTGCAAATCATAAATGGTTTCTTCTTCCGATGAATAGCCCGATTTTTGAAAGCCCATACTAGATAGAAAGAAAACTTTAAATAAAGAGGTGGATATTATGATAGAGAAGGAAAAGCAAAGCAAGGCATCATCGGAAAAGCCGTCAGTATTCGATAGCAAGGTAGATCCAGCCGTCACAGAGGAGCATAAGACGTTCAAACGTCGTTCCGAAGTAAAAAGCTGCTGCGGCATCATGCGCGCACTTAATAACAGTTCCTTCCACTGACAGCCCTTCTCTTATCACAGATAGGCTTATAGGAATGGTAAGGGGCTGTCGCCCGGATAGAGTGTGGGGCCTGTAGGTATTCTGTTTCCCAATGTTTTAGAACCCACACTCTATTTGTACGCCCCTTTTATTTTTCTGATTCCGCCACATATTTTCTTCTGATCTTTTTTGATGTTGTCTTTGGGAATTCCTCCTCACGCATCTTGACCTTTACAACTTTTTGAAAAGCCGGCGCATATCGGTTCGTTTCTTCCACAAGGGATGTAATAGCAGCGGGAATATCCAAAATACCATTTATTCTTGCATACTCTGCATCCGGATAGATCTCTGCGGTAATCCGATTATCTTCTTCATACACTAGAACTTCTTTTACAAGCTGATTTTCCTTAAGCCGGTTTTCAATCCCTTCCGGCGATACATTCTCTCCATTGCTTAAGATAATCAGATTCTTCTTTCTTCCACTTATATATAAGAAATCATCCTGATCTACATATCCTAAATCCCCTGTTTTAAGCCATCCATTTTTTAGTGTCTTTTCTGTATTCTCGCGATCCTTATAGTAGCCCATCATCACGCTCGGACTCTTCACTAAGATTTCCCCATCCTCTACTTTCACCTGTACTCCCGGCAGCAGCTTTCCAACCGAGTCCGCCTTAAACTCATTTTGAAAGTTATTGCTGATTCGTGGCGCGGATTCTGTCATGCCATATCCCTGCCTCAGATAAATCCCATACTCCATAAACTCCGGTATAAATGCCGGGTTTAAATACGCTCCCCCGCAGTAGACGGTTGTGAGCGCTCCTCCTAACGCCTTCTTTGCAAGAATGGGCTTTGGCACATCCGGATTTGCCTTATGAGCTTCCTTTAATCGGTATAGAATCGACTCTGCAATCATTGGGACTACTAACATGATTGTCGGATGAAAGACGGACAGATTACGTACTAAGTGCATCATGGAATCATTCATACAGACTGTGACGCCAAAGTAAAGGCCTGTCAGAATATCACAGGTAAAGCAGTATGTATGATGAATCGGAAGGACCGAAAGCGTGACGGCTGTGTTAGAATCAATGCCCATATCCACACAGACTGCATTATATACCTGGTTATAATGGCTTAACATAACTCCCTTGCTTTTTCCCGTTGTCCCGGATGTATACACAATGGAAGCTAAGGAATCCGGTTCAATTGTCCGTTCATACACGCCTCTGTTCTCTTCAATCAGATCCCACAGACTGGATTCAAATTCTTTTAGCAACACATCCTGCATATTGACAAAGCTTCTTACTTCCGGACATTTTTCTTTCACCTTCTTGGCCACATCAAGGTAGGATGCATCATAAACGAATACCGTCACATCTGCCCGCATAATAAGACTGCAGATTTCCTCGGTCGTCTGCTCCTTATCAAGCGGAACCGCTACGTGTCCGCTATTAACCGTTCCAAAATAAGCGATCAGGTATTCATAGCTTGTCGGTCCGATTAGCGCCACATGTTCCTGATCTTTGGCTATCCTAGACAGCCCCCTTGCAAATGCCTCACTGTCTTCCTTTACATTTTTAAATGTCTTTTCTATCACTTCTTTTTTTCGAAGATACCGGTAGGCCGCTTTCTCCTTATACTGTGCCGCCGCATAATCTACCAGCTCTTTCATCGTCTTGATCTCGTCCATAAAGCCTCCTTTTATGCTTTTGCCGTCTTTTTACCTTTTTGCCTCTGATTGTTTTCTACCTGATAGCAGACAGATACAATGTATTCATTGTCAATTACGTACTGCTTAAAACAATACCCGTCCCTGTTGCACGTGATTTTTCCGGATGCAAGTTCGAATGTGACCTCCTTTAGAGGATAGGAAAGACCGACCCCCACAGCTTTCCCATACGCCTCCTTGAGGGTAAAATACCGAAAGAACATCTCATCTTTTTTCCCGCTTGCAAGAATTCTTTCCACTTCCGTTTCCGCACATGTCTTCCTTACCGCCGCCATGCATAACGGCCTTACCTTCTCGGCATCGATTCCTGCAGGCTTTTCCCCCATAACTAACCCAATCAGTCCGTCACAGTGTGTAAGATTAAACTCGACTCCTTTTATCCCCCTTAAAGATGGCTTTCCATTCTCCCCATACCACATATCTGTTTTTTCGATTCCATATACCTTCTTTAGCATCTGCTTTAAATATGCATGTGCCCGTTTGGACAGGCAACGTTCATATTCCGCTTTTTCTGTCTTTCCGTCATACTCGCTCACTTTCCAGATAACGATCATATCGCAGCTTCAATATAGCGAATGGCATCCTTTACCGTACGAAGGTTTGCCACCTCTTTTTCATTCACTTCCATATCATATTTCTCTTCTAATGCACCGACTAAGCACATCAGATCATAGGAATTAAATCCAAGGTCCTCAATAAATTTAGAATCTTCCCCTACCTTGCTTTCATCCACTTCCACATACTCACAGATTAAATCACGCAGTTCATTCAACATATCAATTCCCCCTTCTAAACAGTTCGCAGAATTTCACCAATCGTCATGCTGTCATTTTCCATCCCCATGAATATGATCCTGCACAAATAGTAATACATCAGTTCCAGTTCTTTCTCCTCTACCGCACCCGGCTGGTGCTCAAAATAAAAATCCATTCCGCCATCTTGTGAATTATGCATAACGGTCAGATACAGCGGACAGCCTGCCACTCCATTGCTGTACCATTTGCTCTTAAAATGAATCCCATAAAGGTTGTCATTCGCATTCCGAAGCGTTAATGGCTGATAGGTTACCGACATACATTCATAAGTTGTGCCAACCGGTGCATGATACGCTTCCTGGCACTCTTTAAGTAGTCTGACCGGATCATAGTTTGCATGTCTAAATATCTCGTTCTCCGTTTCCTGAATCTTCTTCATTCCTTCTAAAAATGTGATATCTTCCTCTAATATGGTTCTCATTGGGAAGAAATGAATTCTTGTTCCTCCCGACTTTTTATCGAGTACTGTAGCCCTTCTTGATACCGTTGTCTTAATGCTTACATCCTTCTGTCCCCCATTTACTTTGGACAGATACGTGCGAATCCCCATCATAAGCAGGCTCTGAAATGGCAGCTGTCGCTCGCTTATATACCGAAGAATCCTTGCCGTCGGTTCCGGTTCCAGATGATATATGGTATGACAGGCTTCCACACTGCTGCATGCAATCCTTGCTGCACGCTGGTTAGGATTTTTTGATGCCGCACGCTGTTCCTCTAACACTTTTTTTTCCGAATAATACGTGAAGATCGGCTCATCCTTCTGATAATTTTCCTGCCAGAACTTCTGATCTCGTTTTTCTTCCTCCGATCCCTCATAAGCAAGATCATGCTTTAGCGCCTCTACATAGGATCTCATCGGCGCCGGATACTCGAGTCCATACTTTAAGGAAACGTAAATCATTAAAATATCCGTAAACAGAGTGATAATACTGTAAGAGTCCATCGTCATATGATCCACATTAAGATAAATTCCCTGATAGCCATCCGGCATCTTGATCATCATGATTTTATTCATTGGGGAATCCACCCTTGCAAATGGAATTTCCGTCATTTTGCGTAACGCGTCTTCTGCTTCCTCCATTGTCTTTCCCCGAAAATCCATCTCCTCAATTTCCCGTTCTTCCTTTGGTGCTATGTACTGATAGACCTGCCCGTCAATCTCATCCGTAAAACGGATCCGCATTGCCTCCTGCCTTTCATATGCCTGATAGATTGCCTGTTTTAATACCCCAAAATCCAGTTCTCCCTCTACGGTGATGCTTGTTCCGATATTCAACACCTGCTTCTTCGGACAATATTTCAGAGTATAAAAATGAATTTTCTGAGCGGCGGTTAATGGGTATCGCTCTATCTTTTCGCTTTTCATCTTATTCTCCTCCTGCTTTTAAGATCGAAGACAGTCTGAAAGAAAATCATCGACTGCCCCTTCATATGCATCCTTATATGCAAAATAACTTTCCCCATGCCCTGCCCCGGTAAGCAGCAGTTTCTTCTTTGTATTGCATGCCCGGTAGATCTCCTCTCCCATAAAGGTCGGAACAAAATCATCATTTTCACCGTGGATTACAAGAAGGGGCTGCTTCATTCTCATAGCCTCTACGGCAGCTGAAACCTCATCAAACGCATACCCGGCTTTCTTTTTACAGAGCATGCTGGTGGCGGACAGTAACGGAAACTCTGGGATATGATACTTTGTCTTTAGCAGATGAGAAAACACCTGCCATGCCGAAGTAAACGGACAGTCCGCAATGACCGCCTTCACATGATTAAAACGGATCGTGCTTGCCATAACGACCGTAGCTGCTCCCATTGATATACCATGCAGCACAATTTGCATTCGTCCTTCAAATCTTGTATTCACATACTGGATCCAGTTATCACAGTCATATCGATCGAGACACCCGAATCCTATGTACGTTCCTTCACTCTCCCCATGTGCCCTGTCATCCACGACCAGCACATGATACCCTGACTCATGATAGAACTGTGCCAAGCCTGCGAATTCATTCCGTCCCTCACTCCGGTATCCATGAAAAGCAATCACCATCCTGTCACTTTCTTTCTTGGCCGGAAGATAAATTCCTTTTAGGATAAGCCCATCAAAAGACTGGATGGATACATGTTCAATCGGCTGCGCCAACAGCCATTCCTTTTTCTCTCGAATAAATGGGAAATACCTGGTCCAG
The DNA here is from genome assembly GCA_015057635.1 of Lachnospiraceae bacterium. GTDB lineage: Bacteria > Bacillota > Clostridia > Lachnospirales > Lachnospiraceae > Lachnoclostridium. The sequence goes on along the minus strand of SVEB01000009.1, from coordinate 2,547 downwards.
TCCGTCCCCACATCAATCGGCATTTTAGATGGGTCCTCTGACCGTTTGATTCCATCCCGCTCCACCACCTTATGAAAGGTGTATGCAGCACCTCCGGCTGTCATAAGAATGGCTGCCCCGGAAACCCCACCTGCTAACTTTGTAAAAAACACATTTTCTCTCCTCTCAAATCTGAATCGAATTTTTTTGTTCCATTCCTGCTTTCTTTTGCAGCTTCTCTTCTCTTATTGAGATTGTTGCCTGTATTTTATGTAAACTTTTGTCCTTTTTCGTGGATTACGTTTTTATCTGGATTACGTTTTGAAACTTGCTTGGATTATCGTTTGATTTTACTTTGATTTTTTCATCGGTACGATGTAAGATAACAATAGAATGATAATAAAATTTCGACCGGCGGTCGACTTTTTTATATGAGACAGCATAGCACTCTTTCGACCGGCGGTCAAGTTTTATTTGGAAATATTTTGAATATCTTATGGGTTAATCTAAAATACATACGCGAAGGAGATAGGATTATGTCGAAAGCAGATAAAAAAAATCAGATTTTAGACGCAATGCAGGCATTAATGAGTGAAAACCTGGCAACCGATGCTTCCGTCAGCGATATTGCACAGAGAGCCGGGATTGGAAAAGGGAGCATTTATTATTATTTTGAATCTAAGGATGAGATTCTGAATGCGGTTTTGGAGCGTTCTTACTCACAGGCTATTACAGAAAGCATAAAGGTGATGGAGGAGAAGGATCTGGATGCCATATCAAAATTTCAGATTCTATTTCAGATGTGCGTACAACCGGATGAGATGTTACACCAGAAAGAGATGCTTCATTATCTGCATGTCCAGGACAGCATTTTATTGCACCAGAAGTTCCTAGCGATCACTATGCGGGCTTTTACACCGATTTTAACGGATATTATCAAACAGGGAATTGAGGAAAAAACGCTTTCCTGTGAGTATCCTCATCAGACAGCTGAGATTATCCTGTCTATGATCGTGTTTTCACTGGACCGAAACTTTTTCTCCTCTTCTGCCGATGAAAGCGAAATCCCAACAAAATTAAAAGCCCTCTCCATTCTCCTCGAACGAAGTATGGGCCTTGAAGCCGGAAGCCTCGAATTCCTTTATCAGATACCGTGATGATGATGCACGAGGTGTCGGAAGGAAGAGCAGGAGGGGCTCGCTTTTCCAAATGTTCGGACGCATGAGCGTACAAAACCGCATACGAGTCTTTGCCTATCAGACAGAATAAAACTCTCTGTCTGCTATTCAAAGACTCGTACGCGGTTTTGTTCGTCATGAGCCGGACATTTCGGAAAAGCGAGCCCCTCCTGCTCTTCCTTCCGACACCTTACCACTAAGTTACCTCGAATTCTTATAGGATATTTGTTTAAGATGAGAAATTGAAAATGATGTTAAAGATTAGACATTAGATATTAGATTGCTAAACATTAGATGTTTGTTGGATGTTCAATATTGGCGGACGAAGTCTGAGACAAATTGAGGATCAAGTTCCATTGGGATAAAAACACAATAGTAGCGGATTTGAGTGACTTTTATAATGGCATATTAAAAAAACAGCGAGCGCGTTTTATACGCCCGCTGTTTCTTTTAGGATTGGGGTTGTTTTGATTCGGAGGATCAGAGGAATGACCATCAGGATCCAGACGATGGGTTCGGCTAGGATGATACCGAAATAGTGAAGGGCTGGAGCGAGAAATAAAGCTACCAGGATTTTGCCGATTAGCTCGATGCTGCTGGAAATGATCGGAGTTTTATAGTCACCGATTCCCTGCATGGTGTTACGGATAATCGTGATCATGGACGGGACAAAATAGAAGGCGGTGTCAAAACGAAGGTAATTGACTGCATTCTGAATGACTTCCGGGTCTGTGGTGCTGGTGAGCAGACGGATTAGCTGGGGGGCAAACAGCCAGGTTATGAGTATGACTCCGACAGACCAGATCCAGGCGGCTTTGATGGCTTTCCGGATCCCGTCTTTGATTCGGTGTACGTTTCCGGCTCCCAAGTTCTGCCCGGAATAGGTGGCCATGGTTGTACCGAGAACAGAGAATAGCATCATGTATAGCTCAGTTATCTTTCTGGCTGCAGTATGAGCGATGATGATGGAGGTGCCTAACGTATTGATTGCACTTTGAAGGGCAAGGGTTCCAAGGGAGACCAAAGACATCATAAATCCCATGGAGGCACCGGATGCGTACATTTCTTTTATCATGCTGCGATGAAAGGCAAAGTCACACCTTTTTAGACGAAGAATCGGATAGCGTATGTAAATGTAAAAAAAACACAGGATGCAGGATAGAAACTGCGAAATCAGCGTGGCATATGCTGCGCCCTGAACTCCGGTATGAAGTTCGATCATAAAGAAACGATCCAAAAAGATATTGAAAAAGGCCGAAAAGATTAAAAAAAGCAATGGCATGACGGTGTCACCCATGGCACGAAGCACGGAAGCGCATATATTATAGCACATGGAAATGGTCATGCCCCCTAATATGATGCTGATATAGCCGTATGTCTCTTCCATAAT
>SVEB01000002.1 GCA_015057635.1 Lachnospiraceae bacterium | reverse complement strand
TGGGAAACTCCAAGGTTTCTATGAAAGTGTCCTTATGGATGAATATTGTAAATGTAGTCGGAAATGCAATCCTGATCTGGGGATTTCATATGGAGGTGGCAGGAGCCGGAACGGCAACTTTATTATCCAGAATGATGGCAGCTATTATGGTCATGATGCTTTTGCGGAAGAAGGATTACATCATACATATCAAGAGTGACTTTAAAGTCCGTTATGAGCCGAAGATGGTAGCAAGGATTCTTCGCATCGGAATCCCAAACGGGTTAGAGAACAGTATCTTTCAGCTTGGGAAGATCTTAGTGGTAGGACTGATCGCCACCTATGGGGAAGTGGGGATTGCTGCTAATTCGGTAGCCAATACGATTTCCAGCTTTGAAGTCATACCGGGAAGTGCCATCGGTCTTGCAATGATCACGGTAGTCGGACAGTGTGTTGGGGCAATGGACTTAAAGCAGGCGATGCAGTATACGAAGCGGCTGCTTAAGATCGCATACATAGCGCTTTTGGGTCTGAATATAGCGGTATTGCTTTTGTTAAATCCAATCTGCGAGCTATATCATCTTTCCGATCAGACGGCACAGTTAGTAAGGGAACTGACCATTTATCACAGCTTATGCTGCATCATAATCTGGCCGGCATCGTTCACCCTGCCAAATGCGCTTCGTGCCGCAAATGATGTTAAGTTTACGATGATCGTCTCCATATCCAGCATGTGGATATGGAGAATCGCATTTAGCTATGTACTTGCAAAGGCATGCAATCTTGGTGTGCTTGGGGTATGGATTGCCATGACGATTGACTGGGCATTCCGTGCGATCTGCTTCACCACCCGTTTCTTAAAAGGAGGATGGAGAAAGCATGCAACCATGCAAAAGGCCTGACAGAGTCAAACGCATATCAGGCGGTGTTCATAACAGAGGTAATAGAACTAAAAGGAATTAACATAGGATAGGAGTTTTCAATGGAATACGCAAAAATATTAGCCAACCAGGTATTTATCATGTTTCTGCTTTTAGCAGTTGGCTATCTGCTCTTTCGAATCAAGCTTGTAAGTGCAGCTACGAATTCTCAGCTCACAAGCATTATTCTGTACGTGGTCATGCCATGTATGATTTTAAGCACATATCAGATGGATTATGATCCGGATAAGGCGAGGAATCTGCTATGGGGATTTTTATTCTCCACGGTAAGTCTTCTTATTGCGATTGCAATCTCCTACATCGTGAGAATAAAAGGAGACCCGAAGAAAATAGCAACGGAGCAGTTCTGCGTGATCTTCGCGAACTGCGGGTTTATGGCCATTCCATTAATCAGCGCGTTGTTTGGACAGCTCGGTGTGTTTTACTGTAACACATACCTTACGATGTTTAATATCGTGATATGGACATATGGTGTGGCGTTGATGCAAAAGAAGGAAAAGGAAAATGAGACGGTTACGTGGAAAGCAAGGATCAAGCCATTTATTACACCGGTTATGATCTCCATTGTTATAGGCATTACCACATACTTTTTACAGATTCGTTTTCCGGCACCGATTGAGAGCGCAATCAATTATATCGGAAGCATGAATACCCCGCTTGCAATGATTGTATCCGGCATCTACATCGCACAGAGCGATTTAAAGAAAGCTGTGATGAATGTGCGCATCTACGGGATGGTACTCATCAAATGTTTCCTGATCCCTCTTGTGTTAATCGGTGTATTCCGCCTGATTCCAATGGATCCGACCCTTGCCATGGTGATTCTGATCGCATCATCCTGTCCGACAGCATCCAATTCCATGTTGTTTGCGGATAAATATGGGCAGGACGTGGAAACGGCATCTAATATATTCACATTGACAACATTATTAAGCATTATCAGCCTTCCAATCGTTATCTTAATCTGGAACCTGTAATCTGCAAAAAAGAGACCGCTGCCTTTTAGGGGGCGGTCCTTTTTTATTTCGGAGGGCTGTTTTTGTTTGTAAGTGGATGGTCTTTTTATTTGTAATGTTTTATTTTGTTTTGTTTTGTTTTGTTTTGTTTTGTTTTAGTCGGATGCTCTTTTTTAGTTTAAAGGGATTCCATTGCACTTAAAAAAGGATAAAAATGGTATTATTTATTCCTGCTATCTGATTCAAAATCAGAGTTCGATATGAAATATAAAAATGTAACATTATTCAATAAAATGGAAATTAAAACCGGTCTTATAAGGGGTTCTAATGCAGAAAATTAGTAGTAATAATAGAAAAATAAGATACATGAAAAATGTATGAAAAATGTTAGTAAAATCCTAAAAATACACTTGTCAGAACTCTTTCATATGGTATAATGTGGGTGAAAAAAGGAAAGGTGGGTAAACAGATGAAGTTAAGAAACAGATTGATGGCATTCTTAATGACATTAACCCTTGTGCTTGGTTTAATCATGCCAACACAGGTAATGGCAGCAGCAGCGAGTGAAGGCGGATTTGATATCGATACCGTTGCTGGAAAGACAGTTGTGTTACATACAAACGATACACATGGACGTATACAGAGAGGAACAGATAGTTCACTCGGAATGTCCGAAGTTGCAGCACTTAAGGACAAGCTTGAAGAAGCAGGAGCAACCGTACTTTTATTAGATTCAGGTGATACTCTTCATGGAAAACCAATCGCAACAGTTGATCAGGGTGAGACAATTGTAAAGATTATGAATGCAGTTGGCTATGATGCAATGACACTTGGCAATCATGATTTTAACTATGGAACAGCTCGTCTTGCAGAACTAATTAAAGATATGGATTTCCCTGCAGTAGCAGCTAATGTATTAGTGACAAAGAATGGGGATCCATTTACAAAGGAATATACAATCATTGAAAAAGATGGTGTACGTTACGGTATCTTTGGTTTAGCAACAGAAGAGACTGCAACAAAGACAAATCCAAACAATGTAAAAGATATTACATTTTTAAGCCCGGTAGAGATGGCACAGAGCGCAGTATATGACTTAGAAAGAGAAGATGTTGACTTTATCATCGCTCTTGGTCATATCGGTATTGATGGAGGCTCTGATCCAACTGCAGTTGACGTAATTAAAGCAGTAGATGGAATCGACTTATTCATCGATGGACACAGCCATTCTTCCTTAGAAGCATGTGCTAAAGCAAATGAAGGCAATGATACTTTATTAGTAAGCACAGGCCAATACTTACAGAACATCGGATGTGTTGTAATCGATACGAAAAATGAATACGAAATGAAAGCATATTCCCTTACAACTGCCGATCTTGCAGCAGCAGGCATTAAGACTGAATTAGCAGAAGGCGAAGATGAAACAGCGATTCATGCAGAAGTAGGCAAGCTGATGATCGAAGCAGAAACAAGCTTAAGCGGGAACTTAAGTGAAGTAGTAGGTACAACAAGCGTATACCTTGATGGAGAACGTGAACATGTTCGTACTACAGAAACAAATTTAGGCAACCTTGCAGCAGATGCATTACGCTGGACAACAGGCGCTGATATCGCATTCACAAATGGCGGTGGTATCCGTACTTCCATCCAGATCGGTGATATTACAAAGGGCATGCTTGCAGAAGTATTCCCATTCGGCAATATCGTTGTGACAAAGAAAGTAAGCGGACAGGCTATCTTACTTATGTTAGAGCATGGTGTGAAGGATTACCCTGCAACAAGCGGTGGTTTCCCACAGACAAGCGGACTTACCTTTACAATTGATGCGAATAAAGAAGCTGGCAGCCGTATCAGCAATGTTAAGGTGAACGGAGAAGCACTTGATTTAGATAAGATGTATGTATTAGCTTCTAACGACTTTACAATCGCAGGCGGTGACGGCTATACTATGATCTCTGATGAAGTATTCCCTAAGTTAATGGAATATGGTGCATTAGATGAAGTATTGATCAAATATATCCAGACAAATCCGGACCCTGCTACTTATGCGGTAGAGCGTACTCTTACTGTTCAGGTTGGAGAAACAGCTCCAGTAGTAACAGAAACTCCAGCTAAGGATACAACTGTTACGGAGAAACCAGCAGCCGGCACAACAAACAGCACTGTTACAGAAGATAAGAAAGATACTTCTGACAAGACAGAAGCAACAGAAGGTGAAACGGTTACAATCTATACCGTACAGAAAGGTGACTGCTTATCTAAAATCGCTAAGAAGTTATTAGGAAAAGCAAGTGACTGGACATTAATCTACAAATGGAACAAAGACACAATCAAAAATCCTGACTTCATCCAGATTGGACAGGAGTTATATATCTACGAACAGTAGTAGGACGAGAAAAGTACCGGGGAGAGCGGGCTGAATGGCCTCTTAGGACCGGGACATGATCGTGGCAAAATGTTCGGACGCATGAGCGGACAAAAGGCGTTGCATTCTTTGACTATCAGACAGGAAAATCATCTGTCTGATAGTTAAAGAATGCAACGCCTTTTGTTCAACATGAGCTGGACATTTCGCCATGATCATGCCCCGGTCCTAAGAGGCCATTCGGCCCACTCTCCCCAGTACTTTTCTCTTACACCACCGATATGGGATACAAGGACAAAGGAGAAAATATCCAAAAAAACTATTGACAATTAAAGTGAAAAGTATTATATCTATTTATAGACCGACGGTCGGTCGGTGGTGAAAGGAGTATGATATGAGAGTTGTAAAAGAGCATGATGAGAGAAAAAATGAGATTTTAGATACAGCGGAAGTTTTGTTTGCGCAAAAAGGTTATGACAAAACAAGCATACAGGCTATTTTAGATCAGGTTAAGATTGCAAAGGGTACATTTTATTATTATTTTAAGTCAAAAGAAGAAGTGATGGATGCGATTCTGTTACGATACAACGAGAAATTGCTACAACGAGCATGGGCAGTGGCAAACCAGGAAAATATACCGGCAGAGATAAAGCTGCTTCAGACAATTTCAGCGCTGCATCTGAATGAGGAAGAAGGGAAAGAAATTCTGATGGAAATTCATAAGCCGGAAAATGTAAAGATGCATCAGAAAATCATGGTGATGTTACTAAAAGAAGTGACACCGATCATTGGTAAGGTAATCCGGGATGGAATAAAAGAAGGTCTTTTTCAGACGGAATATCCGGAGGAGACAGCGGAGATGCTTTTAGTCTATATACAGACCGTTTTAGATGATGATATGGTACCGATGACAGAGGAAGAAAAGGGGCGACGGATGCAGGCATTTATCTGCAATGCAGGAAAGATGCTTGGTGTGAGTGAAGGATGCTTTGAGGAATTAGCAGGCAGACTGATGGGGGCCGAATAAGGAAAATGAAATCATTCAGGGGGATTGAATCATGGAGAAAGGAAAATCATTTCGTAAGTTTATGATATTATGGGCCGGCGAGTTTGTGTCGGCAATCGGAAGTGGGTTAACATCATTCGGACTTGGGGTATATGCGTATCAGCAGACAAAAAGTGCAGCAGCAGTCGCACTGATTTCACTGTTTGCATTTCTTCCGTCTATTTTGTTAAGTCCGTTTGCAGGAGTCTTAGCAGACCGTATAGATCGCAGGCTCTTAATGATCATTGGAGATGGATGCTCGGCATTAGGGCTTCTTTATATCTTTATCTGCATGCTATTCGGGCAGGCAACGATTGTGCAGATCTGTATTGGGGTCACAATCAGCTCGATATTTGCTGCACTTTTGGAGCCGGCTTATAAGGCTACAATAACCGAATTATTAACCGAAGAACAGTATTCCAAGGCAGGGGGCCTTGTTCAGGTTGCAGGTTCTTCCAAGTATTTATTTTCCCCGATATTAGCAGGAATGCTTCTTCGGGTAGCCGATATTAAGGTACTGCTTATCATTGATATGGCAACGTTCTTTTTAACTGTTATCGCAACCTGTGTGGTCCGGAATGGAATGGAAAATAAGAAAAGGATAGTAAAAGCCGGAATGTGGGATGACTTTAAGGAAGGCTGGGCAGCAATCACAAAGAAAAAGGGAGTGGCGGTAATTGTTCTTCTTATGACATTCGTAACATTCTTCTTAGGTTTTATCCAGACACTACTTACACCGCTTGTTTTATCCTTTACGGATTCTGCTACATTAGGAACGATGGAGACCGTGTGTGCATGCGGAATGCTAGTATCCAGCGTACTTATGGGATTCTTATCCATTAAGAAGCATTATGTAAAGCTGATGGCAATTGGGCTTGCGACAACCGGATTATTTATGGCGATGACAGGGATTCGTGCAAATCTTATGATAATGGGAATCGGCGGATTTTTATTCTTTGCTTCCCTTCCAATCGTGAATATAACGGCAGACTGTCTGATCCGTATGTCGATTGAAGAAGAAGTACAGGGGCGTGCATGGGGGCTTATCGGCATCATTTCCCAGCTTGGATATGTATTCGCATATGGATTATCCGGATTTTTAGCAGACCATGTATTTGAGCCAATGTTAGCAAGTGACGGCATCTTAGCGGACAGCGTAGGAAGGCTGATTGGAACCGGGACTGGAAGAGGAATTGGTTTTTCTTTGATTATAGGAGGCGTGCTGATCATTGTGACGGCAGCTATTTTCTATCACAACAAAGAGGTACGAAGACTGGAGGAGCACTATGTTTCGTAAAATGATTCAGAAGGATTTCAAAAGGAATAAGGGCATCACAATTGCACTAACCGTGTTTGTACTGCTTTCCACCATGTTATTAGCGGCAGCGGTAAGTCTGATCGGAAATCTGACAGGGGCAGTGACAAAGCTGATGGAAGATGCGAAAACACCTCATTTTCTTCAGATGCATGCGGGAGCTATTGATTATGAAAGAATGGATGCCTTTGCAAAGGAAAACAGCCTCACAAAGGACTATCAGATTCTTCCTGTTTTAAATATTGAGTCTGGCAGTATATCGCTAAACGGGAATTCCTTAGACGGAAGCGTGCAGGATAATGGATTTGTTTATCAGAGTGCCAAATTTGATTATCTTTTAGACCTTTCTTCTGATGCAATCGAGCCGAAAGAGGGAGAAGTCTATGTGCCGATCTGCTATCAAAAGGAGTTTGGTTTAAAAGTCGGAGAGACATTGACGATTCACATTGATGAGGACACGGTAGTGTATCAGATTGCCGGATTTTTAAGAGATTCGCAGATGAATTCCACATTTGCTTCCTCAAAGCGATTTTTAATCAGCAAGGCAGACTATGATACACTTTCAGCTATAACAGGTCAGGTTGAATATCTGATTGAGTTCAGGCTTATAGACCCATCCAAATGCAGTGCATTTGAGACTGCTTATATGAATGCCGGACTGGAGGCAAATGGCCCAACCATCACCTATCCATTATTTAAGATGATCAACGCATTAGCAGACGGGATCACCGCGGCTGTCATTATCTTAATCAGTATCCTTTGTGTGCTAATATCCTTCCTTTGCATTCGTTTCACCCTTTTAGCAACCATTGAGGAAGACTATCGGGAAATCGGTGTCATGAAGGCGCTTGGAATTAAGAATCAGGATATTAAAAAGATGTACCTTGGAAAATACCAGTGGATCGCACGAATCGGCTGTGTGGCAGGATATTTGGTATCCCTTGTGGTAAGTAGTATTTTATTAAAAGAAGTCCGCCTGTATATGGGCGAAGGAAAAAATCCGGTACTCGCATTCTTACTTGGAATGCTCGGAACCTTTATCATTTATGGAATGGTTGTATGGTATGTAAGAAAAACATTAAAGAAATTAGAGGATGTATCCCCGATGTTAGCCATCCGTTTTGGTGGGGAAGTAGGAGAGAAGAAGCTTTCCTTAATCCGCCCGTCCATTTCAAAAAAATCCATCCTGCCGGTCAACATCCGGCTTGGAATCGGAGACGTAAAGGTTCGGAAAAGACTATATAGCGTACTGTTAGTAATCTTCACACTGGCCTCCTTTATCGTAATCGTGCCGGTCAATCTCTATACAACCGTCTCTTCTGAAAAGTTCATAAGCTATATGGGGGCTGCTAAATGTGATATGCGTTTTGATCTGCAGCAGGAACAGAATCTTACCGAAAAAGCGGAAGAAATCAAGTCACAGCTGGATCAGGATACAAGAGTCACAAAATCTGCACTCTATGTCACCGCCGTCTATCCAGCCGTATCTCCGGATGGAAGCTATGAAAATATGAAGATTGAATCGGGTGATTTAAATCGATTCCCGCTTACGTACCTAAAGGGAAAAGCGCCGCAGACTGAGCAGGAAATTGCCTTATCCAAAAGCAATGCCGATAACTTTGAAAAAGAAGTGGGGGATGAATTAGAAATCATTCGAAATGGAGAAAATGTAATCCTTACCGTATCCGGAATCTATCAGGACCTCACCAACGGAGGAAAGACCGCGAAAACCATCTGGAGCGAGACAGGAGAAGAAATCATGTGGTATATCATCTGTGCTGACTTAAAAGAAGGCATCGATAAAGATGCTGTCATCCGGGAATATAAACAGTCATTCTCTTATACAAAAGTATCAAGTGTAGCCGAATATATCACCCAGACGCTTGGCGGCAGTATCGCAAGCATGAAGAAAGCTGCCATCATTGGCATCATCATAGGAAGCATCACCTCCGCCATGATCACTATGCTGTTTTTAAAGATGCTTTTGGCAAAAGACAAGATAAACATCGGCATTATGAAAGGAATCGGATTCTCCAATCACGATATTCGCATGCAGTACATGACTCGTACCATCTTTATCTTAATCATCGGTCTAATCGCAGGCGCAGTATTAGCCAATACATTAGGAGCATTCTTAGCGGGGCTTATCTTATCCACACTAGGAATATCCAAGATCCATTTCATCATAAACGGATTCTTATCATATCTGGTATGCCCGCTTCTCTTAGCCGCATGTGTCGTTTTGGGAACCATGCTATGCATGAGAAAAGCAGGAAACGTAAATATCGCAGAAAGCGTAAAAGAGTAGGGGAGAGGAAGATGGAAACCATATTAAAAGCAGAAAATATAACAAAATCCTATGAAGAAGAAGGAAAGAAGAATCTGGTCTTAGACCACATTTCCTTAGAGATCAAAAAAGGAGAATTCGTAACCGTCATGGGCCCATCCGGCTCCGGAAAATCCACACTTCTATACTGCGTCAGCGGCATGGATACCATCGATTCCGGCACCATCACCCTAAAAGATGCGGTTATCTCCAATTACACGGAGCCTGAGATGGCCGCCATCCGCCGAAAAGAAATGGGTTTTGTCTTCCAGCAGCCAAGCCTTCTAAAGAACCTGTCCATCCTAGACAATGTTATCTTGACCGCTATCCTTGATAATCCAAAAGATACAGAAAAGATCACCGCCCGTGGTCGTGCCCTTCTAAAACAGACCGGAATCTCAGACTTAGCGGACCGTGACATTGCCAAAGTATCCGGCGGGCAGCTCCAGCGGGCCGGAATCTGCCGTGCACTTATCAATACCCCGTCCATCCTCTTTGCCGACGAACCAACTGGCGCCCTAAACTCCAAGTCCGCCGCTGAGATCCTACAAATCCTAAAAACCATAAACGCCCAGGGTACCACCATCCTCCTAGTCACGCACGATGCTAAAGTGGCCTCCGAAAGCAGTCGTGTCCTCTTTATGAAAGACGGCCGTTTCGTATCCGACCGTTCCTTCTCACACACCGACTCTCATGATTCGCGCCTGGATACCATCACCCGTATCATGCGGACGCTTGGTATCTAGTTCCATCCCCAGATTCTCTACGGTCTATTCATAATTTCTATTTAAAAATTATGAATAGGCCTTTTCTGTATCATTATCTGTCGTTATTTCATCATATAACAAACAATACCCACTCTCACCATGTTCTATTTCATTCTTCAGCCAACTCACTTCCCCGCTGCCCGCAGAGCCGGTACCTGATTAATATCATGCCTAAGAGGCGCCTCCTTTCTCAAAATGGATCAGCCCCTTTAAAGTCCAACAAGATTTACCCTATCAGTGACAATTCCCTCACCAAGGTGTTTCGTTTTTTGAAACACCTTGGGATATGGAAGCAGGCCCTCGGGAGAACGGAGGCGACAGCGTTCCGACATGTCCGGCTCATGACGAACAAAAAGCCGGGTTATTCTTTGAATAGCAGACAGTGTTTTCCTGTCTGATAGGCAAAGAATAGCCCGGCTTTTTGTCCGCTCATGCGTCCGAACATGTGGAACGCTGTCGCCTCCGTTCTCCCGAGGGTCTGCTTCCATATCATCCGTTAGCTCAAACTAGCACTTCTCAGGTTCTGGGTAATCAACTCCGAAGGTGTCTACGGTTACGGACTTCATTCTCTGAGTTTCGCGTGGACGATCAGAGTAGTCAGTCTTAGTTTCCGCGATTTTATTTACAACATCCATGCCTTCTACAACCTTACCGAATGCAGCATATGCGCCGTCAAGGTGTGGAGCGTTTTTATGCATAATGAAGAACTGGGAACCAGCGGAGTTAGGAGCCATAGAACGAGCCATGGAGATAACGCCTTCTGTATGTTTTAAATCATTTTCAAATCCGTTCTGAGCGAATTCACCTTTGATAGAGTATCCAGGACCGCCCATGCCGCTTCCTTCCGGACATCCACCCTGAAGCATAAAGCCTTTGATAACACGGTGGAAGATTAAGCCGTTGTAGTAGCCTTTCTTTACTAAGGAAATAAAGTTATTTACTGTATTAGGAGCAACTTCAGGATATAATTCAACCTGAATCTTATCTCCGTTTTCCATTTCGATTGTAACGATCGGATTTTTTTCTGCCATAGTTAATCTCCTTTGATTTGCAAGAATTCAATACAGTGCCTCTTTCTCATATCTGGTAACAAGCCCAGATTTCGTCAACACCGATTGGTACATTATAGCATAACCAATTATTAAATTCAACAAACGTAGGACGTGATATATTTATCCAATTAGGCGCAAAAACAGGTTTGCTTTCCTTATTCTACAAAACACGCAAAAAACATTGGATTCCATCTTGCATTTTGTAAAAAGTCTGCTACAATCATACCTTGGTAAATAAGAAAATAAAACATTGGATCATATAAAAATCCTTAAAGTTTTGCAATAAAAATAGGAGAGGGACAGCATGAAAGACAAGACGTACATAACAACAGAAGGTCCGTTGGGATATGAAAATGGTTTTCCGACGAATGGTACAGTAGAGAAAAGTGGTTATGCAGAAAAAGTCGGACGAATGATGAAAGACTTTATAAAAAAACAGCCGGTGCTTGTAATCGCATTTCTTGCAATGGTGATTACCTGCATCTTTGTGCCGGTAGACCGGGAGTATATAGGGTACTTTAATATGCGGACTCTTGCTACCTTATACTGCACGCTTGCAGTTGTCAGTGCATTTTCGCATATCCATGTATTTGAAATCTTAAGCAAGAACATCGTATTAAAACTGCATAATTTAAGGAATGCTACATTAGGTTTGGTCTTTATCACCTTCTTTGGCTCCATGCTTTTAGCAAATGATATGGCGCTTTTAACGTTCCTTCCGTTAGGCTATTATGTATTAAGCAGCACGGATAATAAGCAGGCGATGGCCTTCACATTCATCATGCAGAATATCGCAGCCAACCTAGGCGGTATGGTGACGCCATTCGGTAACCCACAAAACTTGTATTTGTATTCTTATTATGGAATTGAGACCGTGGAATTTGTGAAGATTATGTTACCTAGCTTTTTAGCAGCTACTGTTTTGATTGTTGTGTGCTGTCTGTTTGTGAAGACTACACCACTTACTTTAAAGAATAATGAAAATTATGTATTAGATAAAAAGAGAACTTTGATTTATTCGGTTTTATTTGTTGCTAGTATTCTGATCGTGTTTAGAATTGTTCCTTATGTGTTAGGAACTGTTATGATTACGATTGCATTATTATTCTTAGACAAAGATTCCATTAAAGAAGTGAACTATCCATTACTTGCTACGTTCTGTGTGTTCTTTGTATTTAGTGGAAATATGGCACGTATTCCTGCTGTGAGTGCATTCTTTGAATATCTGCTTCCTAAGAATACGTTATTGTTTGGAATTTTATCCTGTCAGGTTATTAGTAATGTGCCTAGTGCGGTATTGCTTTCGCACTTTACCGGGCAGTATGCTAGTCTACTGCCTGCTGTCAATATTGGCGGATGCGGGACACTGATTGCATCGCTTGCTAGTTTGATTACATTTAGTGAGTTTAAGAAACATCAGCCTGAGAAAGTGAAAGAATATGTTGTTAAGTTCTCGGTGATTAATTTTAGTTTTGTTATTGTATTATATGTTTTAGAAATGTTGATCGGATAATCTGCTGTCTGATTGTAAAGCCGACGCCGCTTACCTTAAAAAGGCAACGATTCTGTATGGAACAAACAGCGTATCTGGATCTATAAAAAAGGACTATCGTACTAAGAGAGTACGATGGTCCTTTTTGTAGTCTTTGTTATAAGCATTTTCAAGCTTTCTACATAAAACCTAGTTTTTAGCAGAAGTATTAGTTGTATTGCTTGAGCTGTTTGTGTTAGAAATATGAAAATCTTCCGTATCATATTCATAGCGATTAGACTGCTTATCATAGCAGGAAGAAGTCTCATCTTTATAGGAATTAGAAGCAGAAGAGTTCTGTTTCTCTCGTTCTTTACGGTAGCGCTGATTAGACTGTTTACTCATAAGCCAATCCTCCTTGCAATATTTTTTCTATTTTAGTATTTCCTCACATACTCTTTTATATGTGGTGCCTTCCAAAACATAAAGCCGAAGAGGCATAGGAAAACTCGAACTTTACACTTGATTCTCTGCCCACAATGCCTGTTTCCCAGTCAAACAAGCCCAAAATCAAGTGTAAAGTTTGAAACACCCCAATAGAATTATGAAGAGTCTGACTGTTTTTCTTAAGAAAATCTTTCGGAAATTGTACCGTTCAAATTCTATATTTTTAGGTACACTAACACTAGAAAGTAAGGATAGCGGTTTAAGCAGGACCGCCGAACGTAGGAACGGTTAAGAGAGGAGGAACAGTATGAGTTTGCAGTCTGTTTTAAGTTTGATAGAACAGTATGGATTGCTGATCGTATTTTTAGTAGTTTTTTTGGAATATATGAATATGCCGGGATTTCCGGCGGGAGTTATACTTCCGTTTGCCGGAGCATGGGCAGCGAAAGGGCATGGCTTTTTGATAACGCTTCTAATTACCATTGCAGCTGGGCTGTCAGGAAGCGTGATTCTTTATTATGTGGGAAAAATCGGCGGGACAAAACTGATTGAGAAGTGTGCCAATAAGAGTCCGAAACTTAAGAAAAAGTTAGACAACCTAACGGAGATGATCACGCAAAAAGGAGGTTATGCGGTATTTTTAGCAAAGCTGATACCGGTTGTGCGGACTCTTGTCGGAATACCGGCTGGAGCGCTTGGAATGAAACTTCCTGCCTATCTGGTAGCTTCTGTACTGGGGATTGCCGTATGGAATTCCGTTTTATTTTGCGCAGGATACTTTTTAGCTTTGTAAGCAAATGAACACTGGCAGATGAGGTTTATAAATTTATAAACATAGAAGCGAGGTACAATACGTATTGCCATTTTAAGTAACAACTGGTAAAATCAAGATAAAAGCATATATTAGGGCGTAAGAAACGTGTGTCTAAGGTGTTAGCAGGCGGACAAGCCGGCACATAATAGACAGGGATGGAAAGGATACGAAGCAAAATGTCATATCATATATTAGTAGTGGAAGATGATGAGGCAATCAGAGAAGGGGTCAGCATCTACCTTAAGAACCAAGGATATACAGTATTTCAGGCGGAGAACGGAAAAAAAGGACTGGAAATATTAGAGCGTGAGACCATTCATTTGGCAGTTGTGGATATTATGATGCCGATTATGGACGGAATTACAATGACAATGAAATTGAGGGAGAAGTATGAGTTCCCGGTTATCATGCTGTCGGCGAAATCAGAGGAGATTGATAAAATTACAGGGCTGAATATTGGTGCGGATGATTATGTGACGAAGCCATTTACACCGATGGAACTGATGGCAAGAGTGAATTCACAGTTAAGAAGATACTCTAGATTTCTTCAGATGCTAGAGCATAAGGAAGAGAAGAAAGAGAAGGAGTATACGATTGGCGGACTTGTAGTGAATGAGGATACGGTGACCGTGACCGTGGATGAGAAGGAAGTGAGACTGACACCGCTAGAGTTTAAGATTCTGCTTCTTCTTGTTAAAAATGCAGGTAAGGTATTTTCACCGGAAGAGATCTATGAGACAGTATGGAATGAGAAGGCGATTACGACGGATACGATTATGGTTCATGTCCGAAGAATTCGTGAGAAGATTGAAATCAACCCAAAAGAGCCGAAGTACCTCAAAGTAGTATGGGGCGTGGGCTATAAGATAGAAAAGCAGTAGGGAGAGACGGACGGCTGGCGCGAGGCAGAGAGGGCGCGGCCGGAAGCGTTATGGTTCCCGATGTTCGGACGCATGAGCGGACAAAAAGGCGGCGACGTCTTTGACTATCAGACAGGAAGGCACTGTCTGCTATTCAAAGACGTCGCCACCTTTTTGTGCGTCATGAGCCGGACATCCGGGAACCATAACGCTTCCGGCCACACCCTCTCTGCCTCGCGCAGCCTGTTTGGTGTGCCTCGGACTGATGAAGCGGATGTTTAGCTGGGAGATAAGGTAGAACGTTTAGAAAAATTATTTGAGGAAAAATCCGAAAAAGGGAAACTGGTCTTTATTATGATTGCAATCAAAGGATTTTTAAATTGACAGAGAGGTATTTTTTGACTACCATAAAAGTAGAAAGCAGTAGGAGGAGAAAATCTTGACAAAGAAAGAAGAAGAAATTGAAAAATGCAGCTGTGACGTCATTCATGAGGATGTGGTACAGAAAGTAGAGAAGAACATGCCACAGGAGGAAAGACTTGCAGACCTTGCAGAATTATTTAAGGTATTCGGTGATTTGACAAGAATCAAGATTTTATGGGCGTTAGAAGAATCTGAGATGTGCGTCTGTGATATCGCTGCCCTCCTTAATATGACGCAGTCAGCCATTTCCCATCAGCTTCGCGTTTTAAAACAGGCCAAGCTTGTAAAAAATCGAAAAGAGGGAAAGGTGGTATATTATTCATTAAAGGATGAGCATATCAAACAGATCTTCACACAAGGTCTCACCCATATCTACGAATAGGTTCCATTATAGGAGAGCAGATAGTTTCTTAAGAAAATCTTTCGTTTTTCCGGCGGTGGAACTATCGCTTTTTTCGGTACACTAATAAAGAAAAGGAATCAGTCACTTTTAGGTGGATTCGAAAGTAAGAGGGAGTATAAGAATGAGTGAAAGAACAGAACAACCGCCAAAGACGAAAAGTGGTGTGCTAAAGGCTACTGGAGTCATAATCGTGATTGCAGTGATCAGCATAATCAGCTTTCTTGTTGTAGGCCAGGCAAAGCCGGTTGCAGATGAGACGAAGATGGAATATGTAAGTCAGAATGTGTATTCCATTTTACGTAATACGTATGCTTTTTACATGAAGGTGGCAGAGGAACGGGCCGGAAAGGAACTTACGCCTCTTGAAGTGTATTATCCCAATGCGGACGGCCGGACAATGGAAAATGGAAGTGTGGAACTTACAATTCCAACGTCAAAAGAAGAAAAGCAGGACCAGCTGCAAGAAGAGGCGGAAGATCCGTTTTACGATAGCTATTATGAGAATCGCGAAGACTATGTCTATCTGGGAAACGGCGAATATCAGTATACATTCCAGAATGAGATTGGGGACTTTCTTTACGACATCTACTGGCAGAATAAGAGTGGTCAGACCAATGGTGTTGATTATGTGATAAAAGATGATACAAACGGCAACGTGTTTGCATCGGATGGTGATCCCCAGGCGTTAAAAGAAGCAATATCTTCAGGGAAGATTGGTGATACCCTAAAAGACAAGTATGAGTTTTGCGGACTGATCCGTTATTATGAGGACGGTACGACTGAGGTGTTAGATGCGGTTGGAATTAGTGAAGACCATTTGGCAAACAGACTTTTTAATGTGAGCCTTTCTTCGGAGTATGGCGATTATTTTGTGCCAGATGATATAAAGGGAATTACAATCGCGATGGCAGTGACAAAGGAGGCATTTCTTTCTGAGCCATATGCAAGTTCCGGTGTGGATTACGAGTATGCAATGGGCAGTTTTTTAAATGCCGGGTTCATCTTTGTGATTTTGGCCGGGTGTACGGCGGTATTTGTGCTTGCCATTGTCATGATGCTTATAAAGCCGCTTGGAATCGGCGATGGCTTTGCTTCTAAGATTCCATTAGAATTTAATGCTTTGGCAACATTCTTACTGGTACTTTTAACTCCGGCCGCAACCGTATTCAGCTTTATGTATGCAAAAGGCGGTATTCAACAGCGTCTGCTGCAGTATGGTATGGGAAATTATCTGGCAAATACTGTTGGAAAATATGCAGGCATTGTCGAATTCTTATTATGGCTATTTTATTTTGGCGTGATGTTTATTCTGTTGGTAGCATATTTTCAGGTATTCCGAAAAGGCCTGCATCGTTATCTGAGAGAGAATACCATTTTTATGCGTTTCTTTTTATGGATATGCAGAGGAATTCGCAATATTGTAAGAAAAGTGATGACGTTTGATTTAGAGGATGATGCGAACCGTGTCGCCCTAAGGATTGTTGCCTTAAACTTTGTGATTATTGCAGGCATGTGCAGCATCTGGTTCTTTGGACTTGGAGTGCTGATCATTTATTCAATCGTGCTGTTCTTTATTTTGAGACGGTATTATGCGGATACCAAGCAGAAATACGATAAGATTGTAAATGCCGCAAGCAAGATGGAAAACGGCGATCTAAATGCAGAGATTCAGGGAGAACTTGGCATGTTCAGCGATCTTGGGAAGAAATTATCCAATGTGCAGAAAGGATTCAAACATGCGGTAGAGGAAGAAGTGAAGAGTCAGAATATGAAGACAGAGCTCATCACCAATGTATCCCATGATTTAAAGACACCGCTTACTGCCATCATCACCTATATCAATCTGCTAAAGGATGAGAATTTAAGTGAAGAAGACAGAAAGTCCTATCTGGATACACTGGACCGTAAATCCCTTCGTTTAAAACAGCTGATTGAAGATTTGTTTGAAGTCAGCAAGCTAAACAGCAATAATGTGGAACTCCATATGATGAAGGTAGATATTATATCTTTAATCAAGCAGGTGGAATTTGAGTTCAGTGAACGGTTTGAAGAGAAGAAGATTGAGTTTCGCATGACCAATTCAGAGGAAAAAATATATGTCAACCTCGATGGACAGAAGACATTCCGTATCTTTGAAAATGTATTCGGAAATATCATCAAGTATGCGATGCCTTCCACAAGAGCATATCTGGACATTAAGGCAAATGAAAGCGAAGTCATGATTCAGGTCAAGAATATTTCAGAAAATGAACTGAACATTGATTCTGAGGCGTTACTGGAACGTTTTGTACGAGGCGATAAATCAAGAAATACAGAAGGATCCGGCTTGGGGCTTGCCATTGTAAACAGCCTCGTGGAAAAACAGGGAGGTAGCGTAAAACTGGAGGTAGACGGAGATCTGTTTAAGATCAACATCAACTTCCCGAGACTGCCGGAAGAAAAAAAAGAGGCAGAAACAGGGAGTTATTCGGGTGACAAAATAGTGAAAAATGCGGAATAAATTCCCGGTTGACAGAATTAAGAGGATGCATTAAGATATCTGTTATGAAAATGTAAGAAGATAAGAACGGGTAAAGAAAGCCCCGGATCCTAATGTTTGGATCCGGGGCTTTCTTTCTGTTTGTATGGCTAGTTGGAACTACTCGTAAAGCTGTTGTAGATATCTAAAAGATTAGAATCGGATTTTAAGGCATTTGCAAGTGATTCAGTCGTAATGGAGATTAGATTCTGTACTTCTTCGTGATTTCGGCGCTCTAAAACATAAGAAGATACGGTTTCAGAAAGCGTATTCATATAGAGTTTGTATACACCATCTGTTTCTTTTACATAAAACTCCTCAAGAGAAGGGGCATTTGCAGAGGTCATCGGGAACTTTACTTCATAGGTAACATATACAATATAGTCAATTCCTTTAAAACCTTTTGTGATATAGGTCTTAATATTCTCGTAACTTTCAATGTATTCCACTTTTCTGGAAAGTTTTTTATAGTTAATCTCTGCATCCGATATAATGAGAGATTCTATTGTTTCAGAATCCAGAGTCAGCTTGGCATTTAAATAATCAGAAATCAGTGTGGTAAGATCGGCTTCCAGTTCTTCATCTTCAATAAAAAATGAGTCCTCTTTGGCTGCTTCCTCATTCGGTATAAGAGCAGTTTCCACTGGTATTGTAGCCCTGCTCTGAACGGAAGATGAGGTAGGGGATTCTTCTGAATTCTTGCGAGATACGGATACCGTGCTGCTGATCAATAGAATGGCGAGAACTGCGGCCGCACCAAAACCGGCATAGGCAAGTTTTTTTCTGGAAGCGTCTTTAGGCAGACGCTTTGCAATGCGTCCGGTCAGATCTTTAAAGCGATCTGCAGCGAGCTGTTTTAATATATGTAAGTGCTTCATAATAGAACTCCTATCATTAGTAGTTATTGATACAAATTTTGTATTTGTATTGTCTGCATTATAGCAGAGAATGGAAAGAGTATCAATATATAAGTTAATATTTTTGTAACAATATAGGGAAAATATTCATGCAAGAATGGATGCGAAAGAATGAAAATATTTCTTTTCATGGATTTTAGATAAGAAAAATGAGGACATTTTTGACAAAAAAGACAAGAAAATGTTGACTAAAAAGGTATTATTTGTTATAATTAGGCCGATTAATAAAAATGTAACAATTATGTAATATGTACACGAAACATAAAAAGTTTGTGTGCTTAACGAAGAAAGAATCGGGAAAAGACGGAGGAGTTCAAATGAGAAAAGCATTATTTTTAAAAGCTGGCGCATGTTTATTCCTTACATGTTTCATCCATTCCAATATAAATAGCGTGAAGGCGGCAGAAGCAGCCGAGATTACAGAGAACAGCTTAGCTGGAATCACAGTTGTTATGAATGAGTATTATCACGAAAAATTATCGGAAAGCGGTATTTCCATTGAAAATGTAGCAACCCCAATTATGGTAGAAGGTGTTAAACTGACCGCAGTGAATGGAAACATCCATCAGAATCTTGCAGTTGCAAATGTAAACGAGTATGTGAATGTAAGAGAGGCAATGGATGAAGAGGCAGAGGCTGTTGGCAAGCTTTATGCAAATGGCGTGGCTATTGTAGTAGAAAAGGGAGAAGAATGGACAAAGGTTCGTTCTGGTTCCGTAGCAGGATATATTAAGAATGAATACCTGTTATTTGGTGAAGAGGCACAGAAAATCATCGACAGTACATATGAGCACTATGCGGTTGCAACATGCACCACATTAAATGTTAGAAGCGCCGCTACAACCGAAAGCAGCATTATCGCGCAGGTGCCGATCGGCGAAGAGTTAGAGATCGTGGAGATCATGGATGAATGGGTACAGATCTCATATGAAGGCAATAAAGAGGCGTATGTATCCAAGAATTATGTGGATATTCAGTATGCGTATCAGTATGCGGTATCCAAAGAAGAAGAAGCAAGAATGGAAGAGCAGAAAAAGAAGGCAGCCATTGCAGAAGCAAACTCCTATAATATCAATAATATGGTATGGCCTCTGCCATCTGACCATAACATTTACTCTTATTATGGAAAGAGGGTGGCACCGACAGCCGGAGCAAGCACATTCCATAAAGGACTGGATATCGGAGGGGCAAGTGGTTCTTCTATCGTGACTGTATTATCCGGTACTGTGACCGTAGCAAGCTATTCCAGTTCCCGCGGCTATTATGTAGAAGTAAACCATGGAAATGGTGTCGTGACCAGATACCAGCACTGCTCTAAGATCTTAGTGTCGGTAGGTCAAAAAGTAAGTCAGGGCGATGCAATCGCTTTGGTTGGTTCCACTGGTATTTCTACATCAGCACATCTGCATTTTAGTCTGCTGATCAATGGGGAAAATGTTGATCCATATCCATATTTAAAAGCGGTTCACTAGAATTACCTATTCCTAAGAAAAATCATTCAGAAGAATAAAAAGAATAGAGAATGCCGTATCGGGTTTTCCATGAGGAGACTTGGTACGGCATTTTTTTGCAGTCATAAGAGAGTACAGAAGTTTCGTTTCGTACCTGGAATATGAAGCAGAAAGAAAAAAGGGCAAATATAAGGGATTCACATAGGCTGTAGGAAAGAAGCGAAAAAGATGTAGAAGAAGGGCAGGATAAGGAACGAAAATAGGATTGTACCGAGCGAAAACCGATAGTATAATAAGGGAGGAAAAAGATTGAAAATGGATAATAAAAAAGGGATTAAATAGAAAGATTAAGGAAAGATTAGAAAACCATTAAGGCTATTGACACTATAATACTATATGACGTATAGTATTGTCATCGGAATAATATTCCAAATAAAACAGGATTGCAGATCGATGATAAAGGAGTTGATAGCATGGTGTTTAATACAGGTTCGGCACTGCTAGATGCAATTGTTCTGGCAGCGGTATCAAAGGAAGAAGAGGGAACCTATGGATATAAGATTACACAGGACGTAAGGGAAGCGATTGAGATTTCCGAATCTACCCTCTACCCGGTTCTGCGGAGACTGCAAAAAGATGACTGTCTTGAAGTATATGACAGGGAGATTGGCGGGAGGAACCGAAGATATTATAAACTGACTGAAAAGGGACGAATACAGCTTAGCATGTACAGTCAGGAATGGAAGAAGTATTCCAAAAAGATAAGTCTGATTTTTGAGGGGGTGGCGTAGTTGAATCGCACAGAATTTCTTGACAGGTTAGAGAAACTGCTTTCGGATGTGGAGAAAGAGGAAAGAGAGGAAGCGCTTGCATACTATACCGATTACTTTGAGGATGCCGGAAAAGAGAAAGAAGCGGATGTAATCATGGAGCTAGGCAGTCCTGAGAAGGTGGCGGAAAGCATTAAGGCGGATCTGGCACACAATGGAGCCGGCGGTGAATTTACGGAAAAAGGATTTGAACCGGAATATAAAGATAAGTATCAAATATCCAGAAGAAACGAGGTAGGAAATCATAACCCGGACGAATATGTGGATGTGGAATTCCGGGAAGCAAAAGACGATAATCCGAAGAATGACAATATGAAAGATGCCCAAAAGGCTGATGAAGAGGCTTTAAGAGCGGCAGGTGCTGATCAGAATTGGAATGACAGAATAAAAAATCAGACAGGTAGCCATTCGTATTCCCAGGAAGAAGACCTGGGATATCGGATCGGACCGGATGGACGAAAATATTATGAGAATACCGGACGTTATCAGAGTCATACCACCAGACGGGAAGAAAGACGTCAGGAACAGCCGATCTATCAAAAAAGAAGTGCAGGAGAAATCATACTGTTAACCCTTTTTGTACTGTTTATCGGCATTCCGGTGGGAATTCCGTGCCTGGCTGTAGTATTCAGCCTGTTTGTGGCAGCGGGGGCCACGGTGTTTAGCCTGGTAGTCGGATTTGGTGCGGCAGGAATAGGATGTCTGGTAGCCGGCTTGGCCGTATTAGTAGTTGGCATCAGCAAGTTATTTGTTTTTCCGGGCGTAGGCGCAATGTTTCTTGGCGGCGGGCTGATTTGTTTTGGAATCGGATTATTATTTATCTTATTGACAGGGTTATGCGCGAAGGCACTCCCGGCATTATGCCGCGGATTTGTGGCGGTGTGCAGGGCACCATTCAGACATAGGAGTGTGATGGCATGAGAGGATTAAGAAGAGTAGCTGGAGTCGCAGCTGCCTGTATAGGAATCGGTATGATTATCGTAATTGTTACATTTGCGGCAGGTGGAACGAGAGTTCTTAGAGCATCTGCAGATAATCACTATTCAATGGAAGAAGATATTACGGATAAAGTAAAATCCCTTGATATCTCAGTGGCTGCCGGAAAGGTAAAAATCGTGGAAGGAGATAAGTTCCATGTATCGATTAACCGGATGGAGGAAGACGGGTTTGTCAGTGAAGTAAGGAATGGCACCTGGTATGTGTATAATACAGATGATGATAAATATCTGGCAAATTTTTTTGGAATTAAGGTTCCGGTTATGTACGGCGTGTTTGGAATCGGTTATAATGGAGATGCCACACCGGAAGTGATTGTTACAGTGCCGGCTGATTATGAACTGGAAGACTTTAACGTGGATGTTAGTGCGGGTGTCGTTACGATTAATGGAATTACCGCAAAGAATGCGGAGTTGGAATTGTCAAACGGTGAGCTAAATGGTGAGAGACTTACCGTGAGCGATGAGATAAAAATTGAACTCGGAGCAGGACAGGTGGAGATCACCGAATTTTCCAGTAAGGATACGAACTTAGAGTCAGGAATGGGAAGTATTTATCTGGAAGGTGTGATAACAGGCGACACATATGCAAATGCAGGAATCGGGCAGGTTTATTTAAAGCTTGACGGAGATGTAAAAGATTACAATTTCAATGCAGATTGTTCCATCGGAGCCGTAACAATTAATGACAGATCATATGGCGGCATTGCAAGAAATTATTACAGAGGCGGTGCAGATGGACCATCCATGGTACTGGAATGCGGAATCGGCGAAGTTAGAGTGTCGATCCGATAGAAATGGAAACAATATTTCTTATATATAGAAAGGAAGGATTATTATGCAGAAAAAATTATACAAATCTCATGTGGACAGAAAAGTTTGTGGCGTATGCGGAGGGATCGCCGAATACATTAATATTGACCCAACCGTGGTTCGCCTCCTCTGGGTTCTCTTCGCCTTCACAGGCGCCGGAATCCTCGCTTACATCGTGGCAGCACTTGTGATGCCGGATTAAGTCTTGAGGGTATCTTAAGAAAGTCCCGGGTGGCATGCGCCAAGCGTCCTGCTTTTTGCGGGGCGTGCGGCGGGATGTGCAGCGAAGCTGCCACTGCCGGCCGGAAGATGACGGGGCTATATATTTTCCGGTGTTCGTCACAAGCTCGGACAAAAGGGGGTGTTAGTCTTCGACTATCAGACAGGAAAACGCTGTCTGCTATTCGAAGACTAACACCCCCTTTTGTTCGCCTTGATGCCGTACACCCGGAAAAATATAGCCCCGTCATCTTCCGGCTGGCAGTGACAACTTCGCTGCACATCCCACCGCACGCCCCGCAAAAAGCAGGACGCTTGGCACATGCCACCCGGGACTTTCTTAAGATATCGCATTGCGTTTCAAAAGGCGAAACGCAATGCGATGAGACGGATGGGAGGGAGGCGGAAGGCTCGCAGGAAGAGCGGAGCGGATGAAAGGAGGGAGCGAGCTTCCGGGGAGAAGGTTGGTGGTGAGATGGCGAGGAAAGAAAAAGGAAGGAAAAAGGAAAGAAAAGGAAATGGAAGAGATGAGATGAGGAGAGTAAATATAAAAAAATAATATGAAGTGATGGAATACGATGAGACGGAATAGGAGAAGAAGGAACGTGCTATTAGGGAGAAAAAACTTCTGCAAAAACGGTAGTCTGGGTGAAAAATAGGGATAAAGAAAGTTTCCATAAAACGAAAGATAGTGGCCTGCAGAGCGCGTTTTGGAATGGAAAGGGAGGAGGGGAGGATGAAAAAATGGGTTATAATATTGGGTAAGAGACATTTACAAGGGCAGACTATTGTGGTAAAGTATGTTTTATGTAGAAAAACAGAACAGTTTATTTGGAGGGATTTATGAAGAAAGTAATTGATCAGATTACCGAAATTATGACCAGCGCATTTGTTGAATGTGGCTATGATAATAAATTTGGAATGGTTACCGTCTCTAATCGTCCTGACTTATGTCAGTATCAGTGTAACGGAGCGTTAGCGGCAGCGAAGCAGTATAAAAAGGCTCCGATCATGATTGCAAATGAGGTACTGGAGAAATGTAAGGATAATGAGATGTTCGCGGAAATTACAGCGATCATGCCAGGTTTTATTAATATTACGGTGAAATCGGAATTTTTAGTGGATTATCTGTCTAAGATGGCACAGGATGATCGTTTTGGATGCGATCTTCCGGAAAATCCTCTTACTATTGTTGTAGATTACGGCGGACCGAACGTCGCGAAGCCACTTCATGTTGGTCATCTTCGTCCAGCCATTATCGGGGAAAGCGTGAAACGTATCGCTCGTTTTGCTGGTCATAACGTGATCGGTGATGCTCACCTTGGTGACTGGGGACTTCAGATGGGTCTTATCATTACAGAGTTAAAGAAGAGAAAACCGGAACTTTGCTATTTTGATGAAAGCTTTGAAGGGGAATACCCAACAGAGGCTCCATTTACAATTGCAGAACTGGAAGAAATCTATCCTTATGCGAATGCTTACAGCAAGGAACATCCGGAATTTAAGGAAGAAGCTAGACAGGCAACTGTTATTTTACAGTCTGGTAAGAATAAAGGCTATACCGCTCTCTGGAACCATATCTTAAATGTTTCTGTGACTGACCTTAAGAAGAACTATGATAATTTAAATGTTCACTTCGACTTATGGAAGAAGGAAAGCGATGCTCAGCCTTACGTACCAGCGATGGTTGAGGATATGAAGAAGAACGGCTATGCTAGAATCAGTGAAGGCGCTCTTGTTGTTGATGTTAAGGAAGAAACCGATACGAAGGAAATGCCTCCTTGTATGATCTTAAAGTCAGACGGCGGTACTCTTTATAATACAACTGACCTTGCGACTTTAATTGAACGTATGAAGTTATTCAATCCGGATTCTATTATCTATGTAGTAGATAAACGTCAGGAATTATATTTTGAAACAGTGTTCCGTTGTGCTAGAAAGACTAAGATCGTTCCAGATACAACAAAGCTTACTTTCTTAGGCTTCGGTACAATGAACGGAAAAGACGGCAAGCCATTTAAGACAAGAGATGGCGGTGTTATGCGTCTTGAAAACCTGATCTCCAGCATCAATGAAGAAGTTTATAAGAAAATCATGTCCAACCGTGAGATGGATGAAAGCGAAGCTAGAAGCATTGCAAAGACTGTTGGTCTTGCAGCATTAAAGTATGGCGATTTATCCAATCAGGCAGCGAAGGATTATGTATTCGATGTTGACAGATTTACTTCTTTTGAAGGAGATACTGGCCCATATATCCTTTACACTATGGTTCGTATTAAATCTATCCTTGCAAAATACAAAGATGTAACAGGCAAGGATGTAACTTCTGATGTTAAGATCTCTATGGGCGAAGCAAGAGAACGCGGCAAATCCGAAGTGGATCTTATGTTAATCGCAGCGAAGTTCAATGATATGATTGACACCGCAGCGAAAGAAAACGCACCTCATAAAGTATGTGCTTACATTTATGATTTAGCGAATGCTTTCAATGGTTTCTACCATGAAAATAAAATTATTGCAGAAGAAGATAAGACAAAACAGGCAGAATGGATCGCATTAATCGTTCTTGTTCTAAGACTGTTAGAATGCTGCATCGATCTTCTTGCATTCGAAGCACCAGACAGAATGTAATATAGATGTAAAGAAGCGTCCCATTTTTTGCTTATCAGACAGAATCACTCTGTCTGATGCTGAAAATGGGACTTTTTTTAGTTCATGAAATGTTCTCTAAAAAATATTTAGTTGTGGATGAATCTTCTGTTAAAGAGAGGATTGGATAGCGGCTGGAAGATTCTCATAGAATAAGCTTTGGATAAAGGAGCATACATATGTATAATTTAATCTCAAAATTAGTGATCTATCGAAATATCGGAAAGGACAGCATACTGGTTTCATTAGCAGAGATCATCAGACAGTATGAGAAAAAGATAACAGGGCCAGAAGAGACAATTTCTTTGATTTATGAACAGGTACATAAGCTTTTGAATGTGGCGACGGAGTATGGATTTGATGAGAATCTGTGGCAGAATTATCTGGCATTCTTAATTGCATCGACGGAAACGCCTTTTTCGATGACATGCGAGAAGGAAGGAATGCGGGATGGTTCGGTAAATGCATTTGCAAAGGGCGATTTTCATATTTTTAAAGAATTGTTTGACTATGATTTTACTTTGCTTGAAGAGGAGCTTGGCATTGACTGCTTTCGTGTGATTACCCATTATCAGGCGATTGAAAAGAGTGGGAAGCGGTATAATAAGAGTGTCAGTGAACAGGTGAGAAAGTTAAGCAGAAAAATAAATGAGGCTAAGGATGAGGAAGAGATTCTTCATATTGTGACTGATTTTTATGCAAAATACGGAGTAGGAAAGCTTGGCCTTAATAAGGCATTCCGTGTAAAGAAAGAAGCAGGAAAGGCAGTTTTAGAACCGATCACGAATACGGAGGATGTGATGCTTTCCGATCTTGTCGGATATGAGATCCAGAAGCAAAAACTGATTGATAATACGAAGGCATTTGTAGAGGGCAAGAAGGCGAATAATGTGCTTTTATTTGGAGATTCCGGAACCGGAAAGTCCACAAGTGTAAAGGCTATTTTAAATGAATACTATCCGCAGGGACTTCGCATGATTGAGATATATAAGCACCAGTTTGAGGATCTGTCCGAAATTATTTCCCAGGTGAAGAACCGCAACTATAAGTTTATTATTTATATGGATGATCTGTCTTTTGAGGAGTTTGAGATTGAATATAAATATCTAAAGGCGGTGATTGAAGGCGGACTTGAGACAAGGCCGGATAATGTGCTCATTTATGCTACGTCAAACCGAAGACATCTGATCCGGGAGACCTGGTCTGACAGAAGCGATATGTCAAAGGATGAACTGCACCGTTCGGATACGATGCAGGAGAAATTATCTCTTGTTGCCAGATTCGGTATTTCCATCAATTATTCTGCGCCGACACAGAAGGAATATTTTGAGATCGTAAAGACCCTTGCTAAGAAATATGAGAATTTCGGCCTGACGGAAGAAGTGCTGCTACAGAAAGCAAATGCATGGGAGTTAAGCCATGGCGGATTATCAGGAAGAACCGCATCCCAATTTATTGTATATATGGCAGGTGCAGCAAAAGAATCATAAAACTTTTATAAATCTAAAAAAATGTAGTTATATTGGAAGAAAAAAAGTAAATAATGATAGGGGAATAACAGAAGAGAAAATAGAATAATAAGAGATAAGGTAGAAAGGACAGGAAAAACATCAGGAAATGTGATGCATTTCTGAGAAATATTTTGACATAATGTAGGAGCACTGTTAGAATGTAGTTAAAAAGCAGACAAAACTCTCCAAGGGATAAAATAAAGCATGCGTTTGGGCGCGACAAATTGATATCGCTTTGAGAAGAGAAGATATGCAGAGACTACAGTGGCGAAGCCACTTTGTTATAGAGGGAAAGTGAGGAAAGACATGAAACGTGACAGTAAGAGAGCGTATAGGGACAAGATGAGACGCTTAATCATGGGCATTATTTTTTCTGGAGCGTTATTTGTACAGGGAGTGACAGTATCAGCACAGGAAGCAAGCCAGAATGTGACACCTGCAGCAGGGCTTAATACAGAACAGAATATAGATCAGGATGCAGCACAGGGTACAGAATCAGGAACAGATCAGATAACAGGCGAAGTAACCGATACAGATCAGACAAACGGACAGGCCGAGAATCACACGGAGGAGGAAGCTGTAGATTTTACTTACTATGAAGCAGTGGTTGTTTCGGATGTGAATGTAAGAGAGAATGCAGGACCTAATTACGATAATGTGATACATAACGGAAAAAAAGTTGCATTATCAAAAGGGCAGGAAGTTTTGATTTTATCAGAGACAACAGTAGGATCTACCACTTGGTATGAAATTCGTTTTACAATGGATGGAGAGGAAATGACCGGTTTTTCTTCGGGTAATTTTATTGAGAAGACAGGAGGCGTGATTACACCAACACCTCTTCCAACCCCGATTCCGACGGCGACTCCAATCCCGACAGCAACGCCGACACCTGAAGTGACGGTTGTGCCGGAAGAGCCAAGTAAGGATGAACAGACAGAGGCGGCTCCGAAAGAAGAAACAGGCAGCAGAATTAACAAGAAGGCCATCTTCCTTGTTCTTGCAGGAATCGGAAGTGTTGCTGTGATTGTTGGATGCTATATGTGGTATCAGAAAAACAACGATGATTTTAAGCCGGAGAAGAAGAAACGTCCGGTACCATCTTATAAACCTGACAAGACTTCTAAAACGGATAAGGCTTCTGACTCGGCAAAGGAAGAAAAGCAGCAGGCAGATCAGAGTAGAAAAGATCAATTCATGAAAGAAAATGCTGGAAATGCGTCTAGTGCAAACAAGAGCACTGCTGGAAAGAAAGAAGCGGAAGATAAGAAGGCAGTGAAGCAGGAAGCCCAAGGTAAAGCAGAAGCAACATTAGAAGCTGCAAAAACGGTGAAAGGCCCTGGCATTGCGGTTATGAAGAGAGAGCGTACAAGTACGGTATTATCCGAACGTGAAGTGAAGCCAATCAGCAAGCCACAGGAAGACACACCGAAAGAAGAACCAAAAGTACAGAATGAAACCTACGAACGGAAATGGGCGGAAAGCTTAAGAAAACGGGATACAAGACCGCAGTTTGATGAGAAAGATTTCATTCGTGAATACGAGAAGCAGACACAGGATAAGCAGGAGCTTCGCAGAATGGTAGATGAACTGAAGGAACACGATGTAGTCATTCACCGTTTCTTCGGATATGGCGAAGTGGATGATAATTCCGATATTAAGTTAATTGAGATTCGTTTTGGTTCCGATGTCCGTTACTTTAATAAAGATTCTTTAGTAGCAAAGAAAATGTTTGTTATCCCTAAAAAGGAAGAAGACAAATAAAAAGAAGAGGCTGTCACACAAAGAGAGTGTGACAGCCTCTTCTTTTTATTCCTCGGCGTCAGGAAGTTGTGCTACAAAGTCATAGAATGCTTTGAAATCTCCGTGACGGATTTTGTCAAAGGAGAGATTCTTGCGATTGATCATGCAGTCTGTGATTAGGAAGGTAGATAATCCTAAGTTTCCTGCAACCATATCTTCTTCTACATCATTTCCGACCATCATGCACTCGTCCGGACGTTTTCCGATTACAGTTAAGATCTCACGATAATAGGCAAGGTTTGGTTTGCAGTAGGAGGAGTTATCATAGGTGGTGATCCGTTCAAAATCAGCCGGATCAAGACCAGCCCATCTGATCCTTCCGTGGGTCGCTATCGGAGGAAATACAGGATTGGTGGCAAGTACGATATGATAGCCTTTCTGCTTCAAAAGGGAGATCGCATCTTTGGCATAAGGAGAAACACAGGTGGATTCCTTAGCCTGATGGAAGGAAGTCTCATAGAAGTTCATAAAGTCCGGCTCCATTTTTCTTATGTCGTTTCCAAGAACAGAAGAGAATGCATCCCAGAAGCGTTCTTCATTTGTCTTATCTCCATCATTTTGAATCATTGCATTCATTCCGCCATTTACGGCATCCATAAGGTTTTGAATGGGAATGCCGGATGGGGCAAGATGAGAGGCCAGAGCCTTGAAATACAAGTTTACAAAGTGTTCCTGGTCCATTGGGAGCAGAGTCCCGTCTAAATCGAATAAAATGGTATTCATATGTTACCTCATTTCCTTATTCTTTCGTCAGTCGTATATAGTATGACCGGATTAACAGGCAATCTAGACAATATTATAGCGAATTTTTTCCATCTAAACAAATAAAAAGTCTATAAATTCCATTGCAATAAAATACTAAAAATTACTGAATTTCACAATATTTACACAGATTCCACATATCTTTTACACAGAATTTACGTATAGTATTGGAAAGTACTTGAAAAAAAGAAAAGGAGGAAACAGTTTGAAAGAATTGGTGTTACGTCATGAGACAAAGCATGACATTACATACAGTGAGTTCATGGCGGTAAAAAGCAGGCTGTTGGCTGTTGCAAAACGGGACCCGAATGTGGGAGAGACCGGTCTTTATCAAATACGAAGCCTGTATTTTGATAATTACAATGACAAGGCTCTCAGGGAGAAGCTAGATGGCGTGAACATCCGGCATAAATTCCGAATCCGTTACTACAATAACGATCCATCGATGATTAAGCTGGAGAAAAAAAGTAAGATCAACGGGCTTTGTAATAAGCAGTCCGCATCCATCACAAAAGAACAGGTGGAATCCATTATTGCGGGCGATTATGAGTTCTTAAAGGACAGCAAGAATGCCCTGATGGTAGAATTGTATGCAAAGATGAGCAGTCAGATGTTAAGACCACGTGTCATTGTGGATTATACAAGAGAACCATTTGTATACGAGACAGGAAATGTGCGCATCACATTCGATACCAATATTCGAAGCGGTCTTTACAGCAAGGATTTCTTTCGCACAGATGTGCCGGAGATTCGTGCCACTACGTTAGAAGGCGTGCTGATGGAAGTAAAGTATGATGAGTTTCTGCCAGAGATCATTTCCATGTGTATTCAGGTAAATGAACGGTCTGGGCAGGCATTTTCAAAATATGCGACATGCAGAAGATTTGGATAAGACAAAGAGGAAGGAAAGAAAATTATGTTAAACTTTTTAACGACTACAACAAGTTTTAGTGATATTTTTAAATCAAGTTTTACCGATAACATTATATCTTTTAATTTAATGGATACGGTAATTGCATTAGTGCTGGCGTTTGTACTGGGCTTATTTATTTTCTATGTATATAAGAAAACATTCAATGGTGTTATGTATTCCAGAAGTTTTGGCGTCTCTTTAATGGCGATGTCTTTAATCACCACATTCGTAATCTTAGCAGTTACATCGAATGTAGTATTGTCACTTGGTATGGTTGGTGCATTATCTATTGTACGTTTCCGTGCAGCAGTAAAGGAACCTCTTGATATCGCATTCCTATTCTGGGCGATCGCATCCGGTATCGTACTTGGTGCAGGCATGATTCCGCTTGCAATCTTCGGTTCTTTATTAATCGGTATCATTATGATTTTATTTGTAAACCGCAAGACAAGCGATAATCCATACATTTTAGTGATCAGCTGTGAAAATGATGCAGCAGAAAAGAATATTACAGAAAAAGTGAAAGCATCTGTTAAGAAGCATGTTGTAAAATCGAAGACCGTATCCAGAAATGGCGTTGAGCTTACATTAGAAGTTCGCCTAAAGGATATGACGACAGAATTTGTAAACCAGTTAGCAGATACAGCAGGCGTTCATAATGTAGTGTTAGTAAGCTACAATGGAGATTACATGGCGTAAGAACCTGCGGGAAGGAAAGGTAGGTTGTTATGATAAAAGATAAATGGGTTGGCAGGATCTGTGCTATTGTGCTTGCTCTGGCACTTATTTTTACCACGATCCTGACTTATTTCCCGAATGTATTTCCTTTGCAAGCGGCTGGTATCAGCTTTGATTATGAAACTGATATTTTTGATAAATCTAAGATCGTTACGATCGATATTCAGATGGATGAGGATTCCTGGCAGGATATGCTTGATCATGCCAGTGCAGAGGAATATTATGCATGTGATATCGTGGTAAACGGAATGACTTACAAGAATGTAGGCATCCGTCCAAAAGGAAATACAAGCTTATCTCAGATCGTATCGGATGATACAACAGACCGTTACAGCTTTAAGCTGGAATTTGACCATTATGTGGATAACCAGACGCTGTTAGGGCTAGATAAGCTTTGCTTAAACAATATTATGTCAGATGCGACTTATATGAAAGAATTCTTTGCCTATGACATTTTAACTTACATGGGGGTTCCATCTTCCCTTTATGCATTCGCAAGCATCACGGTAAATGGAGAGCCATGGGGATTATACCTTGCATTAGAGGCGGTGGAAGAATCCTATGCCGAACGTAACTTCGGCGGAAGCTATGGAGAACTCTATAAGCCGGAGACCATGGGAATGGGCGGCGGAGGCGGCAATGCCGGAATGGATAATGCCAATATGCAGGAGTTTATCAGCCGGTTCAGTGAGGAAGAGCTTGAGCAGATGAAACAGCAGTTTGAAAACGGCGGCGGAATGCCGCAAGGCATGCCAGAAAATGCAGCTGAAACGGAAGATGCAACAAACGGAGCCTCTCAGAATACAAAAGATCCTTCTCAGAATACATCGGATCAGTCACAGACAGATTCCGTTTCGCAGGATGAGAACCCACAGCAGACCATGCCAGAAGAAATGAATGCCGGTCGTGGAAACGGCGGTATGAAAGGCGGCATGGGTCAGGGCGGTATGTCCTCCGGAAGTCAGGGAGGCGCAGACTTAGCCTATACGGATGATGAGATATCCAGTTACAGCACCGTATATGAATCAGCTGTATTTGATGCGACAGAAAGTGATTTTAAACGTGTTATCACAGCGTTAAAGAACATTTCCGAAGGTAATTTAGAAGGCTATGTGGATGTGGATGAAATGCTTCGGTATATCACAGCCAATACGTTCCTTTTAAATGATGACAGCTATTTTGGAACCATGCTTCATAATTATTATCTGTATGAGAAAAATGGTGTCCTAAGCATGCTGCCATGGGATTATAATCTTGCATTTGGCGGATTCCAGGGAAGCAATGCAACAGATCTAATCAATCGGGCGATTGATGATGTGGTAAGCAGCCAAACTTCCTTAGAAGCCAGACCGATGATCGGAAAGATCTTAGAAGACGAAGAAAATTTTGCTCAGTACTACGCTTATTTGGATGAACTGATTTCGGGTTATTTTGAAAGCGGTCTGTTTGAACAGACATTAGATAGTACCTACGAACTTATTGCCTCCTATGTAAAAGAGGATGCAACCGCTTTCTATACGTATGATGAATTTGAGACGGCGGTAGATACTTTCCGTGAATTCTGCAACCTCCGTGCTGAAAGCATCCGAGGGCAGCTTGACGGAACAATCCCTTCTTCGTCCAAAGAGCAGGCTGCGGATTCTGGCAGTTTGATCGATGCTTCCGGTATTACAATCTCTGATATGGGAAGCCAGGGCGGAGAAAACGGTGGCGGAAAAGGCGAGATGAATCGCGGGCAGGGTATGGGACAGATGACATTCCCCGGTAAGGCTGGGACTATGACAGATGACAGTGCTGGAGACGGGACAGCAATAGCCGGAGATGAAAGCACAGGTCAGATGAGGCCACCGGTAGACGGGACAGCAATAGCCGGAGATGAAAGTACAGGTCAGATGAGGTCACCGGTAGACGGGACAGCAATAGCCGGAGATGAAAGCACAGATCAGATGAGGCCACCGGTGGACGGGACAGCAATAGCCGGAGATGAAAGCACAGGTCAGATGACACCGCCAGGAGAGGGAGCTGTGCCAACAGGAGATGGAAGTACTGCTGCGCAGGGCGTGGACGGGAATAAACAGGCAGAACATCCAAATGCAGGTTTCGGAAATGGAAACATGCCGGGTGGAATGCCAGGAGTGGCAGATCCTGCTGCAAATACGCAGGATACAATCAAAGCGTATAAGATGATTGGTATATCTGTATTATGTCTGATGGCAGGCGTCGCTTTTGCAGCACTTACAAAGAAAAGACGATTCCATGCATAAAATATCCCACAAAAAAAGAATAGATTAAAAAGATGCTCCGATTCATTGCAGCGACTCAATGGATTGGGGCATTTTTTTACCTTGGAATTCATCTTGAAAATCATAAAAAGTTCTCTGAAACTGTAATCAATCTCTTTATAAATGAGAAAAATCTTGGTTCCAAAGTTATGCTGCTGCGTAGCAGTAAATAGAATTTTGTGTCAAAAAACAGTGACAAAAAATTACAAGTATAATATTGACAATAACAGGATATTGGTGTACTATGTATCTAGTGCACTAGGAAAGGATTTTAAGAAAGGAAGGTGTACAATTTGGAATTTGACAATAACGTGCCAATCTACATTCAGGTGATCAATGACATCAAACGGGATATCGTCACAGGCGTCCTTCCTCCTGGAGAAAGATTGCTTTCTGCAAGAGATTTGGCAATCAAATACCAGATCAATCCGAATACAGCAAATCGCATTTATAAGGAGTTGGAACTGGAAGAGCTTTGTTACACCAAGAGGGGACTTGGGACGTTTGTAACGGAAGATCAGATAAAAGTAGAGTCCATAAGAGAAGAAATGTCTGATGCCTTAATCGATACGTTTATCAAAGGCATGAAGGAACTAGGGTTTTTAAAGCAACAGTTGATTGATGTGATTTCAGAGCGATATGAGAGAGGATAGGGAGAATCGTATGTTAGTATGCAGAGATCTGGTAAAACGTTATAGGAATAAGACGGCAGTAGCAGGAATCAGTCTTGATATTGAGCCGGGAAAGATTTATGCGCTGTTAGGGCCGAATGGAAGTGGTAAAACAACATGAATGAAAATTGTAGCCGGACTGGTAAAACCGACGATGGGAACCATTACGTATAATGGACAGATGATTGGACCGGAGACAAAGAGAAAGATTGCATATATGCCGACGGAACCATTTTTCTATGATTATATGACGGTAGAGAATGTAGGAAAATATTATGAAGACTTTTTTGATGACTTTGATCCAAAACGTTACGAAGAACTAGTAAAGCAGATGGATCTGAATATGACAGATAAGGCGAAGGCACTTTCTTCCGGACTTGCAGCAAAGCTAAAGATTGCGGCAACCTTAGCAAGAAAAGCAGAGTTATATCTGTTAGATGAGCCGTTAAATGGGATTGATATTATCGCAAGAGATCATATTATCACAGCTATCCTGGAAGCAGCAAACGAGAATGTATCGATCGTGCTTTCCAGTCACCTGGTAGATGAATTGGAGAAAATCATCGATAATGCAGTCTTTATAAAAGATGGAAGCGTGGTGCTGTGCGGAGAGGCGGAGAAGATACGAAGCGAGCGTGGCAAGTCAATTGTAGATCTTTATAAAGAGATTTATGCTTAAGGGGGAAAGCGTATGTTTAAGTTAATGAAATATGAATTCAGGAAACAGTTTCTTTCCAAAATCGTCATCCTGGCTATCGTTGCGGTTCTGGAGCTGATGTTCATCTATGGAGTCATTGCAAAAAATACAGATACGATAGCAAGTGCAGTCGGAATCTTTATGGCATTAGCGGTTATCGCGACTATGTATGTTTCATTTGAATGTGCATTTACGTATTCAAGAGATTTAAAGACAAAGCAGAGTTATATGCTGTTTCTGACACCGAATTCTGCATATGGAGTTGTGGGCGCCAAAGTCCTGGCAACAATCGTACAGGTATTTTTAACAGGTGCTGTATTTGCAGGTGTGATCATTGCCAATATCTTATTTATGGCAGCCAGGTATCATGGCGTTAAAGAAGTGATCGAAGTAGTGCAGCAGTTCTTTAGGGAAGCTGTTCATTTGGATATTCAGATGGACTTAATAGTTTCCACCTTGGTATACCTGATGGTGTACTGGATTTTATTGATTATTATTGCAATGTTCGCAATTACCCTTACCTATACATTCCTTGCTAATACAAGATTAAAAGAGCTGGTAAGTATTGTTTTATTCTTTGTGATTTTATGGGGAGTAGATAAGATTTCGGATGCTATACTTCCGGATCTTGCTCATATAACATCATATGTTATGCTTGGTGGAGCGGGTATTTGTATTGTACTGACCGCACTATTCTATCTGGGGACGGCATGGATGTTAGATAAGAAGGTAAGTCTCTGATAAAGAAGCAGTAAAAAAGCAAAGCGAGATAAGAAGGTTAGAAAAATAAGAATGAAAGATAAGTAACGATGAGAATAAGGCATCAAAAGAAGATCAAGAGTATGATGCTATATAAAAAAGACTGTGATATAACAAACCGTAATGGTTTTTGTATCGCAGTCTTTTTCTGTATTAAGATGTATTAAGAAGTTTGCCTGCTAAGCCGAAAGTGTCTTTGTTTTAGCAGCTTGTATTATCGAATGATTGGTTGGAAATCAGGCGTGTCGGAACAGAAGAAACCGCCACATTCTTTTGCGATGGAAGACATGAGTTCTTGTACCTGATTTAAGTTAGAAGTAGCAACGGTAACGGTATAGACACATACGATATTGTGTTCTGCTAAAAATCCATCGCTGAATTCCTCCTGGAAGTTTGGTTCGATTCCTTCAAAGTCAGCAGTGGATTTATCTGCGAACTCTACTTCCAGAATATCAAGTTCACTCCATACTTCCGGTGTGATGCCATTTACGGTGAGAAGATACTCATAGAGTTTTTTTGCGGAGATATCCTGATCGTTCATATAAAACCAGTTAGTGATGGTGTTTTTCGCTGCTTCTTTCTTTGGGGTGGCTGCAGCCGCTGGTTTTGTTGTTTTCTTAAAGAAACCAGATTTATTGGAAGATTTCTTGCCTGGAGATTTTTTCTTATTTAACATGGTCTGTCCTTTCTCTGTCTGCATAAAGTAAGATATGCAGTTCTTTCGTGCGTTTTCCTTAGTGTACCACAGATGCGTGCCTTTATCTAGGGAGAAATTTCATAGGACTGCCTTTATGCTATGCAGCGAATGCCGTATAGGTGCGAACACCAGCTTTGTGGCTGATGTTTGGCGGGAAGCCTGGTGCAACGAGGGATTTCTGGCAATGCATCTTGCTTGGCTTCGATTCGGATGTCCTATTTTTCTAATATGCATTTCCGGAACGCAAAACAGGCGGTAAAAGGGCAAACTCTTCGTACCTCGTCAAACAGTGCCCTTTTACCGCCTTGCATTCCGTAAATCCATATAAGAAAAATTAGAACATCCTCATAGGCTCCAAGCAAGATGCATTGCCAGAAATCCCTCTTCACAAGGCGGATAGCCAAACATCAGCCACAAAGCCGGTGTTGAAAATTCTGATCGGTGAGAAGGATAATGGAAAGAATTTCCTGAATGAAATTGTAATATCTATTTAATATGATTAAAATGGTAAGTAATATACGGAGCATAGAAAAAAGATAAAAACAAAGATAAAAACAAAGGAAAAGATAAAAATATAGTCAAAGCAAAGAAAAGAAAAGAGAAAGAAAAAGAAAAAGTGGGAGCGCAATTATTGGATGTTTATGAAAAAAGGCACAGGGAGGAAGAAGTCGTTAGTTGAGATGGAGGAGCGAGTGGAACGTTAGAAAGGAGTAAATGCGTATGGCAGTTGTGAGACCTTTTTTTGCGGTGAGGCCGAGGAGTGAGTTTGCGAAGGCGGTGGCGGCATTGCCTTATGATGTGGTGAGCAGGGCGGAGGCGAAGGCGGAGATTATACGGGAGCCACTTTCATTTTTGGGGATTGATCGTGCGGAGACGATGCTTTCGGATGAGACGGGAATTTATGAGGAATGCGTTTATCAAAAGGCAAGAGAGGTGTATGAGGAACGAATACGGGAAGGAGTTTATGAAAAAGATCGAGAAACGGCGTATTATCTGTATGAGCTTACGATGGACGGACGGGTGCAGACGGGAATTGCAGGATGTGTGTCAATTGATGAGTATCTGGATGGTACGATTAAGAAGCATGAAAATACAAGAGAGGAAAAGGAATGGGATCGGATTCGGCATGTGGACGCCTTGAGTGCACAGACGGGGCCGATTTTTTTGGCTTATCGGCCGGATAAAGAGTTAAGGGAAATTACCGCAATGGCAAAGAAAGAGAAACCTGTGTATTCATTCGTAAGTGAGGATGGAATCGGGCATCAGGTATGGAAGATAAACGAGAAGGACAGAATGAATCGAATCGCGGCTTTATTTGCAAACATCCCGAATCTGTACATAGCGGATGGGCATCACCGGGCAGCAAGTGCGGTTAAGGTTGGACTAAAGAGAAGAAAGAAATATCCTGATTATACGGGAGAGGAGGAGTTTAATTATTTTCTTGCTGTAATTTTTCCGGCGGATGAGTTAAAGATACTTCCTTATAATCGAATTGTGAAGGATTTAGCGGGATGGACGAAGGAGGAATTTTTAAGGAATGTGGCCAAAAACTTCACAGTGTCGTTAGCGGATGATGCAATTTGGCCGGAGAGAAAAGGAGAATTTGGGCTGTATGTGGAGAAACAGTGGTACCGGCTTGTAAGAAAGCCAATAGACGAGCGGCTTACGCCGGTGGAGGCTTTGGATGTTTCCATTCTTCAGGATAGTCTGCTGGGGCCGGTTTTGAAGATAGAAGATCCTAGAGTGGATAGTCGTATCGCATTTGTAGGTGGAATTCGCGGATTGAAGGAATTGGAGAGAAGGGCGGATCGGGATTTTAAGGTGGCATTCTCCATGTATCCGACTTCGATTGAAGAATTATTTGGTGTGGCAGATGCAGGACTTTTAATGCCCCCAAAATCCACATGGTTTGAACCAAAACTGCGAAGTGGTCTGTTCATACATGAGTTTGAGCGATAGAAAATACATAGAAAAAGTAGGAAGCATATAAAACAGGGAAAAGATAGAATTCCTCTTATAAAGGCCTGATTTATCAGGGTATCTAGGCCAAAATTAAGTATGCGATTTCCGTTATTAAAAATATTCAAAATAAATTTATGGGTAATTTTGCAAGATAGTAGGGGGTTAAGGGTATAACTAGAAGACCCCCTGCTATGGTGTGAAGTCTTATTTTGACGGGATACCTATCAGAAGCAGTGAAAATTTTAGATATGCGCTGTACTCATGAGACTTTTGGCAGCATAATGCTAAAAACAAGTGAATATATATGACATATTTTCAACAGAATTGTCAGATTGGACTCAGAATGTACGAACAGATATGATTGTCAGAATAGACAGAATATGTTAAAATACAAAGTATGCAAAATAGTACGAATGTTGTCTAGATAGCCGTATAATCTTGTTTTGGAAAAGGAGCAAAAAGTTATGAGTATGTGCAAATGCAAGGCTAAGAAGAATGAAGTGGCAAATGTTACAAAAGCAGAAAATAAATCTACTGTAAAGAAAGTATTCAAAGTAATTGCAATTATGGCCGCAGTCAACGGGGTAATCCAGTTAATCGCAAAGGCAAAGCAGAAAAAAGATGCTGTCAATGAAGAAAAGAACGGAAACAGCAATATTAAGGTATACGATGTTTTCATGAATGGCAAGAGCATCAAGATTGAGAATGAAGAGTTCGAAGGCATTGTTGTAAAAAGCATAATGGGCGGGGTGGATATTGATTTAAGAAACGCTATTATTAAGAAAAATGTTTACATTACCGTTAAGAATATTATAAGCGGTGTTTCCATCCGTGTTCCACAAGGCGTAAATGTAAAATTAGAGTCCAGAGACTTCTTAAGCGGAAGTGATAATCTGGTTCCGGAATATGAAGGAGAAGATGTTCCGGTTATTTTTGTAGAGACGAAGTCTTATTTAAGCGGACTTTCCATTCGTCCTGCAAGCAATAAGGAAGAGAAGACAAGGGATGAATATGTGGAAGAGGATATCTTTGCAGATGTTCCATCCGAAGACATCTTAAAATCTGCCACCCAGTCAGAAAAGAAGCAGGAAACACAGGAAGGTAAGTCGGATGAGCCTAAGGCTGAGGAAGAAGCAGAAGCAGAAGCAGAAGGCAAGGAAGCTTCCAGCGAGGCTTCAGAAGAAGCTTCAGAAAAAACGGAATCCGAAGAAGCTGCTAAGGGAGAAGTGAAGGCAGCCCAGACGGAAGAAGGAAAGGAAGAGTCTGTATCCGACGAAACGATAGCTTCCAAAGAGAATTCGGACAAGACAGAAGCTTAGTAAGAAAAAAAGACATGCAGTGATTACCTAGGGCGCGGCTGTATCATGAATTGACAGGAAAGGAAGAACAGCAATGATAGTGGAACCAAAAGTAAGAGGATTTATATGCACGACAGCTCATCCGGAAGGATGCAGAAAAAGTGTGGAGAATCAGATAGCTTATGTGAAGGCATCAAAGAGGATGGAGCATCTAGTACATGCACCAAAGAAAGTGCTTGTTTTAGGATGTTCCACGGGTTATGGACTGGCATCCAGGATCACGGCGGCGTTCGGATATGGTGCAGCCACTTTAGGCGTAATGTTCGAAAAACTTGCTACACAAAAGCGTACCGCAACTCCGGGCTACTATAATACAAAGGCATTTGAAGAGGATGCGAAGGCGGAAGGTCTTTATGCAAAGACCTTGAACGGTGACGCATTTTCAAACGAGATGAAACAGCAGGTCATTGAAGTGATAAAAGAAGACTTAGGACAGGTAGATTACGTGATCTACTCGTTGGCAGCACCCCGCAGAACGGATAAGAGCGGAGTGACGTATTCCTCTGTATTAAAGACCACGAATGAACCTTATACCAATAAGACGCTTGATTTAAGGACGAATGAGATCAAGGAAGTCACAATTGAACCGGCTACGGACGAAGAAGTAGCGTCTACCATAAAGGTAATGGGCGGAGAAGACTGGGAAGACTGGATCAGCGCACTAAGTCATGCTGGCGTGCTCAGTCCGAATGCTACAACCGTTGCCTATTCCTATATTGGACCAGAGATCACATATCCCATTTATTTTCATGGAAGTATCGGCATGGCCAAAAAAGATCTTTATGATACTGCAAAACGGATGTCAGAGGAATACAAAGAATCAGGACTTCGTTCCATTGTATCGGTAAATAAAGCACTTGTCACCCAGGCAAGCGCTGCTATTCCGATCGTTCCTCTTTATATATCGATCCTTTATAAGGTTATGAAAGAGAAGAATCTTCATGAAGGCTGTATTGAGCAAATGGTACGACTGTTTGCCAGATTGGGATCGGAGAAGTTAGAAACGGATAAGGAAGGCCGGATCCGTATGGATGATTATGAGATGCGTGAGGATGTTCAGGAACAAGTAAAAACGGCATGGAAAGCGATAACGACAGAGACCGTTCCATTCTATGCAGATATGGAAGGTTATTATAAAGAATTCTATCATATGTTTGGTTTCTGCTACTCAGATATCGATTACACGAAAGATGTGGAAATCTAAGCAGATAGAGGATTTGCAAGATATAAAATGTTTTATTCACAATACGATTTCGCCTGTAGAATCTACGACAGCCGAAATCGTATTTTGCTTATTGTGCTATTTTAGTTAAAATGAGGAATAGCAGGAGGAAGTTTACATGGTTGTATTGTGGAATCGAAAACGTCTTTATTACACAGCATCTGCTTCGCAGAAGGCTCATGTGCAGGCTATCCTTTATCAATACCGGATCCCGTTTACTATTCGGAATAAAAACAAGGGCCTGTCATCTGGATATATCTTCTATGTTCGCAAGCAGGATTACATGCAGGCATCTTTTTTGATGCGAAAACTAACTTAGCAATAAGCGAAGAAAGATTTCATTATGTACTGACAGGTATTCAGAGAGTCAGGAAAAGATAACGAAAGAGCTGTCCGCACCAGTAATAGTTTGCTTCTGGTGCAGACAGCTCTTTCGCCTAAATTTTTATTTGGGCAAAAATGCCGTAAACGATGACAGATTTGCTAGATCTCTGCCTTCCAGCCATCCGTACCGGAGAGGACAGCGGCTTTTGTGTAGTGAGGAAGATCAGATTCTGTAAGAGTTTTTGCAAAAGGTGCGCGTTTTCCGGCAAGGAAACCTTCAGCGCCTTCACCGGTGCTGTTATATTCTGCATACAGGATGGTAGAGTGAGCCTCTGGCTTATTCCAGTCATGCCAACCTTCTTCTTTGATATGAGCGCCAAGCTCGCAGTTTAAATACACGGTCTTAGCGAAATTTCTCCAAGGGCGTCCAAGATAAACGCTGCCTTTTGGACAGTTGCTTGTCAGTTTGCAGCTTTCAAAAACATAACCGTATTCCTGACCTTCTGCTGTACTGGAGGCAGTCACATAGCCGTAGCATTTCTGATTTGCTAAATCTGTGGCAGCAGGTTCCTCATCTGTCTTTTGGGAGAAGATCTCACAGTTTTCAAAGTAAGCAGTCGCGCTTCCGAAGATAAAATCCACATCCCCGCGGATAAAGCAGTTATGGTAGTAATGCCTTCCATTAATACGTGGAGCGAATTCCTTAGGACCGGTAAATCCGCCCTTTTTAAAAGCAGTCGGAGGAAGTGGGCCGGTA
The DNA here is from genome assembly GCA_015057635.1 of Lachnospiraceae bacterium. Taxonomy (GTDB): domain Bacteria; phylum Bacillota; class Clostridia; order Lachnospirales; family Lachnospiraceae; genus Lachnoclostridium. Next base: position 17,210 of record SVEB01000002.1, on the reverse strand, counting down.
AAGAGCGTATCCTGGCTTCCTAAGAATGTGCAGTTATCAAAGATAATGCGGTCACCGTCTACGTAAAGGGCAAGTGCCTGTCCAACAAGACGTCCGAAACCGGCGGCATTTTCAAATACGAGATTCTTTGCCGTAAAGTCGTGGGTATCAACGAAAACGGAAGCAGTACGGAATGTACCACGGTTGCTGCCATCTTCCATAACCTGTGTTGCATGATCGGAATATGTAAGAATGGTTTCTTTTGGATCTTCGCCTTCTAATGTAAGGAAAGGACGATCAATTGTAAGTTTTTCTTCATAAGAGCCCTTCCTGATAAAAATCGTCACTCTTTCTTTATTTTCCTTGGAGATGGAATTTATCGCTTCCTGAATGGAATGAAAATCATCCGGATGCTTATTAAAATCATGTGAAACGTAAAGCGTCGTACTCATAATGATGCCTCCTAAAATAATAGTTTAAACGGGACTTTATGCCGAAAATGCCCGAAGTCAAGGAATATTATACCACTATTCCATATATACTGTAAATAACGTGCAGGAATGGAGAAAAGAAGGATGTAAAAGTATTTTAATAAAATGTTTCAATATAACGTATTGTTTACTTTTTTCAAGAAAAAGGCTATAATGGGAAGACATTAGAACAAATTTATGATGAGGAATCCCGTGTGTGACAGTGGATAAACGGTCATAAAATATGGGATAGATGGGAAACATGAAATATACGATGATAGAAAGGTAAGAGAATACATGATAAGGGAAACCTTTCAAGCAATTATAGACGGAAACGACATTAGACAGAATTTAATTTCATTAAAAGAGGAACTTAGGGAAGACCGCAAGTCGGATACTCATAATCGTGAGGCTGCTCTTTACTATTTGAACGGAGACTATAGCATTTTCCATACTCTGTTAGAGAATGAGGATCCAAAGGTAAGAAAGAATACAGCCATCATCTTAGGTGAACTTGCCGTACCGGAATTTATGGATTTATTATACGATGCGTATGTGAAAGAGCAGACTATGTTCGCAAAGACGGCATACTTAAAGGCGTTAGAGGAATTTGACTGCCGTAAGTATGTGGATGCATTTAAGGAAAGAATAAAAACACTGTCCGAAATCAAGGTGACAGAAGAAAATAAAAAGCATATTGGGGAAGAGATGCGTGCCCTTTCCAACTTAGTGCTGATGATGGAAGGAAATAAAGCACATAAGTTCACCGGCTATACGGTTCCTTCAGAAGTCGTGCTTGTAACAAACCGTAATCATATCCATGTGACAACGGACCAGTTAGAAAACATGCCGAAGAAAGAATTCGCAGCGGGTGTTATGGTGAAGACGACCGATCTTTTGGATGTGTTGAATATCCGTACTTACAGTGAGCTATTGTTTGCCGTTGACGGAATGAAAGTGCTTCCGAATGATGTAGACCAGGCAGCAGCTGCGATCGCAAACGGAAAATTCCTTGATTTCCTTGTAAAGAGACATGAGGGGGGGGCTCCGTTTTATTTCAGACTTGAAGTAAAGAGCAAGAATATGGATTTAAGCCGTCGCAGTACCTTTGCAAAACGTCTTGGAAATGAAATCGAACGCCTTTCCAAACGTACGTTAATCAACTCGGTAAACAATTATGAAGTGGAAATTCGTCTGATTGAAAATAAAGACGCAAACTTCAATGTGTTAGTGAAATTATTTACCTTAAAAGATGACAGATTCGCTTACCGCAAGGAAAGCATTGCAGCAAGCATTCAGCCGGTTAATGCAGCACTTGCAATGGAACTGGCCAGACCATATATCAAAGAGAATTCTCAGGTGTTAGATCCATTCTGTGGTGTGGGAACGATGCTTATGGAACGCAACCGTATTCAAAAAGGGAAGACCATGTATGGTCTTGATATCTTTGGAGAAGCGATTGCAAAGGCAAGAAAGAATGCGGATGCGGCACACGCGGTCATCAATTATATCAACCGTGATTTCTTTGACTTCACACATGAGTATCTGTTTGATGAAATCGTCACCAATATGCCATTTAAAAATGGAGGAAGAGAAGATAAGGAACTGTTTACGCTTTATCAGAACTTCTTCTTAAAGGCGAAAAAACATCTGAAGGAAGATGGAATCATCATTATGTACAGCCATAACCGCGATTATGTAAAGAAATTATGTACAAGACCATATAAGATTGAAAAAGAATTTGAGATTTCCATGAGAGAGGGAACTTATCTGTTTGTAATCCGATATATGGGTTAGGGGAAAGAAGAATACCATTCGATGGAAAGGAAGTAAGATATGTTAAAGTTAGGCTCTCATGTTGGCATGAGTGGAAAAGAGATGTTCTTAGGTTCTGTAAAGGAAGCGAATTCTTACGGAGCCAATACCTTTATGGTATATACCGGGGCACCTCAGAATACAAGAAGAAAAGAGATAAGCGAGCTGAATCTGGATGCGGGGTTTGCCTATATGAAGGAGTGCGGCATCTCGGATATTATCATCCATGCTCCTTATATCATCAATCTTGGAAACTCCGTTAAGGAGGAGACATTCTCCCTTGCTACGGAATTTTTGGCGAAGGAATTAGAAAGAAGTGCTGCAATGGGAAGCCGGGTTATGGTACTGCATCCGGGCGCACATGTGAATGCCGGAACGGATGCCGGAACGAAGCAGATCATTAAGGGGCTTAATGAAGTTCTGACCCATGATACGAATGTATATGTTGCGTTAGAGACAATGGCAGGAAAGGGCAGTGAGATCGGCCGTGACTTTGAAGAGATGGCACGAATCTATGATGGTGTGGTTCATAATGACAAGCTTAGAATCTGCTTTGATACCTGTCATATTCATGATGCAGGCTATGATATTGTAAATGATTTCGATGGCGTGATCGGGGAATTTGACCGTTTGCTTGGGAAAGATCAGATTGCCGTATTCCATGTGAATGACAGCAAGAATGTATGTGGCGCAAAGAAGGATCGTCACGAGAATATCGGATTTGGATATATTGGATTTGATGCACTGAATTACATTGTGCATCATAAGGATTTTGAGAATGTACCAAAGATTTTAGAGACACCTTATGTGGCACTTCCAGATAGCAAGGATAAATCCTTCGCCCCATACAAATACGAAATCGAAATGCTCAAAAAAAGAGTCTTCGATCCTGGACTTATTGGACGTATTCAGAGACAGGAGTAGAAGGCGAAAATCCAGGCTTTCCGGTTGATTTTTGGCACGGATGCCTGGTGATCGGGATTGCTGGGAACGGATCTATCTTTGCTTCGATTCGCAGATTCTATTTTTCTAATATGCTTTTTGCAGATGATGACAAGCCCCAAAAAGGCAAACTCCTCGTTCCTCGTCAGACAGTGCCTTTTTGGGACTATCATCTGCAAAAACCATATAAGAAAAATTAGAATCCGCTCATAGGTGCAAAGATGGATCCGTTCCCAGCAATCCCTTTCTTTTGTAGGTAGGCCAAAAATCAGCCGGAAAGCCTGGATTTTTCTCCATTATTTCCTGGCGACAGACGGCGGAACGGACTTCGCGGTGTATATTCGGAGATGGATAGAGGAATGAGAGTTTTTGCTATGGATTCTGGGACGGATGAAGGAATGAGAGTTTCTTGTACCGATTCGGAGGATGGATGCGGAAGAGGAGTTTACGTGGCGCAAGGATGAGTGAGTGAAAAAGAATAGATAGGCGCAAATGATGGACAGAAGAGGAAGAAATGTAATTTCATGATGTAGAGATTATGAGGATGGCAGGTGCGTGGAATGTCGGTTGCTGGGATTTGGGTTTTGAGTATTGTGGGACTGATTATTTTGTTGATTTTTGTGGCGGCTTGGAAGTTATCGGACGTGATGTTAAAGCCGAGAGCTGGGACGACAGAGCAGATTTATGAGGATGAGGCAAAGAGTGGACGGCTGGATCCGGCATTTTTTGAACGGGTAGAAAAAACGCCGATTCAGATAGAGTCGAGATATGGGTATCTGTTAGATGGATTTGTTCTGGAGAATGAACTGACGAAACGAGTACATAACAGGCAGAAGGTGGCAGTGATCTGTCATGGATATACGGCGGGAAAATATGCTTCGTTTGTGTACGCACAGATGTATATGGAACTGGGGTTTTCGGTAGTGGTGTACGATCACAGGAATCACGGAGATAGCGGAAAGGCATTTACCACGATGGGATATTATGAGGTGTATGATCTACAGACAGTGGTGGACTGGTGCTATGAACGGTTTGGAGAGGATATCCGGATTGTGACGCATGGAGAGTCTATGGGGGCGGCAACGGTTTTAAATCTTTTGACGATTGATGATCGAATTGCCTGTACAGTAGAGGACTGTGGTTATTCCAGTCTAAAAAAACTGTTGATCTATCAGATTAAGAATGGATTCCATCTTCCGGCATTTCTTTTTTATCCGCCGGCTAATCTGCTTGTAAAGCTACGGTCGGGATGTTCGATTAACAAGGTGGAGCCGATAAGAGGCGCAATATTCAGCCGGACACCGATTTTATTTATTCATGGTGAGAAGGATCATTTTGTACCGTGTGAGATGGCAAGGGAGATGTATGATGCCAGGATCGGCAGGAAGGATATCTATATTGCAAAAGGCGCAAAGCATGCGGAGTCCTGTGTGATAAACCGTACGCTTTATAAAAGGCATCTGAAGGCATTTTTAAATGAATACTATCGATAGGCTTTAAGAACTGAATTACATTTTAACGAGGGGGAATACCTATGAAAAAAGAAGAACTGCTCAATAGAGAAGAGATGCTTCATTATTTAGGATATGGAGAGAACAGGCCGGATGAGGTTATGGCAGAGGATATCGCTTACTGTGAGCAGCAGCTGATTGAAGCAGCGGTTCCAAAGTATTTTTATAAGGTGTATCCCATTGAGAGAGAAGAGAACAGGCTCTGGATTGCCGGGCATGGCCTGGAATTAAAGGGCGAATCCATTAAAAAGCATCTGGAAGGATGCGAGCTTGTATCACTTGGTTGTGCCACATTAGGCAAAGAGGTGGATGAGTTAATCGAAGCAACCCAGAAAACGAGCATGTTAGATGCTCTTTTGCTAGATGCTGCCGCTAATGCCGGAATTGAACGGGTACGGGAAAAAATTGAAAAAGAGTTAAAACAGGAATATCCCGATTACAGGATAAACTGGCAGTTTGGAATCGGATATGGTGATCTTCCAATTGAGACACAGGCAGAGTTTTTAAAACTTGTGAATGCAGAAGAAAAAATTGGTCTTACATGCAATGAGAACTTCCTGCTTGTCCCGGTAAAGTCCGTAACCGGTTTTATTGGCCTTAAGAAGCGGACAGAGGGAATAAAAGAAGTGGAGGAAGAGACACAAAGAGGTACTCGCTGTGAGTCCTGCACAATGAAAGACCGCTGTACCTTAAAGAAGAAATGTCTTTAAAGAGGTTATTATAAGCTAATTTTTAAATTAAGTTATCATATTAGAAATGATGAGTAAGGGCCTTCTGGCGAATACGATCCCTTCGATTATGGGATGATTCGCCGGAAAGCCCTTAAGTCTTGTGGATGTGCCTAACAGTACTTATATAGAGAGTTTAGAAGACAAGAAATGCTTTCAGGTAGAGGCTTAAAGAAAGCAGGAAAAGTCCAGCGTAATAAGTATTAAGGGAAATGCAGTCTGACAGTACCGTTTTTTGGACAAACGTATTGCGAAGCAGCGTATAGTCTGATACTCCAAGAAGGACGCATCCGATTGCAGGCAAAAAGCCGTTAATGCCAATCTGGAATGGGAGTATAATGCCGATGGAACAGTTTGCAAGAATTACAGCGCCATATGCAATCAGACGAAATTTATTCTTTCCCACAGAACCCATATACTGATATAGACTGCACATAACAGCTACCACGCAAAGAGAAAAGATGGGAATAGAGACCGGTGTAAAACTTCCTACCCGAAGGAAAAATATAATGTAGCTTATATGGGCTAGAGTAAATAAGCTTCCGCCTGCCGTGATCGAAAAAACAAGTGCTACATCGCCTGCCAAGCACAAAATAAGGCCGGCTAAAAGCCAGACATCATTTATCAGACCGGTATAGTTTATTCCATCCGAATAATAAACCATCTTAATCATACCAGCCACCCCGAACGAAATCGCAATCAAGCTGGAAATACCTTTAATCCCTGCAGATACAGCCTTTATCAGTGAATTCAGCTTGCTTCCGATATAAAGCGGAATCAGTACTAAAAAAATAAGCATTCCTCCGGAAAATGCAATGCACAGTGGTAACATGCCCACATCACCTTCATAAAAACATTCTTACTTCATTATATACGACCCCAAACCAAGAAAGACGTATTCCGCCTAAAAAACTCACATAATAAATCACGCTTTGTCTTTCTCCGACACTCGTCCTTCTTCTTCAATTTCTTGAAGTAAAACAGCAATCTGTGATTCCCCATATATGTGGATGCCGTGATTGGTAAGAAGGTCAGCTGTGATGCCGTTTCCTGAAGTGAGGTGACCGGAAAAAGTGCCGTCATAGATCAGTCCTTTTCCACAGGAAGGGCTCTTCTCTTTTAAGACTGCGTAGTGACAGTCATAAAGTTTTGCAAGGCGTAATACTTCCTCTGCCCCTTTGACAAACTCATCTGTGAAATCATTCCGGTCTGCTGTCATCACGCGATCGCCGACTCTTTCGGAAGCCGGTCTTGGAGTCGGAAGGCCGCCAAGCTGTTCCGGACAGACGGGAATTAAAGTATGTTTTTTCATTAAATTTTGAACCTGTTCATTACCTTTTGCGAGTCCGTCATAGCGGCAGGCAACATTTAAAAGGCAAGCGCTTACTAAAATATTCATTGAACAATCCTTTCAATCCTAGAGTTTAAACATATTATAGCGAAAAGAGGAAAAGATTGCAAATGCATTGTCCTAAAACGTTCGTGACTTTTTAAGGTGCCTTTGATAAAATAAGAACAAAAGGCAGGTATCGGGAAAGGAACGGTAAGAAGTAGTGAATGACATGGAACAGAACATGATTACATACAATGGCAGGACGATTAACTATGCGGTTGTAAAAGCAAGAAGAAAGACAATCGGGATTGTTGTAACGAAAGACGGAGCCGTTACGATCCGAATTCCGCACGGTGTAAGCAAAAAAGAGGTGGAACGGATTGTTGCATCAAAACTTCCATGGATTTATGAAAAGGTGACCGAGAATGAGAAGCGCTTTGAAGAAATGACGGAGCGCAAGAATAACAGCCTGAAAGATGGTGGCAGGATTCTGTACGAAGGAACGTATCATACCATTCATATGCACTTTGAAGAAGGCCTATCTATAATTGAAATCCGTTATGACGGCGAATCCTTTCATGTAAGGACCGGTACAATGGATCCGGATAAGCTTCGTCCTGCTTTTGTAAAATGGTTTCGGGGTGCGGCAAAAATCCGATTTCAGGAACGGGTAGATCATTATATTCCGTATACTGGAAAAACCTATAATACCATTCGTATCAAGGAACAGAAAGGCTGTTATGGAAGCTGCTCGAGCAAATGCAATTTGAATTTTAATTGGAAATGTGTGCTTGCCCCAAAAGAAGTGCTAGACTATATTGTAGTCCATGAGCTTTGTCATTTGATTCAAATGAATCATTCCCAGGCATTTTGGCACGAAGTAGAACGAATTATGCCAGATTATAAGGCTTGGAGAGCATGGTTAAGGGAAAACGGCAAATTTTTAGAAATATAAAAAAGAGGGTATTTTGAAAAAGTTCCCAGTGTATTATCTGATTCTCTGCACATAATATGGGTGTAACAAACAACAACACAATCTTATCTGACCACAGACAGCAATCGCTGCAAGCTAGTTGTAATGGACAGAAGGTCAGCAAGAGAAATGGAGGAGTTTATTATGAGTAGTAGAAACAGAGTAGAAGTTCCAGAAGCAAAAGAAGCAATGGATCGTTTCAAAATGGAAGTAGCTTCCGAATTAGGAGTACCATTATCAAATGGCTATAACGGAAACCTCACATCCTACCAGAATGGTAGCGTAGGCGGATATATGGTCAAGAAAATGATCCAGGCTCAGGAAGAAAAGATGGCCGGCAAATAGCACGGAATATTTTCTGAATATCTAGTGAGACTCTGAAATATACAATTTAGCGTAAGGAAATGGAAAAGCAGATTATCAAAATAACGCAGACAGCTAGGAAATAATTTGCAAGGAAAGGACTTGGTTAAGTTGTACGTCTTATCGAAGTAATTGGTGATTTTTAACAAGAAAAGTTGGAAAGGATCTGGTTGCATTGGAAAGATTAATTTTAGAATCATTGGATAGATAGCGTATGGACTACTTTGAAAGGTAATCTATTGCTGCAGAGAATAGAAACGGTGGAGCATATTAAACGATGCTCTGCCGTTTTATATTCGGCTCTGTCTGTCTTCCTGAAACAAGGAAGACAGACTGGAGCTTTAATGAATCATCGAACGCTGTCGAAATCCTTCTAATACTCCACAATCCCTGTAGATACAGGTAATACATATTGCAAAAACAAGTTGACAAAACTAAATAATATACTACAATAGGAATATATGTATGGAGGCCATGTATTTCATACACATACGTCTGTCATTCAGAGGCAGAAGAAAAGTTTATTTTGGGGTGCAAATGAATGAGAGTAATCGCTGGAACAGCAAGAAGAACACAGCTTAGAACGCCGGACGGCTTAGAGACAAGACCAACAACTGACCGAACAAAGGAAACCTTATTTAATGTATTAAGCCCATACGTGGCAGATGCACAGTTTTTAGATTTGTTCAGTGGAAGCGGTGCGATTGGAATTGAGGCATTAAGCAGAGGAGCGAAAGCAGCGGTTTTTTCGGAAACGAATAAGAATGCCTTAGAATGCATCAGAAGCAATGTAAAGGCGACCCATTTAGAAGAAAAAGCACGTGTCATGAATAGTGACGCAATATCCGTAGTAAGACAGATGGAATCAGAAGGCAAAAGATTTGATATTGTATTTATGGATCCGCCATTTAACCATCTGCATGAAAAAGAGATTTTATTGCGGCTCGATCAGTCCAATATTATAGATGAAGATACCATTATTGTTGTAGAAGCTTCTAATGAGACAACATTTGAGTACTTAGAAGGAACTTCTTTAGCGGTATACAAAGAAAAACAATATAAGACCAATAAACATGTGTTTATAGAAAAAAGATAGGTAACTAAAAGTTGCCAAAGAGTTCTTGGAGGATAGCATGAGAGTAGGAATTTATCCAGGCAGCTTTGATCCGATCACCCTTGGTCATCTGGATGTGATCAAACGTTCTGCGAAGCTGATGGACGAGCTGATTATCGGTGTACTGCAGAATAGTTCAAAAGTACCTTTATTTAGCGCCGAAGAGCGTGTGAAGCTGATTGAGAAAGTAGTAAGTGATATACCAAACGTGAAAGTCGAGGCATTTGATGGTCTTACCGTAGATTTTGCCAAGAAAAGAAACGCAACTGTAATCGTAAGAGGACTTCGTGCAATTACAGATTTTGAATATGAATTGACAATTGCTCAGACAAATCACAAACTGGATGAGGATATCGATACGATGTTTTTAACAACAAGTGTCGAATATTCGTACTTGAGTTCAAGCATCGTAAAAGAGATTGCAAGTTATGGCGGGGATATCTCCAAATTCGTGCCAGAGAGCATTGTTGACTTAGTACGTGATAAGTACAAGATAAGGAGGAGTGAATAAAATGGGAGTAAGCAGAATTGAACAATTGATTGAGGACATCTATGAATTCATTGAAAGCTGCAAGATGCAGCCACTCTCTCAGACAAAGGTTGTTGTGCCAAAAGATGAGTTATATGATCTGCTTGATGAGTTAAGACTTAGAACTCCGGATGAGATCAAGCGTTATCAGAAGATTATCGCAAATCGCGATGCCATTCTTGCGGATGCAGAAGAAAAAGCACAGAGAATTCAGGAGGAAGCAAGAGAACAGGCGAAATCTTTAGTAAACGATAATGAGATTATGCAGCAGGCATATTATCAGGCGAACGAGATGGTAAGCAGTGCAAGCGCACAGGCAGAAGCAATGCTTAGAAGCGCGCAGGCAGATGCGGACCAGATTCGTACCGGAGCATTAGCATATACGGAAGAGATTTTAAACGATGTTCAGAATATTTTAGGTAATGCATTCGAGACATCCAGAACATATTCTGAGAATTTAGTGAACTCGCTGAAAGCAAATCTTGATATTGTTGTGAACAACAAAAAAGAGATCACAGATCAGTTACATCCTGTAGCAAACAGCGTACAGGAGGTAAAAGAAGAAGTTGCAGCCGAGACTACAACTCCTGAATATACGGATAACAGCAATAGTGAAGGTTATAACTTTGATGAAAATACTTTCCTTGAAGATATTGATTAAAAAAGGAAACCTACATAGAGAGAACTTAATAGAAAGGCACACATTGCGCTTACTAGTTTAGTCAGAAAGTAGGTCTTTACAGATAGCCCTGAGTCTCCTAATACAGAACCCGTTTGAGCGAGCCCTGAGAGGCCGCCGAATGCGGTGATGGTGGAAATCAGGACTATCTTTTTTTGTATGGTAAAGGAAGCAACTGCAATGTTATGGATGCCGGTAGTGATTTCTAAAATGCCGGTTAACAGAGCTGTGTAGCTTCTATTTAGAAATGGAAGCGCTCCAATGAGGTTTGCCAGTACGGAGAAGAGGATGATATAACCACCGACTTTCGTGACAACTTCGAATCCGCTTAGAATGGCCTCATCAAACTGAGCAAATCGAAACGGCTCTTTTTTGGGCAGAGTGAGTGCATCCGGTGTAACCGGAGAACTTTGTGGCAGTGCGGCAGCATGCAGGGTACTTTTCTTTAGAGTTGTATTTGATGTTATTCGATATGCGTCTTCGTCTGAATAGGACGGAGAATTTTTTTTGCTCTTTTTCAAGTTTACAATAGAAAGCAGACCAGCGCTGATAATGGCAGACAGATAAATGATTCCAATTAGAATGATGCCGGTATTTGGAAGACTTAACTGTGTCTGGCAGATGTAGCCTAAGATGAACATAGGGCTTGCATTGTTACACAGGGCAAGCAGGTACTGGCCTTCTGGCAGGCTGATATCATGGGCAGAACGTAGATCCGCTACCGTTTTGGCTCCCACCGGGATGCCGGAGAGAAAACCGATAAAGACTGGATAGCTTCCATTTTGACTGATTGGAAGAAGATGCTTTAGCAGGGGGTATAGGATTTTCGAGAGGATTCTTGTGATCTGTAGTTTGACGATGAGGCTGGATATTATAATAAAGGGGAGCAGAGTGGGAAGCACGGTGTTGAACCAGAGAAGCAGACCGGATTTTGCCCCCTCTAAGGCGATAGTAGGCCGAAAAAGCATCGCTATAAGAAGGAGCAGTAGTCCTGCTTTGAGGGCCCTTTTCTTTGTAATTATTTTGGTTGTGTTTTTCATATTCCACCATTTTTCCATCTTTACTATAATCTATGAGGCTTCTGCCATGCTATGAATATTTTATCTGGGTTTTGAGGAGCAGACGGACGGGGGAAGCAGACGGACGGGAGCTGAGACGGAAATGGGACCGGACGGCGTGCCAAGAGGCGGCGGGGCGGCAGCACTATATTTTTCGGATGTTCGGACGCATGAGCGGACAAAAAGCGTCTGCATTCTTCGACTATCAGACAGGAGGGCACTGTCTGCTATTCAAAGAATGCAGACGCTTTTTGTTCGTCATGAGCCGGACATCCCGAAAAATATAGCACTGCCGCCCCGCCGCCTCTTGGCACGCCGTCCGGTCCCATTTCCGCCTCAGCTCCCTGGGCGGTGATGCACTAGGTGGGCGGCTGAGAGCGGCCATACTAGATAAAAGCAAAGACAAAAGCGAGGACAAAAGCGAGGACAAAAGCAAAGATAAGAGCAAAGATAAAAGCAAAGACAAAGGCAAGCATAGAATCAAAGACAAAAACAAAGAAAAGATCAAGGCAAGAAGATATATAAGGATAGAAACAAGTACAAAGGCAAGGGTAGGGTGGGATCAAAATAAGAAAAATAAAATAAAGCTCGGGATAGGAAAATGAATAAAGGATTGGAGGAAAAGGAGATAGAAGGAAAAGAGGCAAGGACGGAGAAGGAAGAAGAGAAAACAAAAAGGGGAAAAAGGAAAGCCCGGCTGGCGGGCTTTTTAGGAGATGTGAGGGGGGAGAGTTTAGGGGGAGAGTGTGGAATTAGAAGATGACAGGGCCGTGGGTGTATTCGTCTTTTAGGAGGGTGTGATGTGTGGTGAAGACAACCTGGTTGTAGAGGTGGGCGGCGCGAATGTCATGGATGAAGAGGGACAGGGCGGAGGCGGATAGGAGTTTGGAGGCATCGGCGGTTTTTAGGATGGTTGGGATGCCTTCCTTCTGCTTGGAGGATTTTAAAAGGTGCGAGGAGGACTTTTTAAAGCCGAGGATTCTCGCATAACGGGAATCGGGATCGGATAGGAACGCGTTTAGGTCTTCCTGGCGGATTCCAAGCAGGATGTGAAGGAGGGAACGGCTGATTCGGGTCAGGGTGTACTGACGGGATTTTAGCTCTTCGGCAAAGGCATGATAGGTAATGCCTGGACGGATGAGTTGCATGATACGGTTTGCAAGGTCTTCGGTTACATCCGCATAAGCGGTTAGGGTTTCTTTTGTTTCCTGGCTGAGCCGGTAATAGAGAAGCGAAGAGAAATCATTGGCATCAACCGGGAAGGTTCTCTGGTATTCAGATGTGAGAATACGCAGGGATGCATTTGGCAGCTGGTCGGCAAGAGACTCGGTTATGAGCTTGCTTGCTGCGGTATCAGTAAGAGGAATGTTATGGAAAAACTTCCGCAGGGAGGTAGCAGAGGAGAATTTTCTCGTATGGTCTGTATCATGGTAGCCGGCACCTTCTCGTTTAATGGTAAAGGGAGTGATGGTGCTTTTTATGGTAAGGAGTGCTTTAATATATTCGATTCCAAGAATGTTGTTGGGATGATCTAGTACTTCGTCTGCTTTTTCAAGGAAAGCAGCATCGTCATGATGGGCGCTTAAGTAGTCGTGGAGAGCAAGTTTTCTGGCAGCAGGGAAAGTTTCACCTGTTTTTAGATATTCTTTTAGCTTTTCACGAAAGACTTCGGGTTCATTTACGAGAATCTGGCTGATTTCAGTCAGCAGGGAAATGTCGCCGCATTCGCTTCCAAAGACAAGGGTATCAATGATTTTTAAGCCGTCTAGGATCTGAATAGCACCTTTTGCAAAGTATTCGGCACTGGCAGTGGCATAGAGGACTGGCAGCTCAATGACTAAATCTACACCATGCTCTAAGGCCATTTTTGTTCTCGCATATTTATCGATGATGGCAGGGGTTCCTCTCTGCACGAAATCACCACTCATAATGACAACTATGGCATCTGCGCCGGTAAGCTGTCTTGCTTTTTCAATCTGATAGAAATGTCCGTTATGAAACGGGTTGTATTCTACTACAATTCCGATCGTTTTCATTTGTTTTAAACCACCTTTCATTGCCTTATCATATCACATTATTGCCGGATCTGCCATTTATAAATAGGAAAGCATACAAATCTTCCATAATAATGGGGAGATTTGTATTAGGAAATAGATAATATGCCATGATATGGAAAGTTAATTTCTGAGAATCTTGGTAATTCAAACCATAAATACGAGGTTTTTGCTGGTTATTAGGCCATAATTTTAATAAATTTGAAACCCTTTACAAAATTAAGGGTTGTCACATTTAGGCGAACGTATTATAATAAAAATTAACTTGTATGGAAAAGCTGGGTGTAGGTGTGGAAAGATGTTTGATTATGACATCTTTTTAACACACCATTTTTTTGCTGTTTAATAGACAGACGAAAGCGCTTTCTTGGCGTTTAGACTATAAGGAAGAAAATACCGAAGCTTTCATCCGTGATTTCTGAGTTAAGAATTGAAAAATAGGAAATCATTAATACAGAGGAATTGAAAGGAGTTAAACGATCATGGGATTTATTGATGACATCAAAGTAAGAGCAAGAAAAAATATCAAAACTATCGTATTACCTGAAACTGAGGATAGAAGAACATACGAAGCAGCTGCTAAGACATTAGCAGAAGGCAACGCTAACATTATCTTAGTTGGTAGTGAAGAATTAGTAAAGAAAAATTCCGAAGGCTTAGATATCTCTAAGGCTACTATCGTAGATCCAAGTACTACAGATAAATTAGACGCTTATGTTGAAAAATTAGTTGAACTTAGAAAAGCAAAAGGTATGACACCTGAAAAAGCAAGAGAAATCTTAACAACAGAATTCATTACATTCGCTGTAATGATGGTTAAGATGGGCGATGCTGACGGTATGGTATCTGGTGCTTGCCACTCTACAGCTGATACTTTAAGACCTTGCTTACAGATCTTAAAGACAGCTCCTAACACAAAATTAGTTTCTGCATTCTTCGTAATCGTAGTTCCTAACTGTGAATACGGCGCTGATGGCACATTCGTATTCTCTGATGCAGGTTTAAATCAGAACCCAACAAGCGAAGAATTAGCTGCAATCGCTGGATCTTCTGCTAAGAGCTTCGAATTATTAGTAGAAAAAGAACCAGTTGTAGCTATGCTTTCTCACTCTACAAAGGGAAGCGCAAAACACGCTGACGTTGATAAAGTAGTAGAAGCTACAAGAATCGCAAAAGAATTATATCCAGAATATAAGATCGATGGTGAATATCAGTTAGATGCTGCTATCGTTCCTAGCGTTGGTGCTTCTAAGGCTCCAGGCAGCGACATCGCTGGTAAAGCTAACGTATTAATCTTCCCTGATCTTGATGCAGGTAACATCGGCTACAAATTAGCTCAGAGACTTGCTAAGGCAGAAGCTTACGGTCCTATCACACAGGGTATCGCAGCACCAGTTAACGATTTATCCAGAGGATGTTCCGCTGAAGATATCGTTGGTGTTATCGCAATCACTGCTGTTCAGGCTGCAGCTCAGAAATAGTAAAAACAGATATTTACCTGTTTACAAGCACTATTTAACATGTTAGTATCTAAGGGGCTACTCTTTGGAGTAGCTCTCTTAGTTCAGGGGAAACTTTTGCCCATCCCCTATATAAAGCGGCATATGCCGCAAAATTATGAATCAGACTTAAAAATAAGGAGAAATACGATGAAAGTATTAGTAATTAACTGTGGTAGTTCCTCATTAAAGTATCAGTTAATCGATTCTGAAACAGAAAAAGCACTTGCAACAGGCTTATGCGAAAGAATCGGTATCGATGGACGTTTAACTCATAAGACAGAAGCAGGAGAAAAAATCGTATTAGAAGATGCTCTTCCAAATCACGAAGTTGCAATCAAGAACGTAATCAAAGCGCTTACAGATTACAAAGCAATCGAATCTCTTGATGAAACGGCGCAGTTGGACACAGAGTTGTTCACGGTGGTGAAAAATTCAATCACTCCGTAGTAATCACACCAGAAGTTAAGAAAGCAATTGAAGAATGCAACGATTTAGCACCTCTTCACAACCCAGCTAACTTAATCGGTATCGATGCTTGTGAACACATCCTTCCAGGCGTACCAATGGTAGCAGTATTTGATACAGCTTTCCATCAGACAATGCCTAAAGAAGCTTACCTTTACGGTATTCCTCATGAATACTATGACAAATATAAGGTAAGAAGATACGGCTTCCACGGAACAAGCCACAGCTATGTATCCGGTCGTGCTATGGAAATTGGCGGTTTAGATCCTAAGAACTCTAAGATCATCGTTTGCCACCTTGGTAACGGTGCAAGTGTTTCCGCTGTAAAGAACGGTGAATCTATCGATACTTCTATGGGTATGACTCCACTTGAAGGTTTAATCATGGGCACACGTTCTGGTGATCTTGATCCAGCGATCCTTGAATTCATCTCCAAGAAAGAAAACCTTTCTCTTGAAGAAGTTACAAACATCTTAAATAAGAAATCCGGTGTACTTGGTATGTCCGGCGTATCTTCTGACTTCAGAGATCTTGAAGAAGCAGCAGCAGCAGGTAACGAAAGAGCAGAAGAAGCTTTAAAAGTATACGGATACCGTGTAGCTAAATATGTTGGTTCTTATATCGCAGCTATGAACGGCGTAGATGCAATCGTATTTACAGCAGGTCTTGGTGAAAACGATAAGAACATCAGAAATACAGTAGCAGCTCACTTAGGATTCTTAGGTGTAGAGCTTGATCAGGAATTAAACTCTAAGAGAGGCCAGGAATTAGTTATTTCTAAGCCAGAATCTAAAGTTAAAGTTATGGTTATTCCTACAAACGAAGAACTTGCAATCTGCAGAGAAACTGTAGCTCTTGTATAATTTAGTATAGTAGATGCAAGAAGGCAGACTGTTGGAGTAATTCGACAGGGCAACCCGTACTTTTCAAACTGATATAAAAATAAAACTTCATACAAAAGTCGAATTTTGTATGAAGTTTTATTTATCTGTGAAATAATCGTTGACAAAATAATTTGTTATGGTTATAATACTATCAGTGTGAATTTTTGGGGCGTTTATAATGCGCTTTGTATAAGACAGGAGTTAGTATGCTAGTTCAATTATCCGAGATCATGAATGTGACTGAAGGTGTACGAAACATGAGTGTTCCGATTGAACTCGATTCATTCGAGATTAATGGTGAGGCTTATGCCGTACAGCAGAAAAGCAATGTAGACTTGAAGATTTCCAATTTAGGCAATAAGAAGGTCTTGATTGAGGCGAGGGCAAGCGTAGTATTAACCGTTCCTTGCGACAGATGTCTTAGTGACGTCTCGATTCCATTTGACATTAATGTCAGAGAAGAAATCGATTTTAATCTGACCGAGGAACAGCGTACCGAGGATTTAGATGAAACAAATTATATTACCGGATACGATTTAGACGTAGATAAACTTATCTACGACGAAGTCTTGATTGGTTTCCCAATGAAGGTTCTGTGTAAGGATGACTGTAAAGGCATCTGTAAGAAATGCGGCGCAAACCTGAATCAGGGTGAGTGTGGCTGTGACCGCACAGAACTAGACCCAAGAATGGCTGTTATCCGAGATATATTTAACAACTTTAAGGAGGTGTAATCAATGGGAGCAATTTGTCCAAAGAATAAACATTCCAAAGCAAGAAGAGACAGTCGTAGAGCAAACTGGAAAATGAC
>SVEB01000054.1 GCA_015057635.1 Lachnospiraceae bacterium | reverse complement strand
TGTATGCAGAAGAAGCCGGAAAGAAGATATTTGACAGCCGCAGAGCTGATTCACGACTTAAAGAAATCCATCACAAATCCAGACGGCGATTTCGTAAAGCTGACAACTGGCGTCGTGACGGATTCTCCGACAATTCATCTGACGGATGATGAGATGCATCATATTAAAAGCGCGACTAAATCAGTAGCGGACACGTATCAGCCTCCTGTTAAGGAAGAACCGAAAAAGGTGGCGAGTGAAGAGGATGAGGATTTAGACAGCGTGGACACGAAGCTTGAGAAAGTCCTTACCATCGGATCAATTGTAATGATTGCTGTAATTGCAGTTGTTATCATTGTTGTAGTTGGAAAATTCATGGGATTTTTCGGTAAGTCAAGCTCTAATGAGGAATTGACACCAACACCGATCATCAGTGAAACACCGACACCGGAGATTACGCAGGAAGCAGAGCCGGATAAATCAGTGGTAACAGTTCCAAACGTAGTTGGTCTTGTATATGATGAGGCTGTGAAATCACTTCGTGCAGTATCCGAATACTTCAATATTACAACGATTGAAGAATATTCTTCTGAATATGAGGCAGGATATGTGATAAAGCAGGATCCGATTTCCGGAAGCGATATCGTATCAAACTCTAATATTAAGCTGACTGTAAGTATTGGTGCTGAGACGGCGGAAGTGCCAAATGTCTATGGCGTCTCTATGGATCAGGCAATTCAGACATTAGAGGCACAGGGATTTGTAGTGGCGGACCCAGTTTATCAGTCTAATGAAGAAGTGGGGGCCAACATGGTAATCAAGACAGACCCGGAAAAGGGCACAACAGCCAAAAAAGGAGATAAGATCACTATTTATGTAAGTGAAGGCCCAGCTGTCACATCTGTAGAAGTACCATTATTAATTGGTCTGACACAGGCAGCAGCAGAAGAACGTCTTGCAGAAAAAGGTCTGATTCTTGGCAAGGTAAGTCCGGTAAGCTCCACACAGTATGCGGTAGGAACCGTTTCTTACCAGAGCACCACAGCAGGACAGAGTGTTCCAAAGGGAACTACGATTGATATTTCCATCAGCACCGGTCCGGATAATGCGACCGCATCTCCAACTCCGGTACCGACAATACCAACAACGGAGCCAACTGCAACACCAACCCCTGTTCCGGAAGAGTCAACAGAAACAGGCGGAAGTGCGACTCGTTTTGTAGGTAAGGTGACAATCACCTATAATCCATTTGCGGAAGGTGAATCCGGTGAGATCTACTTAGAACTTACACAGGATGGCGAAGCAATGGAAATCATAACAAAGACACTGTCTTATTCCGACTTCCCATATACTGTATCATTTGAAGGAATCAAAGAAGGAAGCGGTATTGTGACAATGTATATCAACGGCACACCATATACCGAACAGAGCTGGAGTGTGAATCTGACAGCGGAGAAATATTAAATGCAAGGTAAGATTATTAAAGGAATTGCCGGATTTTACTATGTGAATGTAGAAGGATCCGGGTTATATGAATGCAAGGCAAAAGGGATTTTTCGAAATAAGAAGATCAAGCCTTTAGTCGGAGATAATGTAGAGATTGATGTACTGGATGAAAAAGCTATGGTTGGCAACATCGTCGGTATATTAGAGAGGGAGAGTGAGCTGATCCGTCCGGCGGTTGCCAATGCGGATCAGGCATTCGTGATCTTTGCGGCAGCAGACCCAGCTCCAAACTTCAATCTCTTGGATCGTTTCCTCGTTATGATGGAAAGTCAGGGAATCCCGACAATCATCTGCTTTAATAAAGTGGATAGAATCACGAAAGAAGAACAGGAACGAATCGAACAGATCTATGAAAACTCTGGATGTACCGTTCTATTTACATCCGTAGCCGAGGAGAAAGGGTTAGATCAGATCCATAAGATGTTAGAACACAAGACGACTGTTTTAGCGGGGCCTTCCGGTGTTGGAAAGTCTTCCATGATTAATAAGCTGAATCCGGATGCCAATATGGAAACCGGAAGCATAAGTGAGAAGATTAAACGAGGAAGGCATACGACAAGACATTCCGAACTGTTTTATTTAGGTGAAGGCACTTATATTATGGATACTCCCGGATTCTCCTCTATGTTTCTTGCAAGTATGGAGAAAGAGGAGTTAAAAGATTATTTTCCTGAATTTACGAAATATGCAGATGAATGTCGTTTTCTAGGATGCGTTCATATCAATGAGCCGAACTGCGCGGTAAAAGAAGCGATCGCAGAGGGTAAGATTCACAAAACCCGTTATGAGAACTATAAGTTACTATACGAAGAATTAAAAAACGTGAAAAAATATTAGGTTTTATACGAGTGCATGTAGATCCGTAAGGAATTACATGCACTTCAGTATGATAATAGACTATTTTTAGAAAGGTAAGAATTATGTATAAATTATCCCCTTCCATATTAGCAGCTGATTTTAATAACCTTGGAGAAATGATTCAGAAAACAGAGAGGGCAGGAGCAGATTATCTGCATATTGATGTTATGGACGGCAGTTTTGTCCCAAGTATCTCCTTTGGTATGCCAGTCATCTCCGCAATCCGTAAAAATACGAATCTTTTCTTTGATGTGCATCTTATGATTGAGGAGCCAATCCGTTATGTGGATGACTTTGTAAAATGCGGAGCGGACATGATCACCGTACATGCAGAAAGCTGCAAGCATTTAAATCGTACCATACGCGCAATTAAGGAAGCAGGCATTAAAGTGGGGGTTGCCCTAAATCCGGCTACTCCTCTTAATGTGTTGGAATATGTACTGACCGAAGTTGACATGATTCTTATTATGTCCGTAAATCCGGGATTTGGTGGACAGAAGTTTATTCCGGCGACAATCAAAAAACTAAAGGATTTAAGAAAGATGCTTGATGAAGCAGGTGTTAATCCGGATGTTGAAGTAGATGGCGGTGTGACACTTGACAACGTAAAAGAAATCATGGAAGCGGGAGCGAATGTATTAGTTGCCGGAACAAGCGTATACAAAGGGGATATTGAAAGCAATATTGATGCCTTTAAGAAAATATTTAAGGAAAGCTAGGAAAGAAGCATATGGCAGGACAGAAGAGGACACTTATTCTGACAGGCGGGAAACTGTCCGTGGATTTCGCGAAGAAGTATCTTAATGATAAAAGTTTTGATGAAATAATTGCGGTAGACAATGGACTTATGTACGCAGATTTGTTACAATTAGTACCGACCTATGTCGTAGGGGATTTTGATACAGTAAGTAATGATCTGCTTTTATCCTATCAGCAGAATGAAAAGATCGCCTTTAAGACATATAAGCCGGAGAAAGATGCGACAGATACACAGATTGCATTTGAACTGGCAATTGAAATCGGCAGTACAGAAGTTGCAGTTCTTGGTGCGACGGGAGGACGTTTTGATCATACTCTTGCCAATACCGAACTATTGCAACTACTGCTAAAACATGATATAAATGGTTATATACTAGATGATTCAAATAAGATTTATCTGATTGACCGAACCCATGTCTTAAAAAAAGAAGAGGTATATGGCAAGTACATCTCTCTTCTTCCGTTTACAGAGAGAGTAAGCGGCGTGACGCTTGAAGGTTTTAAATATCCGCTTGAGGATCGCCTTATGTTAAAAGGTGACAGCTTAGGAATCAGCAATGAGATTGTTGAGGAAAGGGCTGTGATTCGATTGGAAAGCGGAATATTTTATGTTGTAGAGGCGCATGATTAATTTAAGTCATGATTCAGAATAAAACGAAAGAAAGGTATGAAAAAATCATATGAAATTAGGTATCGTTGGTTTACCAAATGTAGGTAAAAGTACATTATTTAACTCTTTAACAAAGGCAGGAGCAGAGTCTGCAAATTATCCATTCTGTACAATCGACCCTAACGTAGGTATTGTACCAGTGCCAGACAAGAGACTTGACGTATTAGGAAAGCTTTATGGAACAGAAAGAATCGTTCCAGCTGCAATCGAATTTGTAGATATCGCAGGTCTAGTGAAAGGTGCAAGCAAGGGTGAAGGCTTAGGAAACCAGTTCTTAAGCAACATTCGTGAAGTAGATGCGATTGTTCACGTAGTAAGATGTTTTGAAGATGATAATATCATCCATGTAGATGGTTCTATCGATCCACTTCGTGATATTGAGACAATCAATTTAGAATTAATTTTCTCTGATATTGAAATCTTAGACCGTCGTTATGCAAAAGTTGTAAAAGGCGCTAAGAATGATAAAACATTAGCAAAAGAAGCAGAGTTAATCAAGAAGATTAAGGCATTATTAGAAGAAGGCAAGCTTGCGAAAAACTTTGTTACGGATGACGAAGAAGAAGAAGCTATGATGGCAACATTCAACTTATTAACTGCAAAGCCTGTTATCTATGCAGCAAACGTAAACGAAGATGAATTAGCAGATGAAGCTGCAAACAATTCTTATGTAAATGCTGTAAGAGAATATGCGAAAGAAGAAAACTCTGAAGTATTCGTAATCTGTGCACAGATCGAACAGGAAATCGCTGAATTAGATGAAGAAGAAAAGAAGATGTTCTTAGAAGATCTTGGTTTACAGGAATCTGGTCTTGAAAAGTTAATCCGTGCATCCTACCATATCCTTGGCTTAATCAGCTATATTACAGCTGGTAAGCAGGAAACAAGAGCATGGACAATCACAAGAGGTATGAAAGCACCACAGGCAGCAGGAAAGATTCATACTGATTTCGAACGTGGTTTCATCCGTGCGGAAATCGTATCTTACGATAACTTAGTAGAACAGGGAAGCTACAATGCATGTAAGGAAAAAGGTCTTGTTCGTTCCGAAGGTAAAGAATATATAGTTCAGGATGGAGATGTAATTTTATTCCGTTTCAACGTATAAAGAAAAGTGGTGATTGATCATGAAATCAAACGTTATATTTCCGAATATCGGTATTGAGTTTGATAACTTCGGTACTGGAATCACGTTATTTGGAATTGATATTGCATTCTATGGCATTGTAATCGCCCTTGGAATGGTCTGCGGTGTGCTTGTGGCGCAGTGGCAGGCAAAAAGAACGAATCAGGATCCGGAATTGTATCTTGATTTTGCCCTTTATGCAATCATCATATCGGTGATTGGGGCAAGACTTTATTATGTAGCATTTGCATGGGGCGAGTTTAAGGATAACCCATTGTCAATTTTAAATCTTCGTACTGGTGGTCTAGCTATCTACGGTGGTGTAATTGCAGCTGTTTTAACAGGTGTTGTATACTGCAAGATCAAGAAAATTAATTTTGGGCTTCTTGCAGATACCGGTGTGCTTGGTTTATTGATTGGACAGATTATCGGAAGATGGGGCAATTTCTTTAATCGTGAGGCATTTGGAAAATATACGGATGGACCTCTTGCGATGCAGTTGGATTTAAGGGCTGTAAGCTCTGATTATACTTGCTCCCTTGCTACTTTAGAAGCAAGATATGCAGGAAGACCTGCCGCATTGGAAAGTATCATGCAGATCAGAAACAATACGGTAATGGTTGATGGAATTGAATACATTCAGGTACATCCTACCTTTTTATACGAATCGTTATGGAATCTTGGACTTTTGATCATTCTGATTTTTTATTCCAAGCATAAGAAATTCAACGGTGAGATCATACTTTTATATTTAGCGGGTTATGGTTTCGGACGTTTCTGGATAGAAGGACTCCGTACCGATCAGCTTTTCATGTGGGGATCTCCATTAGCAGTATCCCAGATGCTTTCTGCTGTGCTCGTAGTAGTATCGATCATTTTAATCGTACTATTCCGTATTAAGAAGAAAAAGCAGCTGGCATCCTAATAATGATTTGATTCTACCAATATAAGGAGGCCAAGGATGAAGCAAGTATTTGCTTCTATCCTTGGCCTCCTTGCTTCTATCTTTGTTGGAGTACATAACCACATAGTTGCATAACCGCAAAACTATATAAGTATATAGGTATATGGGGGGAGTATATAGGTACATAGGTATGTATATAAGTATATAAGTATATAAGTATATAAGTATATAAAACAGATAGAGTGTATAAAGTGCAGGTGGTAAGGAAATAGAGAATGTATCGGTTCAGGGAAAAAAACTGGTGTTCCGGGTAGCCGATGTTCGAAATATCCGGCTTATGACGAATAAAAAGCGTCCCGATTTTTGAATAGCAGACAATGAATTTTTTGTCTGGTAGGCAAAGATCGGGGCGCTTTATGTCCCATCATGCCTCCGAAAATTTGAATATCAGATGCTTGGGATGTCAGTTTTTGCTGAACCGATATACTCTCGTCAGTTTCTAATAGGAAATAATATCTATTTTTTTTTGCCGGCTACTATTGATTTTTTTGGTAAAGTGGGATAAAATAGACTCACAAGTGGTGGAAAGTGGTGAAAAGTAGTTAGAAGTGGTTTAAAGTGGAGCGAAAACGGCAGGTGAAGTAAGCATGTTCATGGGTGAATACAATCATACAATCGACGCAAAGGGCAGAATTATCATCCCATCTAAATTCAGAGATGACTTGGGTGATCATTTTGTTGTTACACTCGGACTTGATGGTTGTTTGTTCTTATACCCGAACGATGAATGGGAAAACTTTGTTGCCGGACTTAAGAATCTTCCTGGGAATAGGGAGGCCAGACAGTTACAGCGTTACTTTATGGCAGGCGCCGCTGATTGTGAAGTGGACAAACAGGGCAGAATATTAATACCGAATAAACTAAGAGAACATGCCAATTTGGAAAAGGATGTTGTGTTCGTTGGTGTGCTTAGCAAAATCGAAATCTGGAGTAAAGAACGTTATGAAAACAACAGTTATGATAACATGGATGAGATTGCGGACCACATGTCGGAATTCGGACTCAGTTTCTAACTGGCAAAAGCTTTTGGCCGAACTTAATTGCGTAAGGAGTAACAAATATGGATGCAAATGAAGGAAGAGAATTTAAGCATATTTCAGTTTTACTTGATGAAGTGATTGAAGGGCTTGATATTAAGCCAGACGGCATATATGTCGATGGCACACTTGGAGGAGGCGGACATGCTTATCATGTATGCAAGCGCCTTTCAGATAAGGGAAGATATATCGGAATCGATCAGGATGAGGATGCGATCAGAGCAGCAGGGGCAAGACTGGCCGAATTCGGAGATAAAGTCACAATCGTTCGAAGCAATTACTGTAATATGAAGCAGGTACTTCATGATTTAAATATATCTAAAGTGGATGGGATTCTGTTGGATTTGGGAGTTTCCTCTTATCAGTTAGATACACCGGAAAGAGGGTTCTCTTATAAAGAAGATGCACCTCTTGATATGAGAATGGATAATAGAACTGAGTTAACAGCAAAGGATATTGTGAATAATTACTCAGAATATGATCTGTATCGCATTATCAGAGATTATGGTGAAGATAAGTTTGCGAAGAATATTGCGAAACATATCGTGAAAGACCGAGCAGAAAAACCAATTGAGACTACGTACCAGTTAATTGAGTCCATCAAGGCGGCGATACCAATGAAGGTCAGAATGAACACCGGTCATCCGGCAAAGAAAACATTCCAGGCAATCCGTATTGAGCTAAATAAAGAATTGGAAGTATTAACAGACACGCTTGATGATATGGTGGAGTTACTAAATGAAGATGGAAGACTGTGTATTATTACCTTCCATTCGTTAGAAGATAGAATTGTAAAAGTGAACTTTAAAAAACATGAAAATCCTTGTACATGCCCTCCAAGCTTCCCAGTCTGCATATGCGGAAAGAAGTCCCAAGGAAAGCATATTACAAGGAAACCAATTATTCCATCAGAGGAAGAGATGGAATATAATTCACGTTCAAAGAGTTCTAAGTTAAGGATTTTTGAGAAACACACGGAGGTGTAGTAAACCATACAAAGACCTAAGCATTTCATAAGATAAAGATGAATTAGGGGTTAGTGGGAAAGAAAGTGAGGATGCATGGCATGGATGCGAGAGGGAATCGACAATATAAAGATGCGGTCTATGTAACAGGAAGTACAGCTAGGAATTTATCTGCTACTCCAAAACGAAAAGAAGAGGAGTATCGGGAATCTGTTACGAGACGGCAGCAGAGACCTGAACAAAATGGGCAAGAGCAAAGAAAAAAACAGAAAAAAGCTAGACGTGTACCTGCAGTGAGCAGAGGCATTGATTTCTTTTCAATGGCGTTTTTAACCATAGCCATGGGAGTTACTTTATTTACATGCCTGGATTATTTAAAGATGCAGTCACAGCTTCTACAGCTTGATAAGCAAAATGTCACTCTTTCAAGCCAGTTAAGCACGTTAACTGATAAGAATAATGCGGCTTTAGATGCCATGACAGAAGCAATCGATTTGGATAAGATCTATCGTGTAGCGGTAGGAGAACTCGGAATGGTATTTCCGAATAATAACCAGGTTGTTACGTATGAAGGAAATGATACCGGTTATGTAAGGCAGTTTGAGGATATACCGGCGATTAAACAGTCCATTATTGATAAAATCCTGCCATAGGCTGTATCATGTAAAGCGCCTTAGTCAGCAGTCGATTACTCTCATTGTCACGAATGTGACAGTTCCTTGGGGAAGGGAACTTGAGGCGGCTGCCTAAACTTTGGCGCTTTTTCTATTGATAGAAAAAAATCTTTGGAATACAAGGAGAAACCTCCTTGGTTCGCAAAATTCAGAGAGGCATTTAGCAATGAGAAGAAAAACAAAAAACAGCAAAGTGAAAAAATTTACTGCCCGTATGCAGAGTAAACTGTTATTCGTTCTATGTGTCATCATCGGAATGATGTGTGTATTAATCGGAAGGCTGGTTTACCTGAATAATAAAGATGGGGAACGTTATGAAAAAAGGGTCCTGTCCCAGCAGAGTTACGTATCCAGCGTAGTTCCATATAAAAGAGGGACGATAACGGATCGTAACGGAATTGCTCTTGCAAAGAGTGAAAAAGTATATAATGTAATTCTGGATCCGAAGGTATTGTTGACGAATGAGAGCAACGTGGAGCCGACTTTGACTGCTGTTTCAGAAGTGTTTGGCCTGGACTATTCTGCGTTATATGCAACTCTTCAGGAAAAATCAACAAGTTCCTATGTCATCTTATTAAAGAGACAGAGCTATGATCTGGTAAGTCAGTTCCAAGAACGAAGCAGTGCGAGTAAAAGCATAAAAGGTATCTGGTTTGAAGAAGAATATTTCAGAACCTACCCTTATGAAAGTCTGGCAAGTCATGTAATTGGCTATACAAGTGCCGGAAATGTTGGTACATGGGGGATTGAGCAGTATTACAATTCCTATTTAAACGGAACAAATGGCAGAACATATGGTTATTACGATGCAGAACTGAATCTGAAACGTACGGAAAAGCAGGCGGTAAATGGTGATACGGTTGTTTCCACGATCGATTTGAATGCGCAGAAGATCGTTGAGGAACATATCGCAGAATTTATGGAAACTACAGGTGCCAAGAACATAGGTGTTATTCTGATGAATCCGAATACGGGTGAGATTTATGCAATGGCCAGCAATGAAGGGTTTAACTTAAATGATCCATATGATCTTACTGCATTCTATTCTGATGAGGAGATTGAGGCAATGGATGAGGAAACCAAGCTTAACAATCTGAATCAGATTTGGCGTAATTTCTGTGTTAGTGATTCTTATGAGCCGGGTTCTACTTTTAAGCCGATTACAGTAGCTGCAGCGTTAGAAGAGGGGCTGGTGACGCCGGAGTCCACGTTCTTATGCAATGGTTATGAACATGTAGGCGGCTGGAGAATCAATTGTAATAATAAGAGCGGACATGGATATGTGACGCTTGCGGAATCCTTGATGAAGTCCTGTAACCCTGCGCTTATGAAAATGGGCGCATTGGAAGGAAATTCAATGTTTATCAATTATCAGAAGCATTTTGGCCTGGGAAGCACGGTTGGCATTGATCTTCCTGGTGAATCGACCGGTATTTTGTTAAAAGAGTCTGCTATGTCTGTGACTGACCTTGCAACAGCAAGTTTCGGTCAGACATTCAACGTGACCATGGTACAGATGGTGGCAGCGTTCTCTTCCCTGGTTAATGGCGGATATTATTATCAGCCACATGTTGTAAAAGAAATTATCAATGAAAAGGGTGCGACCGTATTTGAGAATAACGGCGTGCTTTTAAAGGAGACAGTCTCACAGGCAACAAGTGAGTTTATTCGTGAAGCAATGTATCTTACAGTAGAAGCTGGTACTGCAAAACCAGCTCAGGTACAGGGGTATCTGGTAGGTGGCAAGACCGGTACTGCACAGAAGCTTCCGAGAAGTGCGAAAAAGTATGTAGTATCCTTTATCGGATGTGTACCTACCAATGATCCGCAGCTTGTAAGTTATGTTGTTATTGATGAAGTAGATGATGAAGAAAAGAAAGCGAGCAGTACAGTTGCGACGCAGATGACATCTGCTATTTTAGGAGATGTGCTTCCTTTCCTTGGCATCTATCCGGATGGAGAGATTGAATATGATGTTGAACTTCCAGTAAACGAACACACAGAGGCTGGCGAAGAAACCACTGCAGAAGATGGCGAAAACGGCGCAAGAGAAGAGAGGGATGGCGGTGTTGTATACGATCCTTCCGAGGATGAGCAGACAGTAGATGCAGTTCCGGAGATGTCTTCCGGTACAGGCAGCGAGACTTCTGGAGACGGAAATTAACAGACAAAAGAAAAGGGTTGTCCTGTAAAAGATGCAGGATAGCCCTTTTGATGTTATTGGATTGGAAAGAGCTGTTTATAGAGGATGGCGAAGAAAGAAAGCAAAGACAAGATTGGTCTGTAAAAGTGAAAAAATTATGAAATCATTCATATTCTTCCTGTTTTGCTAATAGAATAAAACGATGAGATATATCTATAAGGAATAGGATATGAATCGATATAAGTCATATAACAGAAAAAATCTGTTTATTATAGTGGTTTGCATTATCCTTGTAGTCTTTTTTCTGATAGGAAGGCTTATATATCTGATGGTATTTGCATCGGATGAATATGCTGAGCGGGCTCAGGATCTGCATGAAAGAGAAAGAAGCATTAAAGCGGAACGAGGTACGATTTATGACCGGAATGGAACGATTATAGCAACGAATAAACCGGTTAGTACTATTTCGGTAATACATAATCAAATTAAAGATCCGGAAGGCGTGATCAAGGCGCTTTCCAATGCTCTTGGGTTAAGTGAGGAGGCGGTTCGGAAACGAGTTGAGAAGTATTCCTCTATTGAGCGGATCAAGTCAAATGTGGATAAGGAAACAGCGGATTATATTCGGAATCTGTCTCTGGACGGTGTAATGGTGGATGAGGATTATAAACGCTTTTATCCTTATTCTTCTTTGGCATCGAAAGTGCTCGGCTTTACAGGAAGTGATAATCAGGGGATTATTGGCCTGGAAGTAGAGTATGATGAATATCTGCAGGGAGTGGATGGGACGATTCTGACCCTGACCACCGCCCATGGTATTGAGATTGAGGATGCGGCAGAGAATCGGATTGAACCGATACCGGGAAACAGCCTTTATTTGAGTTTGGATGTGAATATTCAGACATATGCAGAACAGGCAGCTACCAAGGTAATGAAAGCGAAGAATGCCAATAACGTAAGTTTGATTGTAATGAATCCACAAAATGGGGAGATTTACGCGCTTGTCAATGTGCCGGAGTTTGATTTGAATTCCCCGTATAAGTTTACGACGGAACTTTCCCAACTTTATGCCGGAGTTGACTTAACTTCTGCGGAAAAAAATACGATATTAAATAATATGTGGAGAAATCCATGTATCAGCGATACATATGAACCTGGTTCAACCTTTAAAATTATTACGGCAACTGCCGCCCTGGAAGAGAAGGTAGTAACTTTAAATGACAGCTTTTACTGCCCTGGCTATAAAGTTGTAGAAGATCGTAGAATCCGTTGTCATAAGACATCTGGTCATGGAGCTGAAACATTTGTGGATGGTATTAAGAATTCTTGTAATCCAGTCTTTATGGAATTGGGAGCAAGAGTTGGGGCAGAAAAGTTCTATGAATACTTTGATCGTCTGGGGCTTACAAAAAAGACAGGAGTGGATCTTCCAGGTGAAGCAAATTCTATTAAACATAAGTTAGAGAATGTAGGAGCTGTAGAGCTTGCTACTATGTCATTCGGTCAGTCATTTCAGATCACACCTTTGCAGCTTTTGGCAGCAGCAAGTGCTGTGGTGAATGGTGGGACATTAGTGACACCTCATTTTGGCGTGGAAATCGCCAATGCAGAAGGGACGATAATCAAGAAGCTGAAATATGAAACAGAGGAAAATGTGATTTCCAAGCAGACGTCGGAAACGATGAAGTCTTTGTTAGAGGCAGTTGTTGCAGAAGGTACCGGTAAAAGAGCATATCTTCCGGGATTTCGGATTGGCGGTAAGACGGCTACATCTGAAAAGCTTCCGAGACGATCTGGAAAATATATCTCTTCTTTTATCGGCTTTGCTCCTGCAAATGATCCGCAGGTAATTGCCATTGTTCTGATTGATGAACCGCAGGGAATCTATTATGGCGGTACAATCGCAGCGCCTGTTATTAAAGAGGTGTTTGATAACATTCTCCCATATCTGGGGATTGAACCGGTTTATTCCGAAAAAGAAATTATAGAGAATGATATTGGTACATATGAAATTCCAGATCTGGTTAATATGTCAGAGGAGGAAGTCAAGAAAGTCTTGGAGGCTTATCCGGTCGGTGAAGTATACTATAGCGGAGAGGGGGATACTGTAGTAGAACAGTTCCCGCTTCCGGGGGAAGTAGTGGAGCGAAACAGTGGCTTGATTTTATACCTGGAATAGCCTATAATTAGGGAGTTGACTCAAATTTTAGAGGAAAATGTGTACAAAAAGCAGCACAGGATTAGAAATCGAAATGCAAATACTAAAAAAAGTGAGGCATTACTATGGAATTCAGGGATAAAAAAATATTGGTTGTCGGTGCTGGCATTAGTGGAATCGCTGCTATTGAGCTACTTAGTGAAAGCGGTGCCAACACAATACTTTTTGATGCGAAAGAGGATTTGAACAAAGAAGAAATCAGAAAGAAGCTTCCAGAAGGGTTTATGGGAGAAATCGTGGCAGGGGAACTGACAAAAGAGTGCGTAGACGGACTTGATATGGCAGTGTTAAGCCCAGGGGTGCCGACAGATCTTCCATTTATCAATGAGTTAAGGGAAAAAGGCGTTTTGATTTTAGGTGAGGTTGAACTTGCTTATCAGTTCTCAAAAGGAAAGATCGGTGCGATTACCGGAACAAACGGCAAGACAACAACGACTACTCTTGTAGGCGAGATCATGAAGACTTATTACAAAGAAGTGTTTGTAGTAGGCAATATCGGAACTCCGTATACAAAGATGGTAAAAAAGACAACGGACGAATCTGTTACAATTGCTGAGATGAGCAGTTTCCAGCTTGAGACGATTCATGATTTTAAACCGGATGTGAGTGCAATTCTGAATATCACACCGGATCATTTAAATCGTCATCATACAATGGAAAACTATATAGAGGCAAAATTCAATATCACAAAGAATCAGGGTGAAAATGAGACCTGCGTCTTAAATTATGAAGACGCGACACTTCGCAAGATGGGTGAAAAACTTAAGACGAATGTTTTATGGTTCTCCAGCGCAAGAAAGCTAGAGAAAGGCTTGTATCTGGATGGAGATAAAATCATGTATCACAATGGGATAAAAGAAGAGCTTGTGATAGATACAGAAGATCTGAAGATTTTCGGAAGACATAATTTCGAGAATGTAATGGCAGCAGCAGGAATTGCGATTATGTTACAGGTTCCGATGTCCTGTATACAAAAGGCGCTTAAGGAATTCCCGGGTGTGGAACATCGAATTGAGTACGTGGCAACCATTAATGGTGTGCAGTACTACAATGATTCCAAGGGAACCAATCCTGATGCATCAATTCAGGCAATCAAAGCTATGAAGACAAAGACCCTTTTAATCGGCGGCGGATACGATAAACAGTCCGAGTATGATGAATGGATCAAGGCGTTTGACGGCAAAGTGAAGTATCTTGTGCTCCTTGGGCAGACAAGAGAAAAGATTGCTAAGACTGCGCGCGAACTTGGATTTGAAGATATCGTTATGGTTGAAAGTTTAAAAGAAGCCGTAGATTTCTGTGCTTCCCATGCTACGGATGGAGAGTCAGTATTGCTGTCACCATGTTGTGCAAGTTGGGGAATGTTTAAGAATTATGAAGAGCGTGGTCACATGTTCAAAGAATATGTGCATGCACTTTCCTAAAATAATGGTATAAAGAGGTGGAGCATTTGACCAGAGAAGACATGGAACAGGGTAAGAAAACAAAGGGACGGAATTATTATGACTACAGTCTGTTATTCCTCATTATATTTTTGGTATGCTTCGGCCTGGTTATGATTTATTCTACCAGTTCTTATAATGCAGCAAAATACTATAATGATCCTACGAAGTTTGTAAGAAGACAGGGAATCCTTGGAGTGGCAGGGATCATCGTCATGATTGTCGTATCCAAGATTGATTATCGGCTTTATATTAAGAAAATGCCGATTATTCATGTGAGACCGATTACCCTGTTATATATTTTTTGTCTGATTCTTCAGACAGCAGTATTATTCCTCGGGGAAGAGACCGGTGGATCACAGCGATGGATTGGCATTGGCGGTATAAAGCTACAGCCTTCCGAAATTACGAAAATATGTGTCGTGCTATTTGTTTCCTATATTGTTCAGCTTGCCCCCAAGCGGCTCGATAACTTCTTTGGTTTTATACGAGTAGTGGTCTTTGTAGGACCACTGCTTGCCTTAGTTGTTAAGGAGAACTTTAGTACAGCGCTTATTATTTTATGTATTATGGTAGCAATTTGTTTTGTTGCTTCCAGAAAAAAAGGATACTTTATAGTCTCGGGAATTGTATTCGTCGCCCTCGGTGCACTTTTAGTATTCGGTGTTTCCTATCGAAGCGAGCGTATCGATGTATGGCGAAATGTAGAAACACATCCAAAAGGATACCAGATCCTGCAGGGATTATATGCAATCGCATCCGGTGGACTGTTTGGAAAGGGCCTTGGCCAGAGTATGCAGAAGCTAGGGTTTATCCCGGAAGCACATAATGATATGATTTTCTCCGTTATCTGTGAGGAACTTGGAATGTTTGGCGCAATCGCAGTCATCATGCTGTTCCTGCTTCTGTTATGGCGACTGTTTGTAGTAGCAATCAATGCACCGGATTTATATGGCGGACTGATCGCGACCGGTGTTCTGACACATATTGCGGTACAGGTACTTATTAATGTATCGGTTGTAACGAATTCCATTCCGTCAACCGGTATCCCGCTGCCGTTTATCAGTTACGGCGGTACATCCCTGTTAGTTCTTCTTGCAGAGATGGGAATCGTGCTTTCGGTATCGAATCAGATTCAGCACGAGAGATAGGCTTGATCCTAGCGTATGCACTCTTTTGGGAATATGGCATAGTATAATACTATATTTCTAATTTTGAGGTGCATTTATGTCTTCCATAAATATAATTGGCGGAAAACCGCTACTTGGAGAAATCGAAATACAGGGATCGAAAAATGCGGCATTGCCCATCCTTGCAGGGACGATTTTACATCAAGGAGTAACCAGATTGGAAGGCTGCCCAAAAATCTCGGATGTTCTTCACATGTCTGAAATATTGGAAGAACTAGGCTGCGTTGTTACTTGGGAGAAAAAGACTCTTATTGTAGATGCAACTACATTATCCAAGCATGCAGTAGTCGGAGAGGTGGCAAAAAAAACACGCGCATCAGTCCTGTTCCTTGGTGCGCTTCTTGGAAGAGAAAAAACAGCGGTCGTGTCTTATCCAGGAGGATGTTCGATTGGGGAACGCCCAATTGATTTACATTTAGCAGCATTAAGAAAACTTGGTGTTTCGATAAAAGAAGACTTAGATCTTCTTTATTGCAATGTCGCCCAGATGACAGGGAGTAAAATTCATTTTTCATTCCCTAGCGTTGGGGCGACTGAAAATATTATATTAGCGTCTGTTCTGGCAGAAGGAGAGACGAATCTATATAATGCAGCAAGGGAACCGGAAATTGTAGCATTATGTGAGTTTCTTGTGGCGGCTGGTGCCAATATTTCGGGAATCGGCACATCACACTTGAAAATTGAAGGAGTGCAGGAATTAAAAGAGGTAACGTATAAGATTCCGGCAGATCGGATTGTGGCAGGTACGTATTTGACCGCAGTGGCAGGAGCAGGCGGCTCGGCGGTTTTGCATGGCGTACGGGAAAAAGAAATTCGCATGGTAGTGAAGATGTTGCGCAAGGCCGGATGTTCTGTCGATTTTTCAGGCGAACATTGTCTGATTCGAAGAGAGAAAAGGCTAAAAAGTGTGTCGAAAATTGAAACAAAACCATTTCCGGGATTTCCGACAGATATGCAGTCGCAGTTTATGGCAATTTTGTCGACTGCAATGGGAGAAAGTAAAATTGTCGAAAATATATTTGAAGCTCGATTTTTAGTAGCAGATGAGCTGGTGAAGATGGGGGCGAATATTGAGATACGCCAAGACACCAGCACAGCGATTATTTATGGAGTCAAGCAGCTTCACGGCACTCCGGTGGTCGGCAAAGACTTAAGGGGCGCAGCCGCGCTAGTGATAGCGGGACTGATGGCAGATGGTGTCACTACGGTATCCGGCATGGAATATGTGATGCGAGGATATGAAGATATATGTTCTGACTTAATCAGTTTAGGCGCAAATGTAACAGAGTCAGTTTGCAGAATAGCAAAATAAGGAAAGAAACGATAGTGAGGAGGAAATGCTTACATGGGTAGAAAAATACAAAAGAAGCCGCGGAAGCGTAAGATTACGTTTCCTGTCAAGCTGGTACTCATACTGGCCTTGCTATTTATCTTAACAGCAGTGGTTCGTATCAATTTTAAACTGACCAGCATTACATTTGAGGGATCAACCAGATATACGGATGAGGAGCTGAAAGCACTCATTTTACCAAATGGAAAAAGTGAATTATCGTTTATGCTGTATTTAGAAAGTAAATTTGGGAATGAAGTCACAATACCATTTGTTGAGCGATATGATGTCGACATGGTAGACAAAAATTCTGTTAGGATACAGGTATATGAAAAGACGGTCATCGGCTGTGTGGAAGTGATGGGTGGCTATATGTACTTTGATAAGGATGGAATTATTGTCGAAAGTGTAAATGAACCGTTGGACGGAATACCGATCATTTCTGGCTTAAAATTTAGCAAGATAGTTCTTCATGAAGAATTAGAAGTACAAAAGAAAAGTATTTTTGAGGTGATTCTGAACTTGACAAGACTGATCAATAAGAATGAACTTTTGGTGGACAAGGTATATTTTAATTCCAGCCTTGAAGTGACGCTGTACAGCAATGACTGCAGGATTCTGTTAGGAAAAAGGGATACATATGATGTCCAGATTGCAGCGTTAAAATCGGTATTAAAATCTGCAGAGGGCATGAAGCTGTCCTTTGATATGAGAAATTACACCGAAAAGAATACGGATATAATTGCTACGCCGATTGAATAACAAAATTTATATAAAAAATGTAAATTCTACTTGATTATTTTTGTAATAATAGATATTATATAGTATAGGATTATTAGATTAATTGAATTAACTCACTATATGTTGAAAAAGGTAGAAAAAAGGGTGTTATTCAGTTAACGTAGCTATTCAGCGACCGTAAGTTTTGTCAGTTTTTGATGATAAAATGGATAGATTGGTGGAATTAGATGTCAGGGGGCAAGCTCGAATGACATATGTGGCTGGATGGTCACGAAAAATAAATGGAGTATAAGAAGGAGGAAGTACCTTGCTTGAGATAAGAATGAATGAAGCGGATTCTGCTGCAAAGATACTTGTTATCGGGGTTGGTGGAGCAGGTAATAATGCGGTAAACCGTATGATTGAAGAGAATATATTAGGTGTTGAATTTGTCTGCGTGAATACAGATAAACAGCATCTAAAGAACTGTAAAGCACCACAGGTAGTTCAGATTGGTGAAAAACTTACAAAGGGTCTTGGCGCTGGTGCTCAGCCGGAAGTTGGTGCGAAAGCAGCAGAAGAAAGCAGAGAAGAATTAAGTGAAATCATCAAAGGTGCTGACATGGTATTCGTAACATGCGGTATGGGTGGTGGTACTGGTACCGGTGCTGCACCAGTTGTAGCTGAAATTGCTAAGAGCATGGGAATTCTAACTGTTGGTATCGTAACAAAACCTTTCAAATTTGAAGCAAAACAGCGTATGAATAATGCAATCGGCGGTATTGAGCGTTTAAAAGAAAATGTAGATACACTGATCGTTATTCCAAACGATAAGCTTCTTGAAATTGTAGACCGTAGAACAACAATGCCAGACGCACTTAGAAAAGCAGATGAAGTATTACAGCAGGGTGTTCAGGGTATCACTGACTTAATTAACGTACCTGGTTTAATCAATCTTGACTTCGCAGATGTTCAGACTGTTATGAAGGACAAAGGTATTGCTCATATCGGTATCGGTGTGGCAACAGGCGATGATAAGTGTACAGAAGCTGTTAAACAGGCTATTACAAGTCCACTGTTAGAGACAACGATTGAAGGTGCTAGCCACGTGATCATCAATATTTCTGGTGATATCAGCTTAATCGAAGCGAACGAAGCGGCTACGTACGTACAGGAGCTTGCGGGTGAATCTGCAAATATTATCTTCGGTGCGATGTATGACGAAAGCGTTCAGGATACATGTACAATCACAGTTATTGCAACTGGTCTGGAAGAAGCAGCCAGACGCGCAGCAATGAAGACAACAAACTTCCTTGGCGCAGGCGCAGGTACTATGAATACTCAGACAACAAACAGTGCTTCTTATGCACAGCAGCATACAGCAGCAACTACAACTCCAGCTGGTAATACAGTAGCACACTCTGGTCTTGGTTTCTCTAAGTCATCTTACAGTGAGACAAGCCAGCAGCAGACTGCTCACCAGGGATTTGTAAAACCAACTTATCAGACACCAAATTATAATATGAATACTGGAATTAACCATACCAACGCGGCAACCAACTCAGGTTCCGAAGGCAGCGGTATCAAAATTCCTGAATTCCTTCAGAAGAATAGACATAAGTAGGCGTGTGAGGCGCGGACCTCATAGGGAAGAGCCCCGTGGCAAAAGCGATCTGTGTTCCGAATGTTCGGACGCATGAGCGGACAAAAAGCTTGGGAATCCTTGATTATCAGA
>SVEB01000053.1 GCA_015057635.1 Lachnospiraceae bacterium | reverse complement strand
GTTCGACTTGCATGTGTTAAGCACGCCGCCAGCGTTCATCCTGAGCCAGGATCAAACTCTCAAATTAAAGTTTAATCTGTATCAGAACTTAGCTGACTTATCACTAAAAAGTTTAGCTTTGTCATCTTGTTCCGTTACTGTTATTTAGGGTTGTGTTTGATGTGATCTCACACAGTTCTATTTGTATTTGGATGTTAGTCCAAATTTCATTCTCAACGAATATCAAGGTTGTTTCACTGTTCAGTTATCAATGTGTTTGCTGTTCTCACAAGCAGCTTGTCCATTTTATCATGTTTGATTTATGTTGTCAAGCTTTTTTTGAAGTTTTTTGTTTTTCTGATTTGTTCAATCTTTCGAAACAGCTTCATTAGTTTACCATGACTTTTCAGTCTTGTCAACAACTTTTTGAAGTTTTTCAAACTTCTTTTTGAATTGTATAAACAATTCTTGCCGTAAGTTCAGCTCCATGCTTGGCATGGCTTTTTCTTTTGCTTCCTGCGTATTTACAAAAAACAAAGAACGGAGAAAGAGGGATTTGAACCCTCGCGCCGCGTGAACGACCTACACCCTTAGCAGGGGCGCCTCTTCAGCCTCTTGAGTATTTCTCCACATCTGAATTTTAAATCTTATTCAGTTTTACCGGCTGTTATTACCTCGCCAGTGCAAGGATTAGTATAGCAGAGGAAAAAGCCTTTGTCAACAACTTTTTTTGTATTTTTGTTATAAATTTTAAATTTTTCTTATTTTTGCTTGCAATACAAGCAAATACAAACACTTCCTATGCCCGCCACAGTAGATAGTATATGCAGAAACTCTTAGATTATTACTACATTCTGAATAATACTATCTAAAAATCTACATATAGCAGAACAGGCTGCATCCAATCGGATGCGGCCTGTTCTGCTTCTATCGTTATCTAGATCATATAATCGTTCTCTGAGATCTTTCGCTGACGCTCTACCAGGTCTTCCAGTGTGATACTGTCTACAACCGAATTCACTGCATTATTAATCCGCTCATAAACAAATGCAGTTGCACAGTTTCCATAACGGCTGCAGTCTGTCATCTCTTCTTCCACACAAGCTACCGGAGCAAGACTGCCTTCGATTAAACGCAATATGCTTCCTACTGTATATTCCTTTGGCTCTTTTGTTAAACGGTATCCGCCCTGTGCTCCCCTTGTGCTTTTTACAAAACCGGCCCTGCTTAGCTGCGTAATAATCTGCTCAAGATATTTATCAGAGATCTCCTGTCGCGCTGCGATGCTCTTAATGGTAATATACTGTCCTGTATTATTAAGAGCGAGATCTAACATCAGGCGAAGCGCATAACGCCCTTTTGTTGAAATTTTCATATCATCCCCGCCTTTCTTCTGTTCACTTTAGAAAGAAACAGCTCTTTACTCTATATCTAACATAAATAGATTCATTCGTCAATATAATTCATATCGTTTTAGTATGGATACATACTATTTATTCCATATCAATACAATATTCCTTCACTGCGCTCTCATACAGGTTATTTCCATAACAGTCTGCCACAACGATAACCGGAAGATTCTCAACCGTCAGTTTTCTGACTGCCTCCGTTCCAAGATCCTCGTATGCAATCACTTCAGATGCCTTTATACACTTAGAAAGAAGCGCACCCGCTCCTCCTACTGCCGCAAAGTATACGGCACACTCTTCCTTAATTGCCTTAAGTACCGCTTCACTACGTTTTCCTTTTCCAATCATCCCATTTAAGCCAAGTTTTAATAAATCTGGCGTATATCGATCCATTCTGCTGCTTGTAGTCGGTCCTGCCGAACCGATTACCTGACCCTCCCTCGCTGGTGTTGGTCCTAAATAATAAATGATCTGATCCTTTATAGGAAAGGGAAGTGCTTTTCCCTCCTTTAATGCCTCATACATTCTCTTGTGAGCAGCATCACGGGCCGTATAAATGGTTCCGCTGACAAATACATAGTCACCAGCTTTTAGCTTTCTTATATCCTCCTTCGTTAAAGGAGTTTTTACCGACTGATTCATTTTCATTCCTCCTAGATTGTACGAGTGATATGACGGTTCACATGACAGCATATATTGACTGCTACCGGGAGACCTGCAATATGGGTTGGGTAAGTCTCAATATTCACGCCAAGGGCAGTAATCCTTCCACCAAGGCCGCCTGGTCCGATTCCACTGTTATTGATCCTTAATAGAAGCTCTTCCTCCATTTTTTCAATATGAGGAAGCGTACTTCTTACATTAAGACTCCGTGTAAGGGCAGTTTTTGCTAATAGAGCGCACTTCTCAAATGTTCCGCCTATTCCAACTCCGACTACCATTGGAGGACACGCATTTGGACCAGCCATCTTAACTGTCTCGAGCACTGCGTTTTTCACTCCCTCTTCGCCGTCTGCCGGCTTTAACATCACGATTCGGCTCATATTCTCACTTCCAAATCCTTTTGGTGCAACTGTTAGTTCTAATGTTTCCCCAGGCACTATGGAATAATGAATCACTCCTGGTGTATTATCTTTCGTATTTTCACGGATCAAAGGATCACCCACCACTGACTTTCTTAAATAGCCTTCCTGGTAACCCCTTCTGATTCCTTCATTAATGGCATCCTCAATAAATCCGCCTTCTATATGTACGTTCTGTCCGATTTTCACAAATACGACCGCCATTCCGGTATCCTGACAGATTGGAATCGACTCTGTCGACGCGATCTCCATATTCGTTACAAGCTGGCCTAGGATCTGTTTTCCAATCTCAGACTCCTCTTTTTTAATCCCATCTTCAATCCGGCATCTAACATCATCCGCCAGACGGATATTCGCTTCCATACACATCTCTTTAATGTTCTCTGTGATTTCTTCAGCCCTAATAGTTCGCATGCTGTTTCTCCTTTTTGATAAATGCTGTGATGACAGAACCGGAAAAGATATGCACCTTTCCTATCCCCCATACTGTGTTTATAAACAGGTTTGTGCACATAACGGTGGAAATAGAGCATTTATTTCTCTGATAAATGTGCAAACATAAAAAGAACAGAGTGGCTTTACCACTCCATGCTCAGCATATCTTTTTTCTCAGAGCGATGTCACTTCGTGACGCCGAAACGTAAGCGCAGTGCACATCCCTCCAAGAGTTTTTTGATTAATAGGGAACTTAAAAGAACTTTCCCAGCAATCAAGAAAGGGACAGAAGAACTGTCCCTTTGCTTAAAAGATCATGCTGTCACTTAATAGACTTTAGATCTTATTCCTCTTCCAAATCTTCGGAATCCTCTAATGCACGGGTTACTAAGTCATTGATTTCAGATTCTTCTGCATTTTCCTCAAAATCATCCTCTTCATCCATACCTTCGTAATCCGCCTCGTCTTCAGAATGTTCTACCGGACGGTTTTCTTCCTGCAGCTCTTCCTCTAACTTCTTTAACACATCTTCTTCTGTTGCTGCGCTGCTTTCACGTACCTTTGCAAATCTTGCCACTCTGACATCGCTCTCAGTATCGATGTTGATTAACTTAACACCGGATGTGATTCTTCCAAGCTTGCTGATGCTATTTACGGAAAGACGGATAATAATACCTTCATTTGTGATAATCATAATCTCATTATCATCATCCACTAATTTTGCACCAACTACATTTCCGGTTTTCTCGGTGATCTTATAACATTTCACACCCTTGCCGCCACGTCTCTGGACTGTAAACTCATCTAAGTTTGTAAGCTTTCCTAAACCGTTCTCAGAAACAGTCAACAGATACTGACCCTGAGTATGCATCTGCATGCCTACTACTTCATCTCCGTCGGAAAGATTCATGCCGATAACACCCATGGATGTTCTGCCGGTACACCTTACATCTCTTTCGTTGAAGCGGATGCACATACCCTCTTTTGTTACAAGAACAATATCCTTGCTGCTGTTTGTTGTCTTAACTTCGATCAGTTCATCATCTTCTCTTAAGCTGATTGCCTGAAGCCCTGTCTTACGGATATTCGCATATTCCGCCATTCTTGTCTTCTTCACAATACCGCCCTTAGTTGCCATAAACAGATAACGGTCATCTTTATATTCTTTAATCGCAATAATTGCTGTGATTCGTTCATCCGGCATAAGCTGAAGGAGATTTACGATTGCAGTTCCTCTTGCTGTTCTTGAGGATTCTGGAATCTCATATGCCTTTAAGCGGTATGCACGGCCTTTGTTTGTAAAGAACATGATATAGTGATGAGTCGTTGTCATAAATAAATCTTCGATAAAGTCCTCATCAATTGTCTGCATCCCCTTAATGCCCTTACCGCCACGGTTCTGACTCTTGAAGTTATCAATGGTCATTCTCTTAATGTAACCAAGTCTTGTCATAGCAATTACAGTTGGTTCATCCGGAATTAGATCTTCCATGGAGATATCGAACTCATCAAAACCGATGGATGTTCTTCTGTCATCACCGTACTTATCACGGATCGCTGTGATTTCTTCCTTGATTACGCCAAGAAGCTGTTTTTCATTTGCAAGAATTTCTTTGAACTCTCTGATTCGTGCCTGTAATTCTGCAAACTCACCTTCAAGGCGTTCTCTTTCGAGTCCGGTAAGAGCACGAAGACGCATATCGATAATAGCCTGTGCCTGAACATCATCCATTCCAAATCGTTCGATTAAACGTTCCTTGGCAATGGCACCGTTCTGGCTGGAACGGATAATGCTGATAACCTCATCAATGCTGTCAAGCGCAACTAATAAGCCCTCTAATATGTGAGCACGCTCCTGTGCTTTGTTTAAATCATAAATTGTTCTTCTGCGAACAACCTCTTCCTGATGCTTTAAGTAGTATTTTAACATTTCAGGAAGGGATAATACTCTTGGCTCATTATCTACTAATGCAAGCATGATAACACCAAAGGTATCCTGTAACTGCGTATGTTTATAAAGCTGATTTAACATGACATTCGCATTGACATCACGACGAAGCTCAATACAGATACGCATACCCTGACGATCTGATTCATCTCTTAACTCTGTGATACCATCGATTTTCTTGTCTCTTACAAGCTCTGCGATTTTTTCAATCAGTCTTGCCTTATTTACCATGTATGGAAGTTCCGTTACGACAATACGGTTCTTTCCATTCTGCATTGGCTCGATATCGGTAACGGCACGGACACGGATCTTGCCTCGGCCGGTACGGTATGCCTGCTCAATTCCTCTTGTTCCGAGAATCATGGCACCAGTAGGGAAATCCGGACCTTTTACGATCTGTAACAATTCTTCGATCGTTGTTTCCTTCTCGTCCACTTTATCATCAATAATCTTAATTACCGCGTTGATAACTTCACGCATATTGTGTGGAGGGATATTTGTTGCCATACCTACCGCAATACCGGATGTTCCGTTTACCAAAAGATTTGGAAATCTGGCAGGAAGAACGGTTGGTTCCTTTTCGGTCTCATCGAAGTTTGGTGTGAAATCTACGGTATCTTTGTTAATGTCTGATAACATCTCCATCGATATCTTGCTTAATCTTGCTTCTGTATAACGCATTGCGGCTGCACCGTCACCATCCACAGAACCAAAGTTTCCGTGACCGTCTACTAAAGGATATCTGGTTGACCAGTCCTGCGCTAAATTAACAAGTGCTCCATAGATTGAGCTGTCACCATGAGGGTGATATTTACCCATTGCATCACCGACAATACGTGCGCACTTACGGTGCGGCTTGTCAGGCCCATTATTTAACTCGATCATCGCATACAGGATTCTTCGCTGTACCGGCTTTAAACCATCCCTTACATCCGGAAGGGCTCTGGCTGCAATAACCGACATGGCATAATCAATATAAGATGTTTCCATCGTCTTTTTGAGGTCGACATCGTGCACCTTGTCAAAGATATTCTCGTCCATTCTTTTTCCTCCGCTGTTTTACAATGCCACAAATGAACCTAAAATACTTAACTCTTTTCTAAAGTATTGAGAGTTTTTATGACGTATTTTAGATTCTTCTAAAGTTGTGTGGCTTATTTTAAAATATTTTCTTATAACTGCTTTTGTATATTTATTCGTTTTAGATATCTAAATTCTTAACATATTTCGCATTGGCTTCAATAAACTCTCTTCGAGGTTCTACATTGTCACCCATCAATGTGGTAAATGTCAGATCAATGTCAGAAGATCTTTCTTCATCCATTGTAACGCGGAGAAGGACTCTGCGTTCCGGATCCATGGTTGTCTCCCATAGCTGCTCCGCATCCATTTCACCAAGACCTTTATAACGCTGAATCTTGTTGTTCTGATCTCGTCCGATTTCTAACAGAATCTTATTTAACTCATCATCACTGTATGCATACCAGACTTTCTTGTTCTTCTCAATCTTGTATAGTGGTGGCTGTGCTAAATATACATACCCCTGCTTGATTAGATCCGGCATGAAACGATACAGGAATGTTAACAGAAGGGTGCTGATATGA
Organism: Lachnospiraceae bacterium; assembly: GCA_015057635.1. Classification (GTDB taxonomy): domain Bacteria; phylum Bacillota; class Clostridia; order Lachnospirales; family Lachnospiraceae; genus Lachnoclostridium. The sequence continues at coordinate 35,609 of SVEB01000053.1, read as the reverse complement.
GCACCATCCACATCGGCATCGGTCATGATGATGATTTTGTGGTAACGAAGCTTGGAAATATCAAAGTCGTCGTGGATACCAGTACCAAAAGCGGTAATCATCGCTTTGATTTCGTTATTCACTAAAATTTTATCAAGTCTTGATTTTTCCACATTTAAGATCTTACCGCGAAGAGGAAGGATAGCCTGTGTCGCACGGGATCTGGCTGTCTTTGCAGAGCCGCCGGCGGAATCCCCTTCTACGATGTAGATTTCACAGTTTTCCGGATTCTTGTCGGAACAGTCTGCTAATTTACCTGGAAGACTCATGCCTTCTAAAGCTGTCTTTCTTCTTGTCAGATCTCTTGCTTTTCTTGCTGCATCACGGGCACGCTGTGCAAGAACCGCTTTTTCTAAGATAATCTTTGCAACAGAAGGATTCTGTTCTAAGAAGTATGTCAACTGTTCACTTACCACACTATCCACAGCACCTCTTGCCTCAGAGTTACCTAACTTCTGTTTTGTCTGTCCCTCAAACTGAGGTTCTGAAATCTTAATGCTGATGATTGCTGTCAGACCTTCCCTGATATCTTCACCGGAAAGATTCTGCTCATTATCCTTTAAGATCTTATTCGTTCTTGCGTAATCGTTGAATGTCTTTGTTAAAGCATTCTTAAAACCTGTATAGTGAGTACCACCTTCTGGTGTTGTAATGTTATTAACAAAGCTATAACAGCTTTCGGTATAGGAATCATTGTGCTGCATCGCAACTTCCACATACACATCATCTCTCTGTCCTTCACAGTAAATAACTTCTGGATAAAGGGCAGTCTTATGCTTGTTTAAGTACTGCACATATTCCTTAAGACCTCCTTCATAGTGGAAATCTTTTGACTGTTTCTGACCTTCACGTTCATCATGAAGTCTGATTTTTAAGCCCTTTGTTAAGAATGCGGTCTCACGAAGACGCTGCTTTAATATATCATACTCAAAAATAGTTTCTTCGAAAATGGTTGGGTCCGGAAGGAATGTTACAGTTGTACCGGTTCTTTCGGTTGTTCCAATCACTTCAAGTGGAGACATAACTTTGCCTCGCTCATAACGCTGCTTGTATTTCTTCCCATCCAGTTCTACTACAACTTCAAGCCAGGTAGAAAGGGCGTTTACAACCGATGCGCCTACACCATGAAGACCACCGGATACCTTGTACCCTCCACCGCCGAACTTTCCGCCTGCATGCAGGATTGTAAATACGACTTCTACTGTGGATATCCCTTTTTTCTTGTTGATTTCTACCGGAATACCACGGCCATTATCCACAACTGTAATTGAATTATCTGGATTGATAGATACGTCAATCGTATTACAGTATCCCGCCAGGGCCTCGTCCACTGCATTATCCACAATCTCATAAACCAAATGATGCAACCCTCGGCTGGATGTACTACCAATGTACATACCTGGTCTTTTTCTTACAGCTTCTAATCCTTCCAAAATCTGTATCTGGTCAGCTCCGTAATCCTTGCTCATATCTATCCTCCTATGTCAAACTAAACATTAGTAAATGCTATCTTTTCGTTCTTAAACATTATTTTCCTGCCTGAATACTTCACCATTTACGACTTGATACACATTATCCGTCGCACTTCTCACCTTTACAAACTCTTCAAGGCCTGTACAGGTGACAATCGTCTGGATATCCGCGATGCTGTCTAATAACTGGTGCTGTCTGTGTCTGTCAAGTTCCGACAACACATCATCAAGTAAAAGAATCGGCTGGTCTTTTACCCGTTTTTTCACTAACTCAATTTCAGCAAGCTTTAGTGATAGCGCACTGGTACGCTGCTGTCCCTGAGAACCATATTTACGAATGTCAATGCCATTGATCTGAAATCTTAAGTCATCCCTGTGAGGTCCGACACTCGTGCTTTTTAATACAATATCACGCTCTAATGATTTTCCCAATCTGTCCACAAATTGTTCCACATCCGTGTTTGGCTCATAAAAAACCTCCAATGTTTCTTTCCCGCAGGTAATCCTGCTGTGGAGATCTTTTACGACATCACGGAGTTCATCCACGAATTTCTGACGTGAATCCACAACCTGTTTTCCATATTCGATCAGCTGCTCATCCCATACATAGATTGTATCCAATAAACTTCGGTTAAAACCTATCTGCTTTAACAAATTGTTCCTCTGATTGAGTACCTTGTTATAGTTCATTAAGTTGTGCAGATAAAATCGATCAAGCTGACATAACTCCATATCGATGAAACGTCTTCGTTCTCCCGGTCCGCTTTTAATAATACTTAAGTCTTCCGGCGAAAATGACACCACATTAATGATTCCAAAAAGTTCGGTTGACTTTTTGATCGGAATTCCGTCAATTGCAACACCTTTTGGTTTATTTTTCTTTAAATGCATGTCAATTCTGCGATCGATTCCATCCCGGTTGATAATCATTCTTAAGTGAGATTCCTCTTTCTCAAGCATGATTACTTCCCGGTCTTTACTTCCCCGATGGGATTTTGTGGTCGCACAAAGATAGACCCCCTCTAAAATGTTGGTCTTTCCCTGTGCATTATCGCCATATAAAATATTGGCACCTTTTGAAAATTCTATGGATAAATTCTCATAGTTACGAAAGTTACTAAGTTCCAGAGATTTTACAATCATCCCGACACCAACTATCTAATCTTACTGTTTTGCAATCTGAATCTGATTTCCGTCAAATTCAACTAAATCGCCATCGTATAATTTTTTTCCTCGCTGGATTTCCACTTTTCCATTCACTTTTACGTAACCTTCTGTGATCATCTCTTTTGCTTCCACACCGGATTCCACAAGACCAGCTGCTTTTAAAGCCTGGCCTAATTTGATAAATTCATCACGTAATACGATTTTTTCCATCTGTTTTGCCCTCTTTCTCTCCTAGTTTGATGCTGCATTAAAGTTAACTGGAAGAATCAAGTAAATATAGCTTTCATCCTTGTCTTTAATAAAACATGGTGCCTTTGGATTGATTAAGTAAAGGGTTACCTCTTCATCATCAATAACACGAAGTGCATCAATTAAAAACTTTGGATTGAAACCAATCAACATATCTTTTCCTTCTTTGGTGATATCAATCTCTTCATCCATGGAACCGATTGTTGAATTAATCTTTAACTCAATGTTATGATCATTAATTCCTAAAATGATCGGCTTTTTCTCGGTTTCTTTGATTAAAAGAGTCGCACGGTCGATACAGCTTAAAAATTCTTTCTTGTTAATGGTTACTTTTGTTTCATAATCACCAGACAGCATCTGGTTAATCTTGTAATATTCTCCCTCAATCAGACGGGATAATACTACCGTGTCATCAAATTCAAATAAAATGTGCTTATCTGTGAAATATAAAAGAACTTCATCGGAAAGTTCACCGGATAAAATTTTACTTACTTCCACTAATGTTTTACCTGGAACGATTACTTTAAGATTTTCATAATGTTCCTTAAGGTGAATCTTACGGATTGAGATACGATGTCCATCAAGAGAAACAACTCTCATTTCATCCCCATTAATTTCAAATAATTCACCAGTCATAATCTTATTGCTCTCATTATCAGAAATGGAGAATACCGTTTGACGGATCACTTCTTTTAAAGTGAACTGGGATAAAACGACAGCGGATTTCTTTTCAATGTTAGGTAGAGAAGGAAATTCCTCTGCAGATTTTCCGGCAATTGTAAACTTCGCTTTTTCACATGTAATCGTTGTCATGAATTTATCATCTGTTTCAACTGTTACATCACTATCAGGGAGTTTACGAATGATTTCAGAAAAGACCTTAGCATTAATTGCAACAGTACCTGTTGTTAATACATTACCTTTTACCATTGTTTCAATTCCAAGTTCCATATCATTGGAGGTTAACTTAATTCCGGATTCTGTAACCTGGATTACCATACATTCTAAGATTGGCATTGTTGATTTAGCCGGTACTGCTTTTAAGACAATGTTAACACTGTTTAGTAAGTCAGACTTTTTAGATGTGATTTTCATATTGTGTATAACTCCCTTCGAAAACTTTGCATATATAAATAATTAAAATAATTGTTAGTAATAGCCGTAGGGGCTGTTAGTTTGTTAATAACTTGGATTTGTCCATAAAAATCAATGGTTTGCCCAAATTATAAGTATGTGAATAATTTAAAAATCATCCCGAACATACAATTTTTGTAAAACGGTAAAAAAGAAGTTATCAAAAGGCCGCTAACAGGTAAACAACACACTGTTCACGGCCAATTGTGGATGAAAGTGTATGTGTTTCTTCTATATTAATAGTGTCAGCATACCAAAACTGTATGTGGATTCACACAATACATCTTCTACCGAGTTATTCATGCCAAACACTATGGCTGAGGATTAATCTTCTTGATTAACACATCCATAGTGTTTTGTAATGAGATATCATTTTTCAAATCGCTTTCTACTTTATTGCATCCGTGGAGAACAGTAGAATGATCGCGATTTCCCATGCTCTTGCCCACATCGGTTAACGACATGGAAGTTAGCTTACGGCAAAGATACATCGCGATCTGTCTTGGGTAGGCAATATTACGGCTGCGGTTATCGGAATAGATTTCAGCAGGAGTTGTCCCAAAATGCTCTCCAACGACTTCGACAATTAAGTCTAGTGTCACGGTCTTCTTATTATCTGGTGAAATCAGGTCCTTTAACGCTTCTTCCGCTAAGATTACATCAACTTCCTTCTTCTTTAAACGAGATAATGCAACGATTTTTGTCAGTGCGCCCTCTAGTTCTCGGATATTGGATTTGATGTTGGAAGCGATATATTTCATAACTTCATCATCAATCGTAAGTCCGTCTAATTCTTCTTTTTTCTTTAAGATTGCCATTCTTGTCTCATAATCCGGAGACTGGATATCCACAGTAAGACCCCATTCAAAACGGGAACGAAGTCTTTCTTCTAATGTTAAGATATCTTTTGGCGGTTTATCAGATGAAATAATGATCTGCTTTTTGGATTCATGCAGAGTGTTGAACGTATGGAAGAATTCTTCCTGAGTACGCTCCTTACCGATAATGAACTGAATATCATCGATCAGCAGAACATCGATATTTCTGTATTTTTCACGAAACTCAGTCGGAGTGGTATCTGCGTTACGAATGGATTCAATCAGTTCGTTTGTGAACTTTTCACTTGTAACATATAACACTTTTGAGTTTGGATTCTGGTCTAAAATATAGTGTGCGATGGAATGCATTAAGTGTGTTTTTCCAAGACCAACACCACCATAAATAAACAAAGGATTATAAATCTCAGCAGGGGATTCCGCTACTGCTAAAGAAGCAGCATGTGCTAAGTTATTGTTTGCACCAACGACAAACGTATCAAACGTATATCTCGGATTTAAATAGGAGAGACTTTCGTTCTTAATCTTATTGGATGTCACCTGGGATGCTTTTTCCTCTTGTTTTGTCTGGCTTAATAGAATAAATTCGATCTCATAATCTTTGTTGATAACCTCTGCGATTGCAGTTTTCAGGAAAAGTCCGTACTTATTCCGGATAAAATCTAAACTGTTCGCACCGATCTTTGTGTCATCCACCGCTAACTTTATGACATTGTCTTTCACATCATAAACCTTTAGCGGTAGTAACCATGTTTTATAGGAAACTTCCGTAACATTATATTCGATCTTAAGATATTCTAATATTTCATTCCATTTTTCTTGAATTAAGCCCTTCATAAAAAAAACCGTACCTTTCTATATATAAATAAGATCATTTAGCATATAAAAATAAAAGTCAGTGCACAGTAAAAAAGTTATCCACATATGCACTCTCATTGTGGGTGTAATCGTACGAGGAAAGAAATATTGCATGTGAATGAATATCCTTGACTACCATTACAAAAATCCATACACATATAATATATAACATCTTTGTGGATTTTTCAATCATTAATATTCAGGAATGAACATAACTTTCCGATTTGTACTCAAGTTATTAACAATATGCACGATTTTATAAACAGTATGTGCATAAAAAAATTAAAATTATCAACCCAGGAAATCCTTATGATTTCAGCTATATTTTTGACATACTTTTAAAAAAATACACACAATTGAACAAAGTTATCCACAAGTTATCCACTTCGTGTGGATAACTTGTGTTAATTAATAAACATTGGTTCACAATAAAAAAAATTATGAAAAAGTGCGTGGGTATTGTCCTCAAGGGGGGACGGATAACCGAATATGTGCAAATTTATTGGATATTCGTGTTGTTTTTAAAATTTAAAAAACGACCAGAATGGATAAAATACCTTCTATTTCTAAATTAAAACCGAAAAGGTTCTATATATAATAGGAAAGGGGAGAGGTAATGGGAGGTAAGGTTTTGATCTTGATTATGCAAATTGATTTATATGATTATTTTTTGAATGCCGTGGGTATACTTAGGAAGTGGAGAATATGGAAAGTAAGGTTATTTCAATCTTTACTCCCATTTTTTTTATTTGGGAAAAGCAAATATTTACTTGACGTAGCCTGGCTTTACGAATATAATGGTAATGCTATTTAAAATAGAGGAAATAGGCTTACCAGATACGTTTGGTATACCAAAAGGAGGTGTAATCACATGAAAATGACATTCCAGCCTAAAAAAAGATCTAGATCTAAAGTACACGGTTTCAGATCCAGAATGAGCACAGCTAACGGCAGAAAAGTATTAGCTGCTAGAAGAGCAAAAGGAAGACATAAATTATCAGCTTAGGTCGCAGTATTGTGACCTTTTCTTCTAATTTAGGGGTAATTTATTTATTTCGACAGAATACGAGACTCGCAAAGACAATCGTATGAAAAAGAAGGCAGAAAACGCTCGGTTTTCGTAGGGAGATTTTGAACATTGTCAGAATCATTAAAGAACAGTCAGGAATTTAGTGTTGTTTACAGAAACGGAAAATCATATGCGAATAAGTATTTGATTATGTACATTGTTAAGAATGAGTTATCAAGGAACCGTATTGGAATTTCTGTAAGCAAGAAAGTGGGTAATAGTGTTGTAAGACACCGTGTTACCAGATTGATCAGAGAGAGCTACCGATTAAATGAAGCTACATTTAACGATGGGTTAGATATTGTAGTGGTAGCCAGAGCAGGGGCAAAAGGTAAGGAGTACCGTGAAATCAACAGTGCTATGTTACACCTAGCAAAATTGCATCATATTTTAAAAGAAAAGATGATTGTTAATGATGAAACGAATACTAATACGCTTAGTTAAAATATATCGAAAATATCTCTCCCCACTAAAAGGGAGGGCTACTTGTATTTATGTACCTACCTGCTCGCAGTATGCGCTGGAAGCAATTGAGAAGTATGGCGCAGTCAAAGGAACATATCTTGCCGTAAGAAGAATTTTAAGATGTCATCCATTTCACAAGGGCGGTTTCGACCCGGTGCCTTAGGGTGACTTTTTAGAATACCTAAAATTAGGTGGGCATTAAGGAGGAAGATCACTTGAATCTACTGTTTTTAACACAGCAGGGCGGCTTTTTAGGACCGTTCGCCTGGGTTATGGGAATTATTTTAGATGCAATCTATAAATTCGTTGGATTATTCGGAATTCATAATATTGCATTGTGTATTATCCTATTTACATTTGTTACAAGGATGTTAATGCTTCCATTAACAATTAAACAGCAGAAATCCGCAAAACTATCTTCTAAAATGAATCCGGAATTAACGAAGATCCAGGCCAAGTATAAAGGCAAAAAGGATCAGGAATCCATGAGAAGACAGCAGATGGAGATGCAGGAAGTATATGATAAGTATGGAACAAGCCCAATGGGTGGCTGTCTTCCATTGTTAATCTCACTTCCAATCATGTTTGCGTTATATCGTGTAATTTACGCGGTACCAGCATATATCAATGATGTTGGTGATTTATATTATACAGTTGCAAACCATATTCAGAGTATTGATGGTTATGCAAATTTAATTACTACCTTTATTTCAGAACACGCAATCGCAGTTTCAACTGCAGGTTTCTCTGAAATTGCAAATGGTGTGATTGATCCAAAACATTTAGTAGATATCTTCTCTAAATTCAATTCGTCCCAGTGGGATGCGTTTACATCGCTTTCACAAGTGCAGAATATCTTACCAGATATCAGCAGCACTGTTGATGAAATCATTCACGTGAATGCATTCTTTGGAAACTTAAACATTTTAGATAATGCAGGCTATACATTCCCTGGAATCCTGATTCCAATCTTAGCTGCAGGATCTCAGTTATTACAGGGCAAATTAATGTCAAGCAATAACAATACAGCTGCTGATATTGATAATCCAGCGGCACAGAGCATGAAGACCATGAATACCGTGATGCCTCTTGTATCCGGTGTATTCTGTATGTTCCTCCCTATTGGTGTAGGTCTTTACTGGGTGGCAGGTTCTGTGTTCCAGATTGTTCAGCAGTTACTTATTAACCGCTACATGGATAAGGTAGATATTGATGAAATGATCGAGAAGAATGTTGCAAAATCCGCTAAGAAGAAAGAAAAATACGGAATTGCGACAGGCAACAAGATGGCAGAAGTAGCAAAGACAACAACCAAATCCATTGCAGCAAATGCATCCCAGACTTCTAACAAGCAGGTTAAGAATAATGTATCATCCAATTATAAAAAGGGCGAGCTATCTTACGACGCAGGAAGTATAGCGTCAATTGCTAATATCCTTAAGAACAAGGATAGCGACAAGGGGGATAATTAAACATGGAAGATTGGAAAGAGTTTACGGGCAAAACAGTAGATGACGCACTGACAGAAGCATTAATCAAGCTTGAAACAACCAGTGATAATATAGAATATGAAGTTATCGAAAAAGAATCGAAAGGTCTTTTAGGAATGTTCAGTAAACCGGCTAAGATTCGTGTAAAGCTTAAGTTCAGCATTGAAAAGGTCGCAAAAAGCTTTTTAGATAAAGTATTTGGTGCCATGGGCATTGATGCAAAAGCGGAAGTGATTTATGATGAAGTAGGTCAGAACGTAGATATCAATATTGTCGGGGATGATATGGGCGTACTGATCGGTAAAAGAGGACAAACCCTCGATTCTTTACAATATCTGACCAGTCTTGTGATTAACAAGAATAAAGAAGGATATTTAAAGGTGAAGCTGGATACAGAGAATTACCGCGAGCGACGCAAGGAAACGCTCGAGAATCTGGCAAAGAATATTGCGTTTAAGGTAAAAAGAACACATAAACCGGTATCCTTAGAACCAATGAATCCATATGAAAGAAGAATCATTCATTCAGCATTGCAGAATGATAAGTATGTGGAGACGCATAGTGAAGGGGAAGAACCATATAGAAAAGTTGTAGTTACACTGAAAAAAGGTGTGAAAGACTATTCTAGCAATAAGATTCCTTCTAACAGAGAATCAGGCTCTGTTAAGAAGTACCAAAACAAAAAAGAATTTACCAAGAAATACGGCGGAAACACAAAGGATTACAGCACAGACTATAAAAAGGACTATGCTGCATACTTAGAGCAGAAAGCCGCAGCAAAAGCGGCAGAAGCGCAGAAAGCGGAAGCCGAGGTAAAATAAAATGGATTAGGGCTGTTATATAAGTCATTTTTGACTTGTGCAACAGCCCTATTCTCATTATAATGCTAATTAGTGCAGTAAAATAACAAATTCTGTCCATTTATAATAAGAAGCGCTGCAGAATACCAAAACTGGAGAAGAGATAGCGCAGGACAGCAAGAAAGAGAAGGCAGATTGCCAGAGGAGTTATTCATGAAATCAGATACCATAGCTGCGATTGCAACCGCACTAAGCAATGCGGGAATCGGCATTATCCGAATCAGCGGAAAAGATTCGATTGCAATTGCAGATCAAATATTTAAAACAAAGTCCGGAAAAAAAGTATCCGATATGGAGAGCCATACCGTACACTATGGACATATCGTGGATGATGGAAATGTAATAGATGAAGTCATGCTTCTAGTGATGAAGGCCCCAAGAAGCTATACAATGGAAGACAGCGTGGAAATCGACTGTCATGGCGGTATCATTGTGACAAAGAAGGTATTAGAAACTGTAATACGTCACGGAGCAAGACCAGCAGAACCAGGAGAATTTACAAAGAGAGCCTTTTTAAATGGCCGAATTGATCTATCCCAGGCAGAGGCAGTCATTGATATCATCCATGCGAAGAACGAGTTATCCCTGAAGAACTCCATGAGACAGTTAAGAGGGAACGTATTGACAAAAATCAAAGATATCAGAAATAATGTACTGCTTGACGTAGCATTTATTGAGGCTGCTCTTGATGATCCGGAGCATATCAGCTTAGAAGGCTTTAATGAAAAATTAAGCGCTAATGTAAGTACAAACTTAAAATCTTTAAATCATCTTTTAGAGTCTGCAGACAATGGAAGAATGATAAAAGAAGGCATTCAGACTGTTATTTTAGGAAAGCCGAATGCAGGGAAATCATCCCTTATGAATCTGTTAGTCGGAGAGGACCGCGCGATTGTAACGGATATCGCAGGGACTACCCGTGATACATTAGAGGAAACCATTCAATTAAATGGAATTTCTTTAAATGTGATTGATACTGCCGGGATTCGTCAAACGGAAGATGTAGTAGAAAAAATCGGTGTGGAAAAAGCGAAGAAAACCGCGTCGGAAGCCGATCTTATCATATATGTGGTAGATGCATCCGTACCTCTTGATGATAATGATTATGGAATAATTGAGTTCATTCAGGATAAAAAAGCCATTGTTCTGCTAAATAAATCCGACTTAACATCTGTCATTGATGATGTTACTATTAAAGAGCTAACCAAGAAAGAAGTCATTCGAATTTCTGCAAAAGAAAATACCGGAATTGAGACCATGGAAAAGGTCATCACATCCATGTTCTTTAAAGGGGATATTGCATTCAATGATGAAATATATATTACAAGCATCCGTCACAAAGCAGCACTTGCGGAGGCAATTAAAAGCTTAGAACAGGTGAGTGAAAGCATTATGATGGGAATGCCGGAGGATTTCTATTCGATTGACTTAATGAATAGTTATGAGGTTCTTGGAACCATTATTGGGGAATCGGTAGATGAAGATTTAGTCAATACCATATTTAAAGAGTTCTGTATGGGGAAATAAACGAGAATCGTGATAGAAGGAACTCCCTTGGCCACTAGGTGGCAGCTCCTCAAATGGGAGAAGGGGGATTAGAAAAGAGGATAAGAAAAAATGTCTTATGTTTATGAAAGTTATGATGTTGCAGTAGTAGGCGCGGGTCATGCTGGATGTGAAGCAGCACTTGCCTGTGCAAGATTAGGTTTAAATACCGTTATGTTTACCGTAAGTATGGATAATATCGCATTAATGCCATGTAATCCGAATATCGGGGGAACATCAAAGGGCCATCTTGTAAAAGAAATTGATGCGCTCGGCGGTGAAATGGGTAAGAATATCGATAAGACTTATATTCAGTCTAAGATGTTAAATCGTTCGAAAGGACCAGCCGTACACTCTCTTCGTGCTCAGGCGGATAAGCAGGATTACAGCCATGCGATGCGTCAGGTTGTAGAAAATACAGAAAATCTGACCATCAAGCAGGCGGAAGTTACCAAGATTTTGACTGAGGGGGATCAGGTTACCGGTGTTGAGATTTATTCCGGCGGCGTGTATCCATGTAAAGCGGTTGTATTATGTACCGGTGTTTATTTAAATGCAAGATGTATCTATGGTGAGGTAAGCCATTATACAGGACCAAACGGACTTCCATCTGCAAACTACCTGACACAGTCGTTAGTGGACCTTGGAATTGAGATGTATCGCTTTAAAACCGGTACACCGGCGAGAATTGATAAGCGTTCTATTGATTTTAGCAAGATGGAGGAACAGTTCGGAGATGAGGAAGTAGTTCCATTTTCCTTTACAAATAAGCCGGAAGATATTAAGAAGGATCAGGTATCCTGCTGGCTGACTTATACAAATCCGAAGACACATGAGATTATTCGTGAGAATATCCACCGTTCTCCTTTATTTTCAGGAAGCATTAAAGGAACCGGACCAAGATACTGTCCATCCATTGAAGATAAGGTTGTAAAATTCGCGGATAAGGACCGTCATCAGGTATTCATCGAGCCAGAAGGTAATTATACAAATGAAATGTATATCTCCGGTATGTCAAGTTCCCTTCCGGAAGATGTGCAGTATGCGATGTATCGTTCCGTGCCAGGTCTTGAAAATGCGAAGATTACAAGAAATGCATATGCGATTGAATACGACTGCATCAACCCAATGCAGTTAAAACCAACACTTGAGTTTAAGAAGATAAGCGGTTTATTCAGCGGCGGACAGTTTAACGGAAGCTCCGGATATGAAGAAGCAGCTGCTCAGGGATTGATTGCCGGCATTAATGCAGCTATGAAACTGCTTGATAAGGAACCGGTTATCTTAGACCGTTCTGAGGCTTATATCGGCGTTCTGATCGATGACTTAGTAACAAAGGAAACACATGAGCCATACCGTATGATGACTTCCAGAGCGGAATACCGTCTGATCTTAAGACAGGATAATGCGGATTTAAGATTAACAAAAATCGGCCATCGTGTGGGATTAATCGGAGAAGAACGTTATGAGAAGCTGTTACAGAAAGAACAGATGATCAAAGAAGAGACCGAACGTTTAGAAAAGACTCCTTTAGGAGGCTCAAAGGAAGTACAGGAAATCTTAGAATCCTTAGGAACAACTACCTTAAAGACCGGAATCACATTAGCGGAACTGATCCGCAGACCGGAGTTAAATTATGATATGATCGCACCTCTTGATAAGGAAAGGGTAGAACTTCCGGCTGATGTAATTGAGCAGGTAGATATAAATATCAAATATGAAGGCTATATTAAGCGTCAGATGCATCAGGTAGAGCAGTTTAAGAAGTTAGAAGGCAAGAAAATTCCGGATACCATTGATTACGATGATATTCCATCCCTTCGTATTGAGGCAAGACAGAAGCTAAAACAGATCAAGCCAATCTCCGTTGGGCAGGCATCCCGTATCTCCGGTGTATCTCCAGCGGATATTTCGGTAATTCTGGTATACTTAGAACAGCAAAGAAGAAAGTAAGAAGAGGACCCTATGAGAGATAATACGATATTAAGAAAAGGACTTGAAGATCTTAACATTGAACTTAAGGAGGCTCAGTTTGAGCAGCTTGAACAGTATTATGACCTTCTAATTGAATGGAATTCCTTTATGAATTTGACTGCCATTACGGAATATGAAGAAGTATTAATGAAGCATTTCTTAGACAGTTTAGCATTAGTAAAAGCACTTCCATTAGACGGAAAGAAGAAGGTGTTAGATCTTGGGACAGGAGCCGGATTCCCTGGTATTCCGCTAAAGATCGCATTTCCTGAATTAGAAGTTGTGTTAATGGATTCTTTAAATAAGAGAATCAAGTTCTTAAATGAAGTAATTGATAAACTGGGGCTGACTGGTATCACAGCGATTCATGGAAGAGCTGAAGAAGCCGGAAGAAGAGAAGAGTATCGTGAACAGTTTGATCTATGTGTATCAAGAGCAGTAGCAAGACTGAGTTCTTTAGCAGAGTTCTGCCTTCCATTTGTAAAATGCGGCGGAAAGTTCATTCCGTATAAGTCTGGAAAAGTGGAAGAGGAACTAGAGGAATCTATTTACGGCATTGAAGTTCTTGGAGGCAAGGTAATGGATACCGTAAGTTTTTCCCTCCCAGGGTCTGATATGGAACGTACTCTGGTGGTAATTGAGAAAGTAAAGAAAACAATGCCATGTTATCCTAGAGCGGGCGGAAAGCCATTAAAAGCGCCCTTGATGAAAAAAACAAAATAAGATAAGAGCAGAAATCTTCGCAGACAGCATGATATTGACATCAATAGAATGGCTAGATGCGAAGATTTTTGTCTTATATTAAAAAAATGCAAAAAAGACAGAATAAGCAGAAAAAAAAGAAAATTTATTTAAAATTTCAAGAAGAAAACTAATATTAAAAAGGAGGAAAGCCGATGTACATATATGGAGTACTGAAAAATTCAGATGAGGAATTAACGGACATTAAGCGGATCTTTGAAGAGGTGTATAAGAATATGCCTGATGCTATGCATAGAGCAGAGAGTTCCATGTCGGACGAGAATATTGTTTATGCAGTGGTCTATGAGAAAGATAAGGCCGTTGCGGCAGGCAGTATGGCGTTTGAAGGGGATGATGAGGCACGCATTACGCAGATTGCGGTAAGAGCAGAAAATCGTGGCCTAAAGTATGGAGACATGACGCTTCGAATGCTTCTTGCTAATGCATTTCAAAAAGGAATTAGTCGTATCTATGTATCTCCGAAAGGTGAATCAGATGGTTTTTTTAAGAAGACAGGATTTCATCAGATGCAAGATGGATATGTGATCGAAAAACAGGATTTTATAGCACCTTGTCATCAAAAATAACAACAAATAATTGGTATTTTCTACTTTTAAAATATATAAAATTGTTATATGATAGGTATATCGGTAAAACTTTGAAATATTATATTTCAGTATGAAGAATGAATTAACTTACTATGGAGTGTTATCTTTATGGAACATATTAGTGATGAAGGTGAACGATGGAATGAGAGATTAGAGGATGCACTTTCATATATAGGTGAGATGAGGGAAAACTTGAAATCAAAGATGGACGAATCAGAAAAAAAACAGTCCATTCTCATAAAACAAGTAGAGCAGCTCAGGGTGGAATTAGAGAATCATCTTGCAGAGAAAGAAAGTCAGAAGGGGTTATTTTCTCCATACCAATCAAAAGATGACAGTGATAAGCAAAAAAAACTGATGAGTGAGTTAGAGCATTTAAAAGATAAATTAGATGAAGTAACGAGTCAGAATAAAAGTCTTAAAAAAGAGCAGGACAGGCTGAGAAATCTATATGAATGTACACTTCGATTAGAGCAGTATGAGAAGATTTATTCGGAGGACAATTTACAGAATAGTTCCTTGATCAAGCTTGGAAGTACAGAAAAACTGGGGAAGAAGATTTTGCATACCCAGGAGATCGAACGTAAGAGAATTGCAGGCGACCTGCATGATTCCACTGTTCAGAATTTAGCAAGTTTGATTCATAAGATTGAATTGTGTATTAAATTAATGGATATTGATCCAATCCGGGCCAGACTGGAACTGATGACAATGACCGAGACTGTAAAGACGACCATCAATGGTATGCGTGAGATTATATATGATTTAAGGCCAATGACAATTAATGATATTGGACTTGTAGCAACCGTCAATCAATACTTTGAGAAAATCAAACAAAATCAGAAGTTGCAGCTTCTATTTGATGTTAAGGGGAAGGAACAGGAAAAAAATGTTCCGAATGTAATTACACTTACCTTATACCGGATTATACAGGAAGCATGTAATAATATGATAAAGTACGCAGAGGCATCTACGTTATGGGTTCAAATATGCTATGAGAAGAATCAGATCAGACTAACAATTAAAGATGATGGTATTGGTTTTAAGATAGAAGATGCAGTATATACAGAAGGCGAGTATCATGGCTTTGGATTATCGATTATGAAAGAACGTGTTTGCCTACTTTCAGGAACAATTGAGATAAAATCAGAAATAAACAAAGGAACCCAAATATACATAACGGTACCATACGATGATAACAGGGGGGATGAGAATTAATGAGTGATCCAATCAGAGTAATAATTGCAGATGATCATTTAATGGTAAGGGAAGGACTAAAGCAGCTATTAGAGATTGATGGTGATATAAAGGTAATCGGAGAAGCCGATAATGGACTTCAGCTTTTAAGCTTACTGGAAGGATGTAGACCAGACGTCGTTTTATTGGATATTAATATGCCAAAGATGAACGGTCTTCAGGCTTTGGAGGCACTGCGCCAGAAAAATGATGATACAAAAGTTTTAATGTTAACGATTCATAACGAGGTGGATTACTTGCTGCGTGCAGTGGAAATCGGAGTGAATGGATATGTGTTAAAGGATTCAGAGTCCTCCGTATTAAAGAAGGCAATCAGTGTTGTGAATGAAGGGGAGACTTATATTGAACCTGCACTGACTCCTCTTTTAAAGGAAAGATTGGAGAAGGCAGATGGACAGAGCATGGAAGATGCGCTGACAAAAAGAGAGATTGAAGTGCTGAAGCTATTAGCGGAAGGGCTTTTTAATAAGGAAATTGCATATAAGCTTTCGATTAGTGAAAAGACAGTGAAAAATCATGTTTCTAATATTTTCAAGAAAATTGATGTTTCCGACCGTACCCAGGCTGCCGTCTACGCCATCAAAAACAGCCTCGTAGATCTTTTCTAACCTACAAGAAATGTTTCTTTGGAAGCATTTCTTTTTTTATTTAGGGGGTGTCCCAGTAAGAGCCGGTGTTGCGGGGGGCGCTGTGATTCCAATGTTCGGACGCGAGAGCGGACAAATAGGCTCGATTCTTCGACTATCAGACAGGTACCCTGTCTGCTATTCAAAGAATCGGGTCTATTTGTTCGTCTCGAGCCGGACATTCGGAATCACAGCGCCCCCCGCAACACCGGCTCTTACTGGGACATTACAATGCGTTTTATAAAGCAAAAACGCATTGTGATGCTGCTACACTGATAGGATGATAGAATAAAGATAAAAATGCAGAGAGTGATGGGAATGAAAATGTTTCACGTGAAACATTCTTGAGTGGAAGAGAGACTGGTGATAGGGGAAAGAACTGTGGTCAAAGAAAGATAGGAAATAGAGAAAAAGAATTGTTAGAGAGATTGGTGACACTGGCTTAAAAATGTTTCACGTGAAACATTTTTGAGTGGAAGAGAGACTGGTGATAGGGGAAAGAACTGTGGTCAAAGGAAGATAGGAAATAGAGAAAAAGAATTGTTAGAGAGTCTGGTGACACTGGCTCAAGAATGTTTCACGTGAAACATTCTTGAGTGGAAGAGAGACTGGTGATAGAGGAAAGAACTGTGGTCAAAGGAAGATAGAAAATAGAGAAAAAGAATTGTTAGAGAGATTGGTGACACTGGCTTGAAAATGTTTCACGTGAAACATTTCCGAGTGGAAGAGAGACTGGTGATAGAGGAAAGAACTGTGGTAAAAGGAAGATAGGAAATAGAGAAAAAGGATTGTTAGAGAGAGTGGTGATACTGGCTCAAAAATGTTTCACGTGAAACATTTTTAAGTGGAAGAGAGGATGGTGATAGAGGAAGAATCTGTGGTAAAAGGAAGGTAGGAAGTAAGAAAAAGAATTGTTAGAGAGACTGGTGACACTGGCTTAAAAATGTTTCACGTGAAACATTCTAAATAGAAGAATGGAATAAATATAGCATTATTTTGAAGTAGAAAGATGAAAATGAAATAATCGGAAATAATAGTTTTATATATAGATATCTGAAAGAAAGCGTGCTATAATGAAAAAAGTTATAAATCAAACATAAAGATCGAAGGATGATTGTTATGGGAAGAACGATTGCAATTGCAAATCAAAAGGGTGGAGTCGGAAAAACGACTACAGCGATTAATTTGGCCGCATGTTTGGCGGAAAAAGGAATGAAGGTTCTTACTATTGATACAGATCCACAGGGAAATACAACCAGCGGGCTTGGGCTTGATAAAACAAAGTTAGAAGATACCGTTTATCAGCTGATGATTGGAAGTTGCACGATTGAAGACTGCATGTATAAAAGTGTAGTGGATGACCTGATTGTGGTGCCATCGGATGTGAATCTCGCAGGAGCTGAGATCGAGCTGATTGGAATAGAGGATAAGGAATTTATCTTGAAAAATCAGGTTGAGAAGGTTAAAGATTCGTTTGATTATATTATTATTGATTGTCCGCCATCTTTGAATACGCTGACAGTCAATGCAATGACGACAGCAGATTCCATACTGGTTCCAATACAGTGTGAGTATTATGCGTTGGAAGGGCTCTCGCAGCTGATACATACAATTAACTTAGTGAAAGACAGACTGAATCCAGGTTTAGATATGGAGGGGGTTGTATTCACGATGTATGACGCCAGAACGAATTTATCGTTACAGGTGGTTGAAAATGTACGCAAGAATTTAGCACAAAACATATATAACGCGATTATCCCAAGGAGCGTAAGACTAGCAGAGGCACCGAGTCATGGAATGCCAATCAGCATGTATGATTCTAGGTCTGCCGGAGCGGAGGCTTATCGGGAACTGGCAGATGAAGTGCTAAGACAGGATAATCTGTTCAAACCAACAGGTAAAAGTACAAAGGGTAAAAAAAAAGAGGATAGTGAAAAGAGAAAATCTTTTAATTTTTTAACACATAGAAGATAGGAAGGACGAGTAGTATGGCAGTAAAAAAGGGGCTTGGCAAAGGCCTTGATTCATTAATTACAGAGAAATTTCAGAGTCAGAGTTCTAATAAGACAAAAAATATGAATGAAGAGGCTGTTTCACGTGAAACCCTAATCAATATTAATCAGATTGAGCCAAATAAATCTCAGCCAAGAAAACATTTTGATGAAGATTCCCTTCAGGAATTAGCAGATTCTATTAAGCAGCATGGCATTATTCAGCCATTGATTGTACAGAAAAAAGAAAAGGGATATGAGATCATTGCCGGAGAACGAAGATGGAGAGCATCAAGACTTGCCGGTGTAAAGGAAATCCCGGTTATCATAAAGGAATACAATAAGCAGGAAGTGCTGGAAATTGCATTGATTGAAAATATTCAGAGAGAGGATTTAAATCCGATTGAAGAAGCGAATGCATACCAGAGACTGATCGAAGAATTCCATTTAAAACAGGATGAAGTGGCAGAAAAGGTGGCGAAGAGCCGAGTGGCTGTTACGAATGCCATGCGTTTATTAAAACTGGATGATAGAGTACAGCAGATGCTGATGGACGATATGATCACAGGTGGGCATGCCAGAGCACTTCTTCCTATTAAAGATGCAGAAAAGCAGTATAATATGGCCGCTAAGGTATTTGATGAAAAGCTTAGTGTGCGTGATACTGAGAAGATGGTAAAGAAAGAAACGGTAGATACGAAACAGGATAAGCCAACAGAGGCTCCTGCAAGAGATGATTCTTTTATTTACAAAGATATTGAAAAGAAACTGGCTGCAATCTTAGGAAGCAAGGTTGAAATCAATAGAAAAGCCAATAATAAAGGTAAGATTGAAATCGAGTATTATTCTATGGACGATTTAGAACGTATTATAGATTTAATCGGAACAATCGAAAAAAAGGAAGTATAAAATACCAGTTTGAAAGGTAAGAAAAGAAATGAGTTTGTTTGACAGCATCGGTTTAGATGAAAGTTATGTTGTATTGGGGCTGGTGGCATTTCAGGTGATTTTATTCATTATGCTGATTGTTCTTCTTGTAAAGAATTCAAAGTGGAAGAAGAAGTATCAGGCATTTATGGAAGGATCTGATGGAAAGACATTAGAAGACAGTATACGAAATCGTTTTGAAGAGATAAACCAGCTGAAGGAAAGAATGGAGTCTTCTGAAAAGAATATTGAAAAGAATACAGAGACACTTCTTGGGACATTCCAGAAGACCGGCATCGTAAAATATGATGCATTTAAGGAAATGGGAGGAAAATTAAGCTTTTCCTTATGTGTTCTAAATGACCATAATGATGGATTCTTACTCACATCGATGCATAGCAGCCGTGAAGGATGTTATACTTATGTGAAAGAGATTATTAAGGGAGAATCGTTTGTATTACTTTCAGAAGAAGAGAAACAGGCATTAAGCGAGGCAGTTAATAAAAAGAACTTTATGCAGTAAAATTGGCGGTTGACGAATAAATCTGATATAGAATAATAGAATGTTATAGCGATAATCATGTAGTAAGATTGTACCATATTCAAAAAGAGATAGTACAGTTAAACTAATTTTGATGAGATGCTATAACATTTTTTTATTTAGAGAATTGCATATTATAGAAATATCAGATATGATATACTACATAATAGAACGTGTATACATTGACATCTAAAATGAGAAGGCATTATAAAAAGGGTATGAAATGAGAGTAATAATAAATCAGCTAAAAGGCGGAGAAAAGCTTGAGAAAGATGTGCAGTTAGAGAATGGAATGATTATTCTTCCGGCAGGCACAGTAATAAAAAAAGACTACATTTTAAAGCTAAAAGAAATGAAAATTTTCTATGTACATATTGAATGTGAGAATGAATCCATTATAGATCCAGTGATAGAAGAGAAGATTAAACAACAGTGTCAGGTAGTTGTGAAAAATACAATTGAAAAATATTCGTATTGTGGAGATGTACAGTTAAAAGAGATTACGAAAGTGGCAGAGGATATTATGGATGACATTCTGTCCGAGCCAGAGGTGATGTATAATGTTTCATGTGTAAGAGACAGAACGGAAAGTACATATTCCCATTCCATTAATGTATCAGCACTGTCAGTCATGCTTGCCATCAGGCTGGGGCTTGGAGAGGAACGGGTACGGGATATTGCGATTGGAAGCCTGTTGCATGATATTGGCCTTGTTTATATCCCGCAGTATCTTCTTGGCAAGGATTTGGAGACATGCTCTGAAAAACAGGTAAAAGAGATTAGAAGCCATGTGATTATCGGATACTCCGTATTAGAACGTGAGAAGTGGCTTTCCAACCGTGCAAAAGAAATCATATTATCCCATCATGAGAGATGTGATGGAAGCGGATATCCAATGCGTCTGCGGGCAAATAAACTGCACCTGGATACGAAGATTGTGGCATTGTGTGATGAGTTTGACAATCAGGTATATGGAAGCTTCACACCGAAGAGAAAGGTCAAGGATGTAATTGAATATCTGGTAAGTCAGGCAGATGCTAAGTTTGATTTCCGTGTGGTTAAAGTATTCAATGAATCGGTAGCGGCATATCCAAATGGTACGTATGTCATTACAAGTGAAAATGAGGTGGGCATTGTAGTAAGACAGAATGAAAAGATGCCTATCAGACCTGTTATCCGCATGATAACGGATGCAGATGGACATTCCTACGAACAGTATGTAGAGAAGGACTTGACGAAGGATCTGACCTTATTTATTCGGGATTCCATTCAGTAAGGACAGCGTGCAGCCAATTATTCTTAGGTTGCCATAGCAGGCAAAATGTGATATAACTAGAAACAAACATAATCATAGAAAAAAGCGTGAATATAAAATAAAAAGGGAATCAGGTGGACAGATGCATAGTTTTTTAAAAACGATAGGTTTTAGTCAGTTGAATAATCGAGCAGAAGTTGAGAAACTGATTCATAAAGTTGTAAATGAGGCACATGAGCGTCATCTGGTTAAGACTGAGAACGCATCCATTGCAGAGATCTCTATGGAATTCGCAGAGAATATTGGTATTACTGTTCGGGGAGAATATGATGAGCAGGACGGGTTTCACGTGGAACATTATTTCCCGTTTTTCCGAGGCAGAAATGTAAGCACGAAGGAAGAGGTATATATCAGTAAGAGAGTGGATACCGATGCATATACCGGTATGTGTGATGATTATAGACTTGGAGTTTCTTTGATTTTTTATCTTCAGAATGTGATCGATTATATGAATGTAAGAGCAAAGAATCAGAATGGTCTCCCACATCAGGTAACACTGGCGGCACTAGCACTTGATGGCAAGATTTTGTTGCCGGTTGAGAAGAAGGACAAGAAGACAAACACCGGAAGTGCAGAGGTAAAACAGAGAACTCAGCTTATTGCCGAAGCGAAGAAAGGCAATCAGGAAGCAATTGATAGTTTAACAATCGATGATATTGATTTATATGCCATGGTATCAAAGAGAATTAAATATGAAGATATTTATTCCATTGTAGATACCTCATTTATTCCTTATGGATCGGAGTCTGATAACTACACTATTCTGGGGACTATTTTAGATTGTCATACAGTAGTGAATTCGGACACACAGGAAACATTATATGTATTATCAATTAGTTGTAATGATTTAAACTTTGATTTATGTATTAATAAGAAAGATTTATTTGGTGAACCTCTTCCGGGCAGACGTTTTCGAGGAAACATCTGGATGCAGGGTAGCGTAGATTTTTTATAAAATGGAATAAAAAAACAACACATCTTGACTTTGAGTTAAAATGTGAATATAATAAAAGAGCGTATAAAAGGTTCATGGATACGCTCTTTTATGCATCTATAGCTCAGTAGGATAGAGCGACCGCCTCCTAAGCGGTAGGCCGCTGGTTCGACTCCAGTTAGGTGCAGGAAAAAGAAAAGGGGAATGGCAGAATACTATATTCTACCATTCCTTTTTTTTCATCATAAAAATGTTTCACGTGAAACATTTTTAGATTATACATGGCAACAGATTAGGGCAGTGCAATGGGAGGTTTTGATGAAGGAAAAAAGAAAATCAAAAGCCATTAATATACTTGGTTTTTTAGCATCGGTATTCTTTGCAGCATTTATCTTAATGGAATTTAGACAGGATTATTGGGCCGTGGCAGGTGCAGGAATCGTTATGCTGATCCAGGCATATTTTCTTGTGAATAAGATTGAAGAGGAAATCTACGCGAAGCATCTGAATAATATGGAAGAGATTGATGAGAAACTACAAAAGGTAAATGATACGATTGAGGAAAAATATGAAAAAATCGATCAGATGCAGAAAGCCGTTTATGTTGCAACTAAGAAGGGGACAGAGGCAATTGAAGATAAGGTAGAAGATATTGCACGACAACTTCAGAAAGCGGACTAAAATTTAATAGGTCGTCCTGATAAATAAAAAAGCTGTTTGGATTTATAAGTAACAAGCACTAAGACGTGTATGTTATATAAAATCCAAACAGCTTTTTTATTACCGACTGCCGTATCAATAGAGAGACTGCAGTCGGTCACCATCAGAATCATTATGAGGAGGTTTAGAATCTAGTTGAAGTCATCTTTTATGGAGTTTCTCATATCAGACATACGGCGGCGGTGATTCTCAAAGTATGCGCGGCGTTTTTTTCTATGAGGCAACTCGATAAACATCAGATAAAGAATCGTAAGTAAAGCGGCAATTGTCACGAAAATAAGTAATAAGGTAAGTTTAACTTTCGTTTTTTTAGAAGCCACTGAGTCACTTGATGCTGGAATAGATTCATTGGTATCTTCTTTGGATTCAGATGGAATGGTTTCGGCAGTATTCGATTCTTCTGTTTCTTCCAAAGATTCAGCAGTTTCTCCTAAAGAGGAATCTTCCTTCGACGGCTCAGAAGAAGAATCAGATGGAATCATAGTAGGGACAGTCCCCACAAAGGAGTCAGAGAATACTTCTTCCGGCGAAAGCAGGTAATCTGGCCAAAGGGAGTTAAATACGGTCTGTGTCAGAGGATGATCCTCATTGTAGTAAATAATATCGGTAGCGCCTACAAATTTCCCCTGATACGTATAAGTTGCCTGGCCAATCACATTGTCTCCATGCTCTAATTCCTTAACTGGGAAGAACTCGATTGTTTTAGAGGCATCTTCATAATTAGCGGATACCGGAAGCACAATGCTGCTATTCTCTCCGAAACGAAGATTGGTATCGAATCCATCTAAAAAGGCAGGTGCGGAAGAAAAGAGATTTGGGAAAGAGGATTCTTCTGTAAGTTCCGTCTGTGCCATATCATAAAGGGTATAGTTCTCAAATGCAAAATCTAAAATACTGGCAGTATCTTCGTAGGCATGAAGCCCAGTGTCAACATGAAGCACAACAGCAACTAAGGTTAATCCATTTCGTTCTGCAAAGGTCACGAGAGTTGTTTTCGCTTCGGTTGTACCGCCAGTCTTTCCACCAATGGCACCCGAATATTCAATTGTTTTTCTAATAAAGCGATGATGGTTGGCAAGAGGTCTTGCTACATTTTTATTCGTTGCCGGAATGGTATAAGTACGGGTACCCGTAATGGTACGAAATTCCGGAATCTGAATGGCAGCCCGGCTGATTAATGCCATATCATAAGCACAGGTATAATGATTATCATCATGAAGACCATTTGGATTTACAAAGTTGGTATTTACGGCACCAAGTTCTGTTGCGCGCTTATTCATCATATTGGAGAAATCCTCAATAGAACCGCCTGCAACATGTTCTCCTACTGCATAAGATACTTCGTTGGCTGATTCCAGCATAACGGCATAAAGCGCGTCTTCTAAAGAGACCTGTTCGCCTTCTACCAAGCCAATCCGGCTGCTGTTAAAGTCTACATCCCATTCGGCTTCGCGAGACATTGTAACGGTCTCATTCAGATTACAGTTTTCAAGAGCCAGAAGACTTGTCATAATCTTCGTAATGCTGGCTGGATAATAAGCCGAATAAATATCTTTTTCATATAGCACAAGGCCTGTATTTACTTCCATTACGATGGCGGCGTCCGCATATACGTCAGGGCCCTTCGGCCATGTACTCTGCCCAAGTGTGGCAGTATTCTGATCAGATGTTGCAGTAGCCTTAACCGATGGAGCAAGTAAGGTGAGAATAAAAGCAAAGGAGAGCAATTTATATATTCTTTTTTTGATAGTACGATTCATTAAAATCCTCCAAATCTATGTAAGGTAAAACGATTAACAATTTTGTTTCCGAAAAGCATAAGCATTCTTAAAGGATAGGCATTCTTTTAAGTGCTTATACATGTTCGACTTCATTATAGATGATTTTTTACAAGCGGGCAATATATAAATGTGGTGAAAAGTGTGAAACCTGTGCAAAGAGCAGAGGAGTTTTAAAAGATATGAGACAATGGAAAAATAAACACAATATAGAGTAGGTATAAAATAGGAAAGCAGAGATGGAAAAAATAAAAGTAGTGATACAGAATACAATATCCATAATTTGGGTTGACGTATCACGGAAAATGACGTATAATTCACTTTGACGAGTAAAAGCGTTAAAGTGATAAAAGATAGGAGGAGGCAATATGATAAAAATAAGGAAAGCCATCTCTGGATTGCTGCTCTTTGTTATGGCAGGAGCATTAACTGCATGCGGAACAAAAGAGACATCATCCTCACCTGATACAAAAGTAAGTAAAATCGGAGTATGCCAGCTTGTCACACATGATGCATTAGATGCATCCTATCAGGGATTTGTAGATGGATTAAAGGATGCAGGCTATGTTGAGGGAGAGAACATAACCATTGATTATCAGAATGCTCAGGGGGATGCGAGCAACTGTAATACAATTGCGACAAAACTGGTAAATGAAGATTGCGATCTGATTCTTGCAATTGCGACTAATGCAGCGCAGTCTTGTGCCAATGCAACAAAAGATATTCCAATCTTAGTGACCGCAGTAACCGATCCGGCCGAAGCAGGTGTAGTAGAAACGAATGAAGTACCTGGAGGAAATGTATCCGGAACATCGGATCTTACACCGGTGAAAAAACAGATGGAATTATTAGTAAAACTTCTTCCGGAGGCAAAGAAAGTTGCCATCCTTTATTGCTCGAGTGAAACTAATTCTCAAATCCAGGCTGATATGGCGAAGACAGAAGCAGAATCCCTTGGATTAGAGACACAGTTTGCAACCATTTCTTCCCTGAATGAGGTTCAGCAGGTTGTGCAGTCATTAGTCGGAAAAGTAGATGTAATCTACACACCAACGGATAATATGATTGCCTCTGGAATGGATACTGTGGCGATGATCGCAAATGGAAACGGAGTCCCAATTATATGCGGGGAAGAAGGTATGGTGGAAAAAGGCGGCCTTGCTACATATGGAATTAATTATTATAACTTAGGAAAGCAGACAGCCGCTCAGGCAGTAAAGATCTTAAAAGGAGAAGCAGAACCCGCAGCAATGCCGATTGAGTATCTGGAAGATGTAACCCTTAAGATTAATGAAGAGGTGGCAACAGAACTTGGAATCAGCATACCTGATGATCTAAAACAGGAAATGAATCAATAAAAAGATTCATACATACAAATCGGATCTTACATATAGAATGAACTATAGAGAGGCTGTTGCATAAAAGTGCGGGCCGGAGTGGATGAAATTCTTTTAGGGCCCTATATAGGTTCGAAAAGGGATTTCTGCACTCAGGCCTTTACTTGTTTATGAAGCAGCCTCTGTTACAACCTATCGAGAGCGTATGGAGGAGAGCATGAGCATTGTATTAGCAATATTAGGAGCAGTCGGCCAGGGAATGCTGTGGGGGGTCATGGCACTTGGAGTATATATCACATTCCGTATTCTGAATTTTGCAGATATGACCTGTGACGGAAGTTTCGCGCTTGGAGGATGTGTCAGCGTCATCTTAATTGCAACGTTTCACATGAATCCATTTTTAAGCCTTATTTTCGCAGTTGGTGCGGGAATGTTAGCAGGTCTGATTACAGGATTATTACATACACGATTGAAAATACCGGCGATTCTTTCGGGAATATTAACTATGATTGGATTATACTCCATTAACATCCGAATATTAGGGAAGAAATCAAATGTATCTTTATTAAAAAGCAATACGCTGGTGACACTGATAAAAGATAATATGCCAGGATTTATTACAGACAGCATGAAGGATTCCACCTTGAGTTCGACTGTGGTATTGGGATTTGGGCTGCTTGTAGTGATTCTGCTGATTGTAGTTTTATACTGGTTTTTTGGGACAGAGGCAGGAAGCGCACTTCGCGCCACCGGCAATAATGAGGACATGATACGTGCATTAGGACAGAATACGGATCGTATGAAAATATTAGGTCTTGTAATTGGAAATGGTCTGGTAGCACTATCCGGGGCATTCGTAGCTCAGAGTCAGGGATATGCAGATGTAGATATGGGGCAAGGAACTATCGTGATCGGCCTTGCATCCATTGTAATCGGAGAAGCAGTACTATTTGGAAAGCGGAAAAGTTTTTATAAAAAGCTGGCAGCCATTATCGTGGGTTCTTTAATCTATCGAATTGTAATCGCGATTGTTCTGCAGCTTGGATTAGAGACAAATGATCTCAAGCTGCTTACCGCTCTTATCGTTGCGACGGCACTGGCGATCCCGGGTATAAAAAAACAGGGAAGAAGAGCAAGGTAAGGGAGGAGGAATCTTATGTTAGTAATAAAAGAGTTATGCAAATCATTTAATGTAGGAACAGTTAATGAAAAACAAGTACTCAATCATGTGAACCTGGAGCTTCTAGAAGGTGATTTTGTGACTATAATCGGCGGAAATGGGGCCGGAAAGTCCACTCTCTTAAATATGATAGCAGGCGTACATTTATCAGACTCTGGAATGATTACATTAGAAGGAAAGGATATAACCCTTCTTCCCGAACATGCAAGGGCAAAGTTTTTGGGGCGCGTCTTTCAGGATCCGATGAAAGGGACAGCTGCCAATATGGAGATTGAAGAAAATCTTGCACTGGCATATCGAAGGGGAAAAAGAAGAGGATTGCGCTGGGGGATCACTCCCGAGGAGAAGGAGATTTATAGAGAAGCGCTTCAAACACTGGAACTTGGCCTAGAAGATAGGATGACATCCAAAGTGGGGCTGTTATCCGGCGGGCAGAGACAGGCAATCACGCTTTTAATGGCTACTATGCTAAAACCAAAGCTGCTCTTATTAGATGAGCATACAGCCGCTCTTGATCCTAAAACAGCAGCAAAGGTATTAGATCTTACAAGACAGATCGTACAGAAGGATCATCTGACGGCCATGATGGTTACCCATAACATGAAAGATGCCATCCAAATTGGGAATCGCCTTATTATGATGCATAATGGTCAGATTATTTATGATGTAAGAGGGGAAGAGAAGGCAGGACTTAAAGTAGCAGACCTGCTCGAAAAGTTTGAACAGGCAAGCGGGGGACAGTTTGCGAATGACCGCATGATGTTGGCCTAACAATTATCCGAATTGTTTGAGAATGACAGGAATAGGAGAATGGAAAGCGATAGAAAGCATAGATTCAGACTAAAAAGGAGTGTGATATTCTGAAAAATAGGATATCACGCTTTTTTTGTTTCATGTGAAACATTTTCTATGCAGAGTGAGGGGAAGATTTGCGATAAAAAACGATATACAAATTTAGTAAAAAGTGGTATAATTATGGAACAAAAGACAGATAATTTATTCAATATTGCTAAAAAGTTCATTATAATGTCAGTATGCATTGAGTTTTCGTAACTGTCCATGACATGCTAGAAAATCGGGGTTAGAAACGGATTGTTACGTCCATTTCATCAGCGAAAGGAGCAGGTATTATGGAGTTTGATTATTTGGTTTCACGTGGGAAGAATGCAAGCGTATATCGTCAAGGGAACAATGTAGTAAAACTATTTAACAAAGGGATTAACAAAACCGATGTACTAAATGAGGCACTGAATACAACAAGAGTAGAGGAGACAGGCCTTCCGATTCCAAGCATTAGTGAAGTATCGATCATAGACGGACAGTGGGCAATCACAATGAATTACATTGAAGGAAAGACGTTAGCTGACTTGATGGACGAGCATCCGGAACAGCAGGAAGAATACATAGAACAGATGGTGGATCTTCAGCTTCAGATTCATTCAAAACGTGCACCGCTTCTAAATAAGTTAAAGGATAAGCTGAATCGCCAGATCAATGATTTGGAGGAGCTGGATGAAATCAAAAAGTATGATCTGCTTACCCGTCTGGATGGGATGCCAAAGCATGTGAAGGTATGCCACGGTGATTTCTGTCCAAGCAATATTATTGTATCTCATGGCAAGATGTATGTGCTTGATTGGGTTCATGCTTCTCAGGGGAATGCAAGTGCTGATGCAGCTAAGACATTTTTATTATTGTCCCTTTATAATCCGGATACAGCAGAGCTTTATATGGAACGTTTCTGCAAGAAGAGCAATACAGAACGCCGTTATGTAGATACTTGGCTTCCGATCGTGGCTGCAGCACAGCTTACGAAGAAGAAAGAAGAGGAAAGAGAGCTTCTGTTAAAGTGGCTTGATGTTGTGGAATATGAATAAAATCAAAAGGGGTGCCAGACTAAAAATTCTAGTCTGGTACCCTTTTTTTGAAACAGCAACTTATGAAGGTAGTATTAAAGAATTGAGCTATCATGTTCGGATTTTTTGGATAAAGACTACTTAATCTAATAAAAAAAGGACTGCCCTTTATAAAGGGCAGTCCTTTTTGGATTTATCGATTGATTTATTTTCCGTAGTAAGCTCTTAAGTACATTTCTTTTAATTCGCTCATAAGAGGATATCTTGGGTTAGCTCCAGTACACTGATCATCAAATGCCTGTTCTGTCATAGCATCTAAGGTATCTAAGAAGTATTTCTCATCTACGCCATATTCTTTCATGGTGTGTTTGATGCCGACTTTGTCTTTTAATGCTTCAATTGCAGCGATCAGATTCTCGAATTTCTCTTCGTTTGAATTTCCTTTGATTCCAAGGAAGTCAGCACACTCTACATAGCGTTCTAATGCATGTGGATACTGATACTGAGGGAATGTGCCCATCTTTGTTGGAACATGAGCAGCATTGAATCTCATAACATCTGTAATGACTAAGGCATTTGCAATACCATGAGGAATATGATGGAATGCACCCATCTTATGAGCTAAGGAGTGGGATACGCCAAGGAATGCATTGGCGAATGCCATACCAGCCATAGTAGAGGCATCTGCCATCTTCTCTCTTGCAATTGGATCAGAAGCACCGTTCTCATAAGCAGATGGAAGATAGTTAAAGATCAGTTTCATAGCTTTTAAGGCCAGACCATCGGTGTAATCTGTAGCCATGATAGAAGCATAAGCTTCAAGAGCATGTGTTAAAGCATCAATACCGGATGCGCTTGTTAATCCTTTTGGCTGATGCATCATCATATCTGCATCGATAATGGACATCTTAGGAAGAAGTTCATAATCAGCAAGAGGATATTTAACACCGGTTCTCTGGTCTGTGATTACGGCGAATGGAGTAACTTCGGAACCTGTACCGGAAGAGGTTGGGATTGCGATGAAGTAAGCTTTCTCGCCCATCTTAGGGAATGTATAGATACGTTTTCTAATATCCATGAAACGCATTGCCATGTCAAGGAAGTCTACTTCCGGATGTTCATACATTACCCACATGATCTTGCCGGCATCCATAGCGGAACCGCCGCCGATTGCAAGGATGCAGTCAGGCTCGAATAAACGCATTGCCTCGGCACCTTCTGTTGCACTTGCAAGAGATGGATCTGGTGCGACATTGTAGAATGTAGTGTGCTGAATGCCCATCTCATCTAATTTATCGGTAATTGATTTTGTATAGCCGTTCTTGTAAAGGAAGGAGTCGGTTACGACGAATGCTTTCTTCTTTCCCATTACCTTTAATTCGGAAAGAGCTACAGGGAGGCAGCCTTTCTTGAAGTATACTTTTTCTGGTGCTCTAAACCACAGCATGTTCTCTCTCCTCTCAGCCACTGTCTTGATATTAAGCAGATGTTTCACGCCAACATTTTCAGAAACGGAGTTACCGCCAAATGTACCACAGCCAAGTGTTAAGGAAGGAGTCAGCTTAAAGTTATAAAGATCACCGATACCGCCCTGAGAAGAAGGGGTATTGATTAAGATACGACATGTCTTCATTGCTTCTTCAAATACAGCAATCTTGTCTTTTCCGGTGCCAACATTGATATAGAGAGAAGAAGTATGGCCATAGCCGCCGTCTGCAATCAGCTGTCCGGCTTTTGCAACTGCATCTTCAAAAGAGCTTGCTTTATACATTGCAAGAACTGGTGAAAGCTTTTCATGTGCGAACTGTTCTTCGATTGTTACGGACTGAACTTCGCCAATTAAGATCTTAGTGGATTCTGGAACTTCAAATCCAGCCAGTTTTGCGATAGTAGCAGCTTTTTGGCCTACGATCTTGGCATTTAAGGCACCATTGATTAAGATTGTTTCACGTAATTTCTGAGTTTCAGCTGGATTACAGATATGGCATCCACGGTCTTCAAATTCTTTTTTAGCCGCATCATAAATCTTATCGCTGATAATAACGGACTGTTCAGAAGCACAGATCATGCCGTTATCAAATGTTTTGGAATGAATGATGGAGTTAACAGCTAATGTAATATCACAGGATTCATCTAAGACGGCTGGTGTATTGCCAGGGCCTACGCCGAGGGCCGGTTTTCCGGAAGAATAAGCGGCTTTTACCATGCCAGGACCGCCGGTTGCTAAGATGATATCAGCGCTCTTCATAACTTCATTTGTTAATTCAAGACTAGGAACGTCAATCCATCCGATGATTCCCTTTGGAGCACCTGCAGCGACAGCAGCATCTAATACAACTTTAGCGGCAGCAATGGTGGATTTTTTTGCACGTGGATGTGGGCTGATGATAATGGCATTTCTTGTTTTTAAGCAGATCAGGGTTTTGAAGATTGCGGTAGAGGTTGGATTCGTAGTCGGGATTACAGCTGCAACTACACCGATTGGTTCCGCAATCTTCTTAATTCCGTAGCTTGGATCTTCTTCTAAGATACCGCATGTTTTCGTATCTTTATAAGCGTTATAAATATATTCAGAAGCGAAATGGTTCTTAATAACCTTATCTTCTACAACACCCATTCCGGTTTCTTCTACTGCCATCTTAGCAAGAGGGATTCTCTGCATATTTGCTGCTTTTGCAGCCTCATAGAAAATCTTATCAACCTGCTCCTGCGTATATGTAGCGAAAATTTTCTGAGCTTCTTTTAACTCCTCTAATTTAGCGGTAAGAGCCTCTAAATTATCAACCAGACCGCTCTGTACTGCTGCTTCTTCTTTCTTAGCCATTGCTGATATCCTCCTATATTCATGATGTCCGATAACAAATGTTATCTTTTATTTTTATTTTCACGGGCCTCATTCCAGAAGATGTTAAATAATTAACAAGACGCCTGTAAATGATTTCCTCAACTTGATACTATCATTCTAGTTTAATGTTAAATTTTTGTCAATGTGTATTTTTTACAAATATATTCCATTTTACTAAAGATAATTGGAAATAATACCAAAAAAAACATAAGAAAGTACCGGGTTTTCCATAAAAATAAAAAGTAAAACCAATATAAAAAAATAATTTAGAAAAAAATATTTTAAATATTAGGCCAAATAAAAAAGATTTTCGATAAAATTGTTAAGAATAAAACATTCAGTAAAAATATGTTAAAAGAAATATAGGACGAATGGAAGAAAAGAGAGCAATTACTGCTAGAAGAAATCTACAGAATCCTGGGAAATACAAGGAATATTATAATTCATGTCACAGGAACAATAACGTCCAGAAAGAAGGATAGAAAAATAGAAAGAAGGGGGATCACCCCCTTCTAGGATTAAGACAGGAAAGGAAGGGGCATCTGTTCATAAGAAGAAGGAGGGCTGACACATGTTTTTTTTAGTGCTTCTGGCTGATAGGAAAGCAGATGGATTGCTTCTTTCTCATCATAGAGCCATGCATCAATCTTATCATCCGGAAGGATTAAGGGCATCCGGGAATGGATTTCTTTCATAGAGTCATTGGCCGCAGTGGTCAGGATGACAAAACACTCTGTATCATTGCAGATTTTACAGAGACCAGCTATATACATGAGTTTTCCGTCTATTCGGCTAAAGTAGTATTTCGTATGAGCAGTAGTATGATCCCATTCATAAAATCCACTGGCAGGAATCAGAATCCGTCCATTGTGAACACAGGAGGAAAATAAGGGCTTCTGAAGGGCCGATTCAGAACGTGCATTGATGATCTGACTTTTTGGGGAAGCAAAACCAAAACGCATGGAATCTGGAAGAGGCGCGCTTTTTATTTTAGAAGGGGTGAGGACGATCGCCATATTGGAAGGACGGACCTCTCCTTTTGTAATCTTTGCCTGGTTAGAAAAACGGGCATCTAAATTCCGTATAATACCAAGGAATTCTTCATTTTGTTCTTCATCTACATAAAAACGACCACACATAAGGAAGCCTCCTGACTGAATTAATAGTATCATCTTAACCTATATTTGGGAAAATATCTAGAGAATATCCGGTATTTCAGATGTTTTGTTATAAAAATAATTAAAATCAAAACAGAAAATGAGAGCGGAATGTAAAAAGCCGAAAAATAGAAGAAAGCATGGATATAACAGATAAGAGAATAGGGGAAAATGACGGGCTTAGATCAGTATTAGAGTGGGGATAAGCAGGTATTATTTTTAGGGAGATTGGTCTAAAAAAGGGGACAGGAGAGAAGCCCGATAGAAGAAATAATATACGGGAAAAAGGAGGAGTGGGATTATAAATAAGGGAGCATAGGGAGAGGAATCAGCGTTGATCGGACAAAAACAGCAAAAGTAGCAGTATTTATCCATATAGATCTGTAAACTATCCAATTTATATGGTTGTGCATCCTCAAAGAAATTATATGCTTTTATATAGTTCTTGGAATGCATGATGATATTCTTACCTTTTTTGACGACTTAAAGGCCATATCCTCCCTTTTCTATAAAAAACGTATCATCATTATGGCAATATGGCTGGCTTACTGATGTTTGAAATAACGTAATCTTTATATCTACCCTGTGATACGATCTGTTTTATATAATGTCTGTTTGCGGGTACAGCACGAATAATCCAATTATAAAATGCACTACTTTATGTATATTCAAAGAGGCCTTCAAAACTACTCATATATATCAAGAGATTTTTATTAAAAACTCCAAGCTTTTATAATAGATATTTTGAGGATCTAAAATACATGTGCTTTATGATCAAATAGATAAAGCAATATTCTTATTGAGAGTGTTTGTTCTTCCTGGTGGCAGAATCAAATTTTTGAAACGATGCCTAGTATGAAAATAATATTACTTTTTGTATTCTATCTTATAATCTATTTTTCGACAAACTACTCTCTACTATTCCCCTCCACTTTTTTAGGACAAATACGCTTAAATAATTTACTGGAAATTAAGTACTTTAAATTAAGATAAAAGTAATTAATTAAAATAAACTTAACTTAGTTTAACTTAATCAAAATTTAATTGTTTACTGGAAATTTGTTTAACTAAACTAACAGTAAAGTACATTAAAGTAACGGAATCTTATTTTCCATAATATTATAGCATTAAATTTACTTAAAAGCGCGGATAAAGTATGCTTAAATAGACAGCATGAATAAAACAAAACAGTTCAGAGATCGGAAGAAGGCCAGAATTGCAGGAAATAATATCGTGTAAAGCCGGGCAGACTTCTAATTGTAGCTATCTATCAAGGGGATTAGGAATGGGGGCAGGATTTATGCACATAAAGGTATTTTATATGTGGACCGGTAGAGAGAGTGGAACAGGAGGTGTGGATAACTATAATTTTTTCCATATACAGAGAAAAGCTGTCGGATCATATGATAGATTGGGGTGTAATTTATTGAAAGCTGCCAGTATTATGGGTTCAGATAGAAGAAAAGAGGGCTGGATCAAGGCTGTTGGATCTGTATAAGGGTAATTTTTTTAGAAATAGAGGAGAAACGAGAGCATAATTATGTATTTTTAAGAGATTATAATAAGAGACAAGGGGAATAATAGAAGGATATTGAAAATATTGTAGTATTATATCCTAAAAATTTAGCATAAAAGTGCAGGTATTTATTTATAAAAAGGAAAATAGTTTTATTTTGGATTTACTTAATAATAAATGGAAAAAAGACGAGAGGTGATCGGTGGTTAGGTATAGATTTTGAAATGTCTGGATTACATATATAAGAAAATAGATGGTGTAAGAATAACTTAGAGAAAAATGTGAAAGAAAAAATTACTTAAATAAAAATTGAGCACAAAATGTAAAAAACGCAAAAAAAAACACTGCCAAATGGCAATGCTTCGCAGTGCATCTTCAGGGGCTCGAACCCTGGACACCCTGATTAAGAGTCAGGTGCTCTACCAACTGAGCTAAAGATGCATAAGATAATTGTATTTCTCAAAAATCACTCAAAAGTGACAATATAGATAGTATACACGATTGATCAGAAAAATACAAGTATTTTTTTGAAATTTTTTAAAGATAAAGTCCTCACCCAGCAGCTCTCTGCCAAACGAAGACTTTCGAAGTGCATCTTCAGGGGCTCGAACCCTGGACACCCTGATTAAGAGTCAGGTGCTCTACCAACTGAGCTAAAGATGCATAAATCAAAGCTTCTAATCTTTATTTTGATCAGCTATCGCTGACACTTGTATATTATAATACAGTCAAAAGAAAAATACAAGCCTTTTTTTAAAATTATTGAAATTTCTTTGAAAATACATAAAATAGTGTATTTTATAACTGCATTGTCTGTACGGCATCCCCTCTGTCCAATGTGGTTATGTAAAAATGGAATGGTTATACTAACAGATAGCGTTTTACAGATTGATTTCAGGTTCAGATACTAAAAAAGTCCTCACCCGACAGTCAAGCTGTCAAACGAAGACTTTAGTGCATCTTCAGGGGCTCGAACCCTGGACACCCTGATTAAGAGTCAGGTGCTCTACCAACTGAGCTAAAGACGCATACGCCTTAACGCAAGGTTTATTATATATCAGCGTTTTATAAAATGCAAGCATTTTTTTAAATTTTTTTAAAAAAATTTTTAACAGTATTTTC
>SVEB01000008.1 GCA_015057635.1 Lachnospiraceae bacterium | reverse complement strand
GTAACATTTTTCCTTTCCAAGTCAATCTTTATTCGTTATTTTTATCATATAGGACACCCTATTTTTGATATTTATTGAATTTTTTGGTGTTTTTTCATATTATACAGCAGTATTTTTATGACTTTTCTTGTGCCTTTTGTATATTCTCTATTTTTAACCTTATTACAATTTTGTTACTATTTTTTTACATATTCATTCAGCATTTAAGTATTCTGTCTTTCTTTTACTAACTTGCTCAAACTTTGTACTTTAATTGCAAGCTTACCTACTAACGTCCTGAATTTGGTCTTGTTTAGCAAGTATGCAAAGCCAAATGAAACTGCAAAGTTTGAGTATCATTTTTTTCTTTCTTATAACCGATATATAGAATAATAAGAATTTTAATAGCTCAAACTCTACACTTGATCTTTGCATTATCGGTTCGTGTTTCCGCCATCTTCTGATTCCACGGAACAAACCAAAATTCAAGTATAGGTTTCGAGTTAATAAGAGAATAGAAAGAGAGAGTCTATGAGTACAAAACCCGGTGTCTCCTGCGCAAAGAAGGCAGATGGCACGCATTATTATCGTTCTTCTATTACATTTCAAACAAAACATATCAGCCTTGGGAGCTTTCCCAAAGAGGAACAGGCACATCAGGCTTACCAAATAGCATCCAATATCTTAAAAGGATATATGGAAGCAGATATTGATTCCTACCATGCAGAAAGCCACGTTTTATCCTTTGATAAATGGGTGATGCTTGTTAACTTAAAGCAACATGGGATCTACTGCCGTAATCCTATTTTTCTGCAGAATCGTTACTTCCTTTATTATCTGGATGAACAGACACCTCTTAAGTTTGATGCCGACGATCTGTTCTACTATATGAATCATAAGATTATGCGAAGAGGCGGACATTTATTTGTTTCAGATTATGGAATGCAGGTGAATATTCTTTCCCGCTATGGGATTAAGAATTATGCAGTAGCCGGACGAGACTATCTGTTTGCAAATGGAGATCCATATGATTTCCGTTATGGAAATATCTTAATTATTAATCGTTATCATGGCGTACATAAAACCGTACAAAACGGAAGGGATTTATATATAACGAAAATTCTGATTCATGGGGAATATATTGTAGGAAAATATGAAACTGAGACAGAGGCTGCCATTGCTTATAATAAAGCGGCCCACCTCCTGCGAGAGAAAGGAATTCCAAAATCTTTTCCTGAAAATTATATCGAATCGATCGATGAGATTGCCTATGCTAGAATCTATAATAATGTCCGTATCAGCAAAAAGATACGATGTTTCGTAGTCCAAAATACCTAAAATTTTTTTTTTCAAAAAAAGTATACCCTTTTTGAAATTTTGTGTTATAATATAGTTATATTTTTCTTCTTCCATTTTCATAGTTCAATGGAATGAGCCGTTTTTCAAAAATCAAGTCATACACTGGTATGTGAGATCTGATTTTTCGAAAAGCGGCTCATTTCTATTTCTTCTTTTTTCTGTATTTATATACTTCTTTTTACTTTTTCTTAATTATCACGTTCTTTTCTTCTATTCTTTCGCTTTGTTCCTTCTGCCGGTGCAAGTCTGAGGCTCGCTAATTCTGCCATGCATACGGATACAACTGCCTGAACACCGATACTAAGCGCAAACCAGTGATCTGCAATAAACGCAGTGATCTTTTGATTTGGATCTAAATAAGCCAAAAAATCCCCTCCCAATAAAAACTTCTGATTTACCATGGCAAGAAATGTAAAGAACGGGTTTAACAACAGTATCGCCACTCGGTTCTGGTATACAATATCATTAGCACCATAATAAAGCCCCCAGTAGTTTCCATACATTCTTAAGTAATCTACCACTTCAGAACCGAATAAGAATAATGGCAGTCCTGCAATCAGCATCAGAAGCACCACATAGGAAGATACGACAGCTGTAACTGTTTTTTTGCAGATACAGGAGAACATGATGCCGATACTGCCCGCATACACAGAGCAGACTAACATCAGCAGAATGAATGCGATTACATCTCCAATGGTTATCCCTCCAATAGAAAAAACAACTGAGATCACAGGAAGGGAGGATATGGTCAAAAGCATCACAATGCTGATTGCTGATGCCAACTTTCCAAAGATGATTCTACGTCTGCTAAGAGGAGTCGTCATAAGTATGTCTAACGTCTGTTTTTCGCGTTCTGCTGCGATCGATGTTGCTGTGATAGCCGGCACAATGCATAAGACCAGTATAAATTCAATTCCGGTTATAATGCCGTACATGGTTAAAACATCCCCATAATCTGCCTGCAGAGTATTTCCTGTCCTGCGGAATGTTAGATAAAAAGCAAACAATCCGAACAGCGCCAGGCATCCATTATAAAGTGCCAGCATGACTGCCGTCTTTTTCATACGTGCATTCTGTCTGATTTCTTTTATAAAAATAGGATTCCAGCGTAACATGCTTCTTCTCTCCTCTCTTTTCTCTTCTTCTAGGTAACCTGTAAAAAAACAGACTCTAAGCTTCCTTCTTCCCGAATAAAGGAGGAGATTCTCACCCCAGATAACACAAGGTAGGATAGAAGCTCGGATTCTTTTTCTTGATTCTGTTCTGCAAAATGAATGGATATGCTGCTTCCTTTAATTGCAATATTGCTTACAAGCGGATGTGCCTTTAACATTGCTGCCGCCTTTTCCAGACCGGTCACCACTTCCATACGAATCATGGTTCCGGACTGCTTTCTGTTTTTAATTTCTTCCAT
>SVEB01000052.1 GCA_015057635.1 Lachnospiraceae bacterium | reverse complement strand
GCAATATACTGCTGTGCCAGACAGACTTCATAAAACTCATCTAAGATTGCTTCCTTGGTTGAGGCAGAAATGCTTCTTGTATTTGCGATCTCAAGCGTAAGCTGTTCGATCTCATCTTCTTTTAACTGCTTAAATATATTCGCAGATCTCTCCGGGCCGAGAGTAATCAATAATACCGCGGCCTTTTGAATTCCTGTTAAATCACTTTGTGGCTTTGCCATACACTACCTCCTATCAGCCCCACTCATCATTCAGCCAGTTACGTAACAGATTCGCAACCGCTTCCGGATTTTCATCCACGAACTTCTCGATCATACGGCGTGTCTCTGATTTTTCACTAAACTCAATGTCGTCAAGCGACTGATTTTCTTTTGTTGTTGCTAAAAGCTGTTCAACCGATAATTCCGGTTCAATCTCTGTCACCTCAACCGGTGCCATGCTTCTAAATACGACAAAGACTAACAGTCCGATAATCAGTGCTGCAAGTATCAGTTTCAGATAGAAATCCCAGTTTCTCTCTGCCACTTCTTTTGGCACAAAATTCGGCACTTCCCAGATCACGATAGAGATATTGCTTTCAGCAATACCCGTCGCTTTTGCAAATAATGTATAGAGTTCTTCCTCCACATCCAACTGCTTGGGTTCTGAGTTATTCACCACATATTCTTCATATGTGACTTCTTCCAACAGACCAAGAAGCTCTAATTCTTCCTCTGTCTGTGTTTTTACTTTTTTTAATGTAATTGCTACGGATGAATTGGCATTATCGATAACACCCCATTCTTTTACCGTATCTGTGATTCGTTCACTTGGCAGATATGTAGCATTCACTTCCTCATAGGAAGAATTACCGGATGCAGAATCCTCAATATAATAATCTGTTTCGTTATTTGAATCGGTTCCAGGAATATCTCCTGACGCACTTGTGTTGTCAGACGAGATTTTCTGATATGTCTGATATAATCCCTGTTCTAAGCCATCTGCTGCCAGATATTCTTTGTAAACAACGGATTCCTTGTCTAGTGTAATATCTAAGTTAAACATTGGTTCTACATAATCGTAGCCATTCATTAACCCGAAGCGTACAACCTGTTCGTAATACCAGTTCGTCACTTCTTTTTTATATTCTAAATTCTTATTGGAGTAATCACTTTCCACATCTTCCGGTCCGTTGTATAACAGATTTCCGTACTGATCGATGATTTTAACATTCTCGGTGCTGGAATTGCCTAATGCATTCGCTACCGCAACCGCGATTGCTTCTGAACTTGATTTTTTAAACTTATCATTAATAGTCAGATAAACGCTGCAACTTGTATCCTTTTCCGACTCTAAGATAGAACTTGTGTTATCAGTCGGGAGGTAACTCACTCTCGCATCATCGATGCCTTCCTGACGTTTTAATAAATTTTCTAAATCACTCTGAAAATAAAGATGAAGCTTTAACTGCTTATCGCTGTTCGTTGTGCTCATATCATTATTTAAGAGCTGCTCTAAAGAGAACTTTGTGGTACTTGCAATTTCACTGTCTGCCAGTGTAAGAACGGCATCTGACTGCTTTCTGGCATCTACCTTCACCGTCAGGTTATCCTCACTCAACTGATATGCAATCCCCTGCTCCTTTAGTAAATCAATTGCTTCCTTCGCTGTCTTCGTATCTTCAAATGTCATTAAGTCTACATATTCCGTTCTGCTTAGTACAAAGGAAAGAACCAATATCATAACTGCAATGACGCCTACAATACTTAAGAAGATCGTCTTCTGTTTTTTCGAATATTTTTTCCAGATTTCAAGAATCCTAGCTGGTATATTCTTTAGTCTTTCTAGCATATTTTCCCTCTCTTACACCTTAGAACTGTAACTGCATGATTTCTTTATAAGCATCCATGACCGCATTTCGAACCGCTACGGTGTACTGTAAAGAGATATTTGCTTTCTGCTGTGCAATTTGTAATTCGTGCGTATTTGTAGTCAGACCAAGGGCATATGACATTTCTGCCTCTTCTGCCTGCTTTGTATATTCATTTGTCTCGTTAATCATATTGACAGCGGACTGAAACAACGCTTCAAATGTCTCATTATTATTCTTTGTCCCGGTGCTCTGTGTAGTTCCTCTTGTATATTCTCTTAAATCACTGACTGTGCTTATTGCTGAAATGTCCATATCTTATAACCTTTCTTCCTTGTCTTCCTGTTATCAGCCAGAAAGATGAGTATTATTTTCCGACTTCTAAGCCCTTTAAAAGCATATTTTTTGTCGCATTGAATGCTGTGACATTTGCCTCGTAGGAACGGGAAGCATCGATCAGATTCGTCATTTCAGTAACTGTATTCACGTTTGGATATGTAACATAGCCATCTTCATCCGCATCAGGATGAGAAGGATCATATACTTGGTTCATAGATGTAACATGATCTTCTACAATAGAAGTAACTTTCACACCAGTCCCTGTAGTGCTTTTTGTCCGACTCCCCGTTGCAGCTACCAAAGCATTGCTGAACGTATCCTGCTTTTCCGAAAACACTACTGTTTTTCTGCGATATACATCCCCATTCTCATCTCGTGTTGTATTCGCATTCGCAATATTCTGCGAAATTAAATCCATACGTAACTGCTGCGCTGACATGCCGCTAGCACTTACGTTCATACTACTCATAAAAGACATCCGCTTCCCTCCTTAATTACTTCTGCAGAACAGACTTCAATCTGCTAAATTCCTGTGTCATAGAATCAAGTAGTGTATAATAGCGAATCTGATTTTCTGCCAGGTTCGCATTCTCTGTTGCAATATCCACATTATTTCCATCCGTACGATAGCTAAGTTCTGAACGATCCGTATATACGCTGGCGTTCAGCTTGTCAAGATTGATATTAGAAACTGCACTAGCAAGATCGGAACCACTTTCCAACTCACTTTTTAAATACGTTTCAAATTTAATATCTTTGCGCTTATAGTTTGGAGTATCATTATTTGCGATATTATTTGATATTACTTCGTGTCGTAAATAAGTTGCATCTGCTGTCTTCTCAAGCACATTTACAAAGCTAAATGCATTAGAACTGATCATTTTGCATCTCCTTCTCTTTGTCTGTTTTATAGTAATTATGAAACGATCTTGCATTTTATTCCAAATATTTCATATTTTGACATTTTTCGTTTCTTTTATTCCTATTTATTATAAATAAAGCGAAAGAAAAACGCAAGATAATTTTAATATTTTGTATATTTATAAAACAATTGGAAGAACTAGCAAAATTTATGTCGAATTACGTTTTTTTCATATTTATCACACTTTCCCCTAGCCTCCCCCTCTACATGAACGAAATAAAAAAAGAGCTTGTAGGACTATTTTCCTACAAACTCTCCTTATTTTTATGCATTACTGCGTATGAATTATTGCATTTTTTTCAATTCATCAAACACTACATCATTTAATACTTTAATATATGTCCCCTTCATA
The DNA here is from genome assembly GCA_015057635.1 of Lachnospiraceae bacterium. GTDB lineage: Bacteria > Bacillota > Clostridia > Lachnospirales > Lachnospiraceae > Lachnoclostridium. The sequence continues at coordinate 16,302 of SVEB01000052.1, read as the reverse complement.
CCTGAAGAACGTGATTCGATTACGCCGGCACTCTCAAATTTTCTAAGTGCATTCACGATTACGGAACGTGTTATACCAACACGATCGGCGATCTTGCTTGCCACTAAGATGCCTTCGTTCCCGTCTAATTCTTCAAAAATATGCGTGATTGCTTCTAACTCAGAAAAAGATAACGTACTAATTGCCGAACGAACAATATGTACCTTACGGTTTTCCTCTGCATTCTCTTCATTGACAGAACGCATCATCTCTAAGCCTACTACTGTTGTTCCATATTCACTTAATATAATATCGTCAATTGAATATTGTTTGGAATTCTTATATAAGAAAAGCGTACCAAGTCTCTCACCTGCAATATCAATCGGGGTAATAATCGCCTGATAATCATCCACATTATCGAATTCAAAACCTAATGTTGCTAAATTCACATTTTCTTTTGTGGACAGGATATTGAGCAGTCTTTCATTCAACATTGAATCAATATAACCACCAACAGAATCTTTAATCAGCTCACTGATCGGCGGGATATCCGCTCTATTCTTAATTCCCAGAACCTTTCCTTTTTTGCTGATTACTAAAATGTCTGATTCTAAGATGTCGCTAAGTACCAAACAAATGTCATTAAATACTACCTTGTGTGAATTATTATTGTGTAGAAGCTTATTAATTTTTCTAGTTTTATCTAACAACTGTACACTCATTTAAGAACCCCCATGACCATCTCTTGGCCTTTTTTAATAAAATCAATTGGTAATAAGTACCTAATGGACTATGTTTACAATTTTATCATATGTTTTTTTAAAAAACAATAGTAATTTTGCTATTTTGACACACATTTCATATGTTTTTAGCTGTTTTTCACTAATTTTTATGATTATTCCACTGAAATGCACGATACTCTCCCCCTGCCACCCCCAGAAAAAGGGGATTTTTGGTATCAGAAGAGTGTGATTCCTCGCATAGGATGCTTCCTGCATGTCCGGCTCTTGACGAGCAAAAGTCGTCCTTATGTTTGAATAACAGACAACTCCTTTCTGCCTGATACTCAAAAACGAGGACGACTTTTCTGCTTTAATCTTCTTTTTCTTTAGACGGTTCCATATTCTTTACAAAACCGCATGTCTCATCGATACATACAAGCTTGTTTCCTTTTTCAAGCAATACTTTATTGCACTTTGGACAGCGCTCATTCGATGGTTTCTGCCAGGACATAAAGTCACATTCCGGATAGTTCTCACATCCATAATATCTTCTGCCCTTTTTTGTTTTCTTTATAACAACGTCTTTGCCGCACTGTGGACAGGCAACTCCGATTTTTTCAAGATAAGGTTTTGTGTTTCTGCAGTCCGGGAATCCTGGACATGCTAGGAACTTGCCATGCGGACCGTACTTAATTACCATGTTACGTCCACATTCCTCACAAATAACATCTGTTGTCTCATCTTCAATCTTAACCTGTTCTAACTGTTCCTCTGCCTGTTCTACTGCTGCCTCTAAGTCAGGATAGAAGTTGCTGACAACTGTCTTCCAGTTCACGCATCCATCTTCCACGCCGTCAAGAAGTGCTTCTAAATTCACCGTGAAATTCACGTCTACGATAGAAGAGAATGCCTGCTTCATAATCTTATTAACTGCTTCACCAAGCTCTGTCACATACAGATTCTTATTCTCTTTGATCACATAACGCCTTGCGATAATTGTCGTAATGGTAGGGGCATAGGTACTAGGACGTCCGATTCCCTGCTCTTCCAATGTTTTAACAAGAGATGCTTCCGTATAATGCGGAGGCGCCTGTGTGAAGTGCTGGCTCTTATTAAACTGGTTCAGACTGATCTTGGTGTTGTCATTAATGCTCCTTAAGCCGCCGCCTTCAATATCCTCTTCATCATCTTCCGATGTATATACGGCCATATAGCCATCAAATACAAGCTTTGAAGATGCCGCTGTAAATCGATATCCATTTCCATCGATCTTAGCGGATGTTGTCTCATACTTTGCAGGCTGCATACGGCTTGCGATAAAGCGTTTCCAGATTAACTGATATAAACGGAACTGATCTCTGCTTAAAGACTCTTTTACAATTGTTGGTGTTAAATCCACATAAGTAGGACGAATCGCTTCATGCGCATCCTGAATCTTCTTGCCGGTTGCCTTATTCACATCCTGTACGGTAACAGATTCTTCTCCGTAATTCGCTTTTACAAATTCCTTTGCTGCTGCATCCGCTTCTTCTGATACACGAACAGAGTCCGTACGAAGGTAAGAGATCAGGCCGACTGTTCCGTGCCCTGCTACATCAACACCTTCATACAACTGCTGTGCAAGTCGCATTGTTTTCTGAGTAGAGAAATTCAATACCTTTGCAGCTTCCTGCTGCATGGTACTTGTTGTAAACGGAAGCGGAGCCTTCTTCTGACGCTCTCCAACCTTTACTTCTGTGATCTTAAAGTCTGCACCTTCTAAATCCTTCACGATCTTTTCCAATTCTTCTGCAGAGGAAATGGCTAACTTCTTCTTGGTATCTCCATAGAATTTGGCAATCAGAGGCTTCTTCTCACCTTCTACTGCAAATTCTGCTTCTAAGTGCCAATATTCCTGTGGTACAAACGCATTAATCTCTTCTTCTCTGTCACAGATGATTCGAAGTGCCACGGACTGAACGCGTCCCGCACTAAGACCTCTTTTGACTTTAGCCCATAGAACCGGACTGATCTTGTAACCAACCATACGGTCTAACATTCTTCTCGCCTGCTGGGAATCCACCAGATTCATATCGATTTCTCTTGCTTCCTTGATGGAATTCTTTACAGCATTCTTCGTGATTTCATTAAAAGTGATTCGGCTTGTATTCTTTTCATCTAACTTCAATGTTTTGGATAAATGCCAAGAAATCGCTTCTCCTTCACGATCGGGGTCAGTTGCGAGGTACACGCGGTCTGCCTTCTTAACTTCCTTGCGAAGCTTTGCAAGCAGATCCCCTTTTCCCCTGATTGTAATGTATTTTGGCTCAAATCCATGTTCAACATCAATCCCCATCTGACTCTTCGGTAAGTCTCTGACGTGTCCATTGGAAGCCAAAACCTCGTAATTATTTCCCAAAAACTTTTTAATTGTTTTAGCTTTCGCCGGTGATTCCACAATAACTAAATATTTCGGCATAGTCTAAGCTCCCCTCATCTAAATCTCAAAGCAGCCCTTCATAAAGTCTGCCTGTATCTCAAATCATATTGCCTATGTAATAGTATTCATCGTTTGTATCTTACGCTTCATTCTAGATCAAAACCAAAGAAATGCTTTGGTTTTTGTGAAGCTTTATGAAGCAAAATCATGATTTTCCAAGTATCTTGGTTGGAAACTTAAAACAGCATACACTATTTTTTCATACGTTTCAAGTAAAATATTATAATTTTTTTATGGATGTGTCATCTAGACGTCATATTTCTAGCAAAATATAGTACATTTTTACTAATTCGACACAATACGTTTTGCACATCCCATTCATTGTAAGAAAGTATATGCCTTTCTCATTCACTTTATTATATACACCTGCAAATTTTATGCACCACCTCAAAGGTTCGTCTATATATTCTTAAATCTGCCTATACGTAGTAAACTACATGTTGCGTCTCAGTCACGCTACTAATACTGCCACAAAATGTCTGCTTTTATACATTGTGCTTTCTTCCCCTCGTTTCCACCAATCTCCCACTGCTACTCTCAGGAAACGTATTTCTACTATATAAATAGGTCCGCTATTGTGAACGCTTCTCTAAAATCAGACTCTGTGTTTATCATCCCAGGAGATTGATCACAAAATAGTTCTTGGATGTCTGCGTCACAACTCCTTTTAATTCTAATGATAGCAAGATCCGTATCGCCTTCTGCGGCGCCATCAATGTTTCATGAAGAATTGTCTCAAGATGCTTTGGCTGCATGCCCAACACTTCATATACGCTTCTTTCCTCCGGTGCTAGCAAACCGACAATCCGCCTGATATGAGAATCCACTTCTTCCCTGCTTCTCTTTTTCTTTCTGCCTTCCCCTCCCTTAACCAAACTCATCTGACCATCTTCTTCGGCATAAAATGTCTGAATGCATTCAAACCGGTATGAAAGCTCCTCCAGAATGTCGTCGGGGGACATCACAAGCTTTGCCCCTTTCTGAATAAGATGATTGCATCCTGCACTAAGTACATCTGTGATCTTCCCAGGAATGGCATAGATATCCTTCCCCTGTTCAAGCCCTCTGTCAACTGTGATCAGCGTGCCACTCCGATTTCTTGCCTCAATGACAAGTATTCCATCCGCTAATCCCGATATAATCCGATTTCTCATCGGAAAATGATAAGCAAGCGGCATGCTCCCCGGCGGATATTCCGATAAAATCCCGCCCTGTTTCTCCATCTTTAAAAACAGCTCCAGATTCTCCTTCGGATAACACACATCAACACCGCATCCAAGCACGCCGAATGTCTTCTTCTTCGCACTTAACGCCCCCTCATGGGCATACCCGTCTATCCCGTAAGCCAGGCCGCTTATAATCTGCACCCCTGCCGCTGCAAGCTCCCTTGCAAAATACTTCGCCATCTCATTCCCATAAAACGAGCAGTTTCTGGCACCGATCACTGCAATAGACGGCTTTGTACAATCCGGAAGCTCCCCTTTGTAAAACAGGTAATAGGGAGCTTCATAAATATCCCGCAATGATTTTGGATAAGCTTCCTCCTCTTTTGTGACAAAGAAAATGCCTTTTCCAGTCATCTGTTTATACTCGGTCACAAGCTTTTCTTCCTGTTTTCGTCTCTTCATCGCTTCTATCTTCTTCTCGTCCTGTTCAAGAACCAAGCCTATATCTTCCCATGCAGCATTCCAGATTCCTTCGCTTGTTTTAAACCGTTCCAAAAGCCGCTCTACATCCTTTCTTCCTAACTCCGAAACACTTGCCAGGTAAAACCAGCATAACTTCTGATCCATTATATCTCCCCCCAATATTTTTTGTCTAAACTCCGGTAACAGATTGCCTCACTCAAATGCACCTCTTTTATCTTCTCCGATCCATCTAAATCCGCAATCGTCCTTGCGACTCTTAAAATCCTATGATATGCACGTGCGCTCAGATTCATCTTGATAAATGCCTTCTCTAAAAGCGCCTTCTCTCTCTTTCCAATCTTACAGTAAACCCCTATATCCTTTACGCTCAGCATCGAATTAAAATAAATTCCGGTGCCCTCATAGCGGTTCAGCTGAATCTTTCTGGCCTTCTCCACACGTTCCCTGATCGCACAAGAATCCTCCCGTTCCTCCTGCATTTCCAATTCCTTATAACTGACCGGAGCTGTCTCCATGCATATATCAATCCGATCCAGCAATGGTCTTGATAGCTTCGACAGATATTTCTTTACATCGCGAATGGAACAGCTACATTTGCTGTGATCAGGGTAAAAACCGCATCTGCAGGGGTTCATGGCGGCAACTAACATGAAGTTGGCCGGATATGTATACGCTGCATTAAGCCTTGATACGGTAACCTGTCTGTCTTCCAACGGCTGCCTTAATACTTCGATTGTATTCTGCTCAAACTCAGGAAGCTCATCTAGGAATAGGACTCCATTCGCCGCAAGGCTCACCTCCCCGGGTTTTGGAACTCTGCCGCCTCCAATTAAGGCAGTGGTCGTAATGGTATGATGGGGCGCCCTAAATGGGCGCCTTGCTACCAGGCTCTCCCCTTCCTTTAAAAGTCCTGACACACTGTAAATATTCGTGATATCCAGACTCTCATTGAATGTCAGCCTTGGCATAATACCCGGTATACGCTTGGCAAGCATGGTCTTTCCGGATCCCGGAGGACCGATTAACAGGATATTATGCTGTCCTGCCACTGCGATCTCTACTGCCCGTTTGGCTGCCTGCTGTCCTGTTATCTCTGAAAAATCAGGCATTCCTGCTGCCATCACTTCTTCAGATTCCTTCCTTGACTTCTTATCACACTGCTTTAGTCCATCCACTGCCTGCATAAAATGCACAACTTCATTCAGTGTGTCCGCTCCATAGACTTCGATTCCTTCTACTACGCTTCCTTCTTCCAGATTATAAGCCGGAACTACACAACGAGCGAACCCCTGTTTTTGGGCAGCGGAAACAATCGGCAGCACACCATTGACACGGTTGATTCTGCCGTCTAAACTTAACTCTCCGATTAACATTGTATGCTCTAAATCATCACTTGGAATATGGCCAGATGCGGCCAGAATTGCGACTGCGATTGCAAGATCATAAGCAGTTCCTTCTTTTCTTACATCAGCAGGCGAAAGATTAATGGTAATTCTTTTGGGTGGAAGATAATAACCCTGATTACGAAGTGCGATCCGCACCCGTTCTTTTGCTTCCTTTACATCGGTGGACAGAAGCCCTACTAAATCAAATATCGGAAGTCCGTCACTGACATCTGCTTCGACGGATATGACAAGCCCTCGAATACCGTTCACAGATGCGCTAAACGCTTTGCTAAACATACTGCTCCCTTCTGTTCTCTCCAGACAGAAGGCATTTGCCAAATTTATTGTAACAAAAAGGAAAGTGTCTGACAAGACCCTTTCCTTTATTTCCCTATTTCTGTTTTCTTATTTATGATCGTGATCCAAAATCTTCTTTAACTCATTCATAAAGGTGTTCACATCTTTAAATTCACGGTAAACAGAAGCAAAACGTACATAAGCGACTGCATCGAGTTCTTTTAATTGATCCATTACGATTTCACCGATCTTTGCACTTGAAACTTCTTTTTCCTCCAGGTTAAAGATTGTATTCTCTATCTCATCTACCAGCTTGGTTATCGCATCAACACTGATTGGGCGTTTATGACAGGAACGGAATACACCAGCTTCAATTTTAGAACGATCATATGGCTCTCTATTATTATCCTTCTTAATTACAACTAAAGGAATTGTCTCCACCTTTTCGTACGTGGTAAAACGCTTGGAGCATTCATCACACTGTCTTCTTCTGCGAATGGAACTATTATCATCCGCCGGTCTGGAATCAATTACTCTTGTATTCTCTTTCCCACAAAATGGACATTTCATCAGTATCGCCTCCTACTTCTTGATACACTGGCTTAAAATATGCTTTTTTTCTCTATAGCACTCTGTCTAACTATTATATTGAATAAATTTCCACAGGTCAAGAATATTTTATGGATGCTGTCATAGGATAAGATAGAATTCTCTTTTCTGCCTGTCAGCCTGCTGTTTGTCAGGAAAGAAAACCTATTCTTAAATAGTATTCAGTCTTGGAGGAATGATTATGCGGATTGCTGAATTGAAACAGAAAGAAGTCATCAATTGTAAAGACTGTGAACGTCTTGGGTTTGTAGGAGATGTGGATTTTGATATCGAAACAGGCAGAATGATTGCGATTGTTGTGCCTGGCCCATGTAAAATATGGGGTATCATAGGAAGAGACCATGAGTACGTCATCCCATTCGACTATATCAAGCAGATCGGAATGGACATCATCCTTGTAGATATCAATCCGGAAGAGTTTTTGAGAAAATGTGCCGGGCTATAGTTTTTTAGTTGTCCATTTGTCCTAGTCCTGGTTTTATCCTGGTTGTCCTTTACACCCAAACACACGTTTTGTATAATACAAGAAGGACAAGTTATAACAGGGGGGAAATGTACATGAATACTAGACCAAGAATTATTTTTCATGTGGATGTGAATAGCGCATTTTTAAGCTGGGAATCCGCCTGGCGGGAAGAGCAGAAAAATAAACAGGCTCTTCCTGCAGAGGATATCGACTTAAGAACCATCGCTTCTGCTATTGGCGGAGATCAAAAAAGCCGTCACGGAATCATTTTAGCCAAGTCAACAAAAGCAAAGGAATATGGCATTACAACAGGAGAACCATTAGTTTCTGCCTTGAAAAAATGTCCGAATCTTGTAATTGTGCCTCCTAATTTTAAAATCTATACTCAGTATTCTGCACAATTAATGAAGCTGCTTTCTGATTATACACCTTCTATTTTTCAGTTTAGCATCGATGAGGCATTTCTTGATATGACCGAGACTTGCCATCTGTTTGGCGACCCGATCAAGGTTGCAAACGACATCAGAGAACGCATCTATAAGGAACTTCATTTTACTGTAAATGTAGGCATCTCCACCAATAAACTCCTTGCCAAGATGGCATCTGACTTTAAAAAGCCAAACCTTTGCCATACCCTCTTTCCGGACGAGATTGAAACAAAGATGTGGCCGCTTCCAGTTGATGAATTATTCTTTGTCGGTCGAAGCGCCTTAAAAAAATGTAACATGTTAGGCATCCATACAATCGGTGACTTAGCAAAGATGAATCCTGCCATATTAAAGGCCCATTTCGGTGCCAAATATGCAGAACTGATCCTTCATTATGCAAATGGTATCGACGATGATCCTGTCGTCCCCGATGAAGGCCCTAACAAAGGTTATGGCAACAGCGTTACGTTAAAACGGGATGTGACCGATTTCGAGACTGCCTCACAGGTTCTGCTTGCGATCAGCGAAACCGTAGGCTCCAGACTTCGTATGGCTGGTGTAAAATGCAACTGCATTACCGTAGAGCTTAAAAATGCAGATTTCATAACAAAGAGCCATCAGGTCACCTTATCTGATTCCACCAATACAACAAATGTGATTTATGAAGCATCCTGCCACCTTCTAAAAGAAATCTGGACTTATGAACCACTCCGTCTTTTAGGAATCCGTACATCCAAGCTTGATGATAATGACTTCACACAGATGTCGCTGTTTGATAACCCAAAGAACGAAAAACAAAAGAAATTAGATATGGCCATCGATTCGATCCGCGAGAAGTTTGGAGATAACTCCATCAAACGCGCGAGTTTTCTGTCCGATAATACGATTTGTCCTCACAAAGTCGGCAAATAAATAAATGTTCTCACCCGCAAAAATCCTCATCAAAAAAGCATCCGCATTGCCATTGGATTCCTGTTTCAATGAATCTTTTGGTGGCAAACTGGATGCTTTTTATTCTTGTAATTGCTTTTTATTCTTGTAATTGCTTTTTGTTCTTCTTATTTCTTCTTATTTCTTCTTATTTCTTCTTATTTCTTCTTATTTCTTCTTATTTCTTTATTCCTTCTTCTGTTCTTTTTATTTCTTTTGTTTTATTTCTTTCGTTTCATTTCTTCTGTTTTTTATTTCTTCCGTTCTTCGTATTTCTATAAACCTTTTATCCATTGTATGCACGTTTCTAAATCAGATCATAGATATCAATATTCTCTCCGGTAAGACCTACATATGCGCCCGACTTTGCTTCCGGTGCATCTTTATGTGCTAAAAGCCATTTATTGCGTGCAAACAGCATAGCATCTTCTGCATTCTTAACCGTCACTTCCGGCTTGTCCGTATTCGTTCCCTTTGGAAGAATGACTACGACTTTAAACGGAGCATTCTTAGAAGCGGAACATGGTGCATAATGAAGCGTGCTTGGATATAATTCCACTGCCATCCCTGCCGGACACAGATATGCCTTTATCTTAGCTGTATCAACCTTTCCGTCCACAATATCCTTTCTGGATGCGAGAAGAAAGATCATATCCTGTACCGGAATATTGATTTCGCTGTCCTTATGCCATTCCAGACAATTTAGCACGGTATTGGTGCCATTGCAGTAACCAATCTGAATTGGCATCCCCCCATAGCAGTTAACTGAAAAATCCTGCATTGCAGGTGTCGCTTCCAAATTCGCATCACTCGGCACATATACCACAGCCGCTTGCGGAGCTGTCGTTGTCTCATCTAATACCTTAAGCAATTCTTCTGTTGCATAACCTTCTACAATTGTTCCAAATTCCCCGAAAGATGGATCTGTTACCTTTAAAATCTCTAACTGCATGTTTGCTTCCTCCCATAATTTACTAATATTCGATATTTTCATTTTATCTTATCCCAGTAAAAACGTAAAGCCCTATTTTTCCACTAGAAACACACACTTTTTATATCTTTTTCTTGGTAACAAAATTTATTTTACTTTTCTTCACATCATATTTCTCATCCGAGAATTTCAGTTTTATTTCGCTGCAAACAGTGATAGCTCTCTACAACCGGCTTCATCTTCCTGCAAACACTTTTAATTCACTGCAAACAGTCCCTTTACTCGATAAATAAGAATTGGCTTCCTAATTCCCCCATGCAGGATTTAATCACTTCCATGTCTCCCTTTAAAGAACCCTGTACCATAGCCGCACTTCCGCCACCACGTCCGTCTAGTGCCGCATTAAGCGCTTTTCCAATCTTTAGACAATCCTCTTCTTTGCTTGTCACCACATACTGCCACATTCCTTCTGCATTCTCTGAGAAAACAGCAGATACGCCGCTGACCTTTTCTAACGATGCATTTGCAAGCTGTCTCACTCCATTTCCATCCAGTCCCTTTTGGAGGAAGCACACATCCTTTGTTCCTTCCGGAATCTCATTTACCTTGCATAAAATAAGTTTCTGGACCTGATTCATAATCACGCCCTTTAAAGAGCTGTTTTCTTCCTTCAGCCTCTTCACCGCATCTGCAACCTGATTCTGCTTTGCACTTAAAAGCACAGATATCTCATTTACCTGTTTCTCTAACTGAAGACTATATTCTAATGCACGCATGCCACATAACATAAAGATGCGCACACCGCTTTTATACTTATTAACAGATAGCAGCTTAATCATGCCGATTTCTCCGGTTCGTTCCACATGTGGTGCACAGCAGGCACAACAATCATATCCCGGAATCGTCACAATACGCACATCCCCTTCAATTTCCTTTTTGCTTCGATACGTCATTGCTGCTAACTGTTCCTTATCCAGATACTCTGCAAGAATCTCAATATTCTTTGCGACCGCCATATTCGCTTCCCATTCAATCTGGCGAAGCTCTTCTTCCGTTACCATGCCGTTAAAGTCCATTGTTACCGCTTCACTTCCAACATGAAACCCTACATTATCATATCCGAATCTTCCGCAGATCAGGCCTGACACAATATGTTCTCCTGAATGCTGCTGCATATTAAAGAAACGATACTCCCAATCGATTGTTCCCGTAACCGCTTCCCCTTTTACAAATGCCGTGTCCGACTTCATCTTATGATAAACGATTCCGTCTTTTTCCTGTACATCCACAACCTCTTCCTGTCCAATGAAGCCGATATCCGAACGCTGTCCGCCCCCTTCCGGGAAAAATAATGTCTGATTTAGCACAAGGAAAACCCCTTTATCATTTCTTACAACCTCAAGCACCTTCGCTTCAAACTCTATTCCATGGCTATCCTCATCATATAATCTAATAGTCCGTTCCATTCTTCTCTTCCTTTCCTGTCTGTATCCTTATTTTCTTATGATTATATCCAATTCTTATGTATTTTGACAACTGCTTTCTAACTTGGTCCCGACTACGGCTTCTTATTCCGCCCCACTAACATTCTATACGTTTCCTTTAGCAGCAATCGACCTATTTTAATTGTCTATTCTTGATTGTCCATTTTTGATCTTCATCTTCTCTTTTGAATCTTTCTTCTTGTTCCGCCTTTTCTTTTTTCCCCTTTTCCCTTCTCTTCTTCTCCCCTTCTGTCAAACCGCCTTCTTTATGCATATTGAGAAATATAAAAAAGCATCCGCACAGCAGATAATCGCTGCTTTGCAGATGCTTTTTCCATTATTTCTATTCTGATTTATTTACCCTTTTTAGCTTCTATCCTACAATCGCTATTTTAGGCCTCTTCATATACCTTTTCAATATACGCTTTCGATACAAGAGCATTTTCCGGAACAGAATCTTCTAATAATACATGCATAAATGGCTTATGTTCCTTTACTAACTTCATCACAAGCGGAATATTTAACATTCCCTCTCCGACAGTCAGTGGACGGGATACGATCTGTCCATCCTTAACTGTAAAATCTTTAATATGAAGGACTGCGATTTCCTCACCAATCAGATCAAAAGCCTCTTTAATAATCTCATCCTGGTTCTTATAATTATCAAGACTCATTACATTAACCGGATCAAAGATCACGCGAAGATTTGGGGAGTTGATGGCATCTAATACCTTTCTGGTACGCTTGATATCACACATAATGTGCTTATAAACCGGTTCTACAGCCATGATCACACCCATCTTCTCTGCATATTCCACAACCGGACGAAGGTTATTGATAAAGATCTCCAGCGCCTCATCAGAATGATTTGCCTCTTCATACTTATACTCTGTATTCACAGCACCTGTCTCTGTACCTACCATGCCGCATCCAAGAAGACTTGCAAAACGGATATGTGCTTCATAATTCTTTGTGATCTCTCTTAACTGATCAGCATCCGGATTGCCCAGATTTAAGTAACATCCAAGAACCGCCACATCCACATCATTTTTTGCAAACAGCTTCTTCATATAAAGTGCCATACCAGGAGTCATTGCCTCTCTGGACACATTAAACTCGCTGATTGCCTTCTTAAGGGCAAGCTGTGTGCAGCAGAACCCTTTCTTTGAGATATTCTCCACTAACTGTTCAAATGGCACCTTCTCCATATCATGGCCACGAATTCCTAATCTTAACATCTGTTATTCCTCCTATATCTTCAAAAAGCGAACTCTCACTACATTCACTTTCTATTTTTACTTCCATCAAATTGCGAAACTATTGTTTTTAAAACAGCTGAACGGTCTGTCCGCCTTTTACTTCCACATACTTCTCATCATTTACGACAAGCCATGCGGATGCTGCAGATGGATTATATACGATATCCCCTTTTGCACTGAACTGAAGACGTTCAATTACATCCATATAATCCACGATCTGAATATTCGTAGCATACCAGATATCATCACGGTTTCCGATCATCTTACAGAACTCCTCCATCACTTCCCAGTTATTATCTCTGGAAAACTCATAGCTGTGTCCCCATACATACATCATATATAGATACTGCTTCTTTGTCAGTTCCACAAACTGTTTTCCAAGTTCGAGCAGATCATGATTATGATGACAGGTAGCCTTCCATTCCAAAAAGTCCTTTGGCATATCAAACCAATCTGAATTTCCTACGATACGAGCATAACGAATTCCCAGATGTGGAAGCAGTTCCTTAATCTTATCATTATAAGATCCATTTGGATAAGAAAGTCCACGAATCGGATAACCAACAATCGATTCCAGTCCCTTTCGATCCTCCATAACCTGTTCCACGATCATCTCCGAAGGGCATCTAGCAATTGTCGGATGTGTATATGTATGTGCAGAAACCTCATGCCCCTTATAAAGTTCCTTGATTTCCTCCTTATTAATACGAATATCCTGATCCATCAGCCCGTAATTCAGATGAAATGTGCCTTTAATGCCATACTGATTAAAGATAGAAACCAATCTGCGATCTTCCTGCTTACCATCATCATAACTCATTGTCAAAACTTTAAACTTACCACCTGGAAAACAATAATACACCTTATCCATCTCTGCATCTCCATTCCCGCTAAAAATTAGCCAAATTAACAGTCCCTACAAACTGCCACTACTCTAATTTTACCAACAAACTCATAATTCTTCAAACCTTTTTTCACCTTTTTCCCCAAAACCCACCACTTCTTCTCATCCTATCTTCAAGTCTCTCATCCTTCCACCCACAAAGCCACCCTCATCCCCTCTTTTCCCTTCATCCACTCACAAAGCCCACCTCATATCCTCGCTCCTCCCCGCACGCTGCCCCGTCAGCCGTGCCCTCACAATGCGTTTCGTTTTTTGAAACGCATTGTGAGGACGCCGGAAGCCCCGGTGGAGCGGGCGGCGTCCTCCCCCTAATAAAAAAAGCCGCACCCCGAAGGGCACGGCTGAAAAATTATTCTTTTACGCCACCGATGTTTACACCTTTTACGAAGTACTTCTGGCAGAATGGGTAGATAATCATGAAAGGAATGATAGCTACCATAACGGCTGCATTGAACATAGTGTTCTGAGATACAGATTCCGCTGTACTTGGCATATCACCATCCATAATTAAAACACGTAACTTCTGCTGGAAGTTATAAAGGTTCTGTTTCTGGATATATAACTTAGCGTTAGTATAGTCATTCCAGAAAGTAACGCCGAACATTAAACCGATGGAAGCAAGAGCTGCCTTAGATAATGGAAGTACGATAGAATAGAAAATTCTCATTGGAGAGCAGCCATCGATCGCTGCCGCTTCAAATAACGCACCTGGGATACCTTCGAAGAAGTTACGCATTAAAACTAAGTTATAAACGTTAATACTTAAAGGAAGGATAACCGCCCATAAAGTATTGATTAACTTAAGGTCCTTCATAACTAAGTATGTAGGAATCATACCACCGTGGAAAATCATAGTGAATAATAACATGTAGGAGAATAAGTTTCTACCTGGCATTTCCCACTGAATTAATACATACGCACCAAGAGTGGATAATGTTAAACCAAATAAAGTACCTACTACTGTTACTAAACAAGAGATTAAGAATGGTTTGTATAAAGCTTCTGTAGTTAAGATAACCTTATAACCAACTAAGGAGAATTCCTGTGGCCATAACTTCATACCATAACCAGTTTTTAAATCTAATGAATCGACGAAAACTTTCCATAATGGTACAAGGATAAATAAGCATAGCACAAACATGATGATACCATTAACAATTGGGAAAGCCTTGATTTTTTTCTTCTTTTTTGACTGAGTATTTGCCATCGTCTTCCCCTCCTATACGATACCACGTCCACGTACTTTCTTACTTGCATAGTTACAGAAAAGTACAAGAACGCAACCTACTAATGAGTTAAATAAACCTACTGCGGTTGTGTAACCAAAGTTTGGATTACCAATACCGAATGTCTGACGATAAATATATGTCTGAACAACGTCGGATACTTCGATTACAGCTGTGTTGTATAGAACGAATACAGATTCGAAAAGATTCATGATCTTTGCTAAGTTTAAGATTAATACAGTGATGATTGTATTATATAAAGCTGGTAAAGTGATGAATCTCATCTGGTTCCAACGGTTAGCACCATCGATCTGAGCCGCTTCATAAAGATCAGGGCTGATACCGGATAATGTAGCTAAGTAGAGGATAGTTCCCCAACCAGTATCTTTCCAAATGTTGATGATATAATAAATTGGTGTCCACCAAGTCTTGCTACCTAAGAAGTAGATTTCGCTACCCTTTTCAATGATGCCTGCGTTAACTAAGAAAGCGTTAACTAAACCATCATTACTTGGAGAAAGAATTAAGTGGAATACAGACGCTACTACTACCCAAGACATAAAGTGTGGAAGGTAGATTAATGTCTGAATTACTTTTTTAGCCTGTAAGTTTTTCATTTCATTTAATAATAATGAAATAACAACCGCCATGAATGTGTTTAATAATAATTTAATAATACTTAACTCTAAAGTATTAAAAAACGCATCTTTAAATGCATCCTTCTGCAATAAGTTTGTAAAATGCTTTAAACCTACAAATTCTGGACCATTTGCCATAACGGCTTTGTAGTCATAAAACGCATACCTAACACCGAGCATAGGTAAGTAGTTAAAGAGTAAGATAAATACTAAAACAGGTAAAAACATTACATAAAACCATCTGTTGTTATAAATTCTAGCACCTAATGGTTTTGTACTATGAGGTACATTGCTTTTCTTTTTGCTGCTCATAGAAGCACTCTTCCTTTCATATTAGGATTGATCTTGTAATTTTACTTACAAGCTGAGGGGCTTTATTGACCACAAAAGCCCCTCTGTTACATCAGTCAAGTACACCGATCACTTGACTAAAAATTAGTTGTTTAAAGAATCTAAGATTTCAGCAACCATGGAAGCAGCGCCGTCAGTATACATCTTCATACCTTCTTCAACGCTCATTCCCTGAGTTACAACCTGAGTTACAACCTTGTTACGTAAATCCCAAAGGTCACCGCTGTAACTGCTGATTGTGTCGTTAGAAACGATAACTGGTGCTACTACAGAGTATTCATTGAATTTTTCTGCAGATTCACGAGCAGTTTCTTCAACTTTTTCAATACCTGGGTCTGCATCAACGAATGTTGCAAGAGCAAGCATTGGATCAAGGTGATGTTTCTTAACTAAAGTATCTGGAGTTTCTGGGTTTGGAAGCATGTGGAACTGACCTTCTTCATAAGTCTCAGTTGTTTCACCATAAGTAATGGTTTCAGCAGCTGTAGACCAGTGAGTACCTTCTGCACCATATGTCCAAAGTGTCTGTACTGTGCCACCATCAAGCATAGCTTCAATGAAGTAT
>SVEB01000007.1 GCA_015057635.1 Lachnospiraceae bacterium | reverse complement strand
GGAAATAGCCAATACAAGAAGTATTTCACCGGCAGAAAAAGATTTGGTAATGGATGAGTTTTACGAGATTTGTCTTGCACAGCAGTATATTGCCGAAGGTGGTGTCGGATACGCCAAAGAAGTTTTGGAGAAGGCACTCGGTGCAGAAAAGGCGATGGACGTTATCGGAAGACTTACCGCTTCCTTACAGGTTCGTCCGTTCGAATTTGTTCGTAAGACAGATGCGAGTCAGCTGTTAAACTTCATTCAGGATGAACATCCTCAGACTATTGCGCTTATTTTATCCTACTTATCCTCTAGTCAGTCTGCAACGATCATCTCTTCCTTAAGTCCGGAAAAACAGGCGGATGTAGCGAAGCGTATCGCGCAGATGGACCGTACATCACCAGATGTAATCAAGGAAGTGGAAAAGGTATTAGAACGCAAGCTTGCATCCTTAGTAAATCAGGATTACACAATTGCAGGCGGTGTGGATTCTATCGTAGAAATCTTAAATACAGTTGACCGCGGTACAGAAAAACACATTATGGAAACTCTCGAAGTGGAAGAACCAGAACTTGCTGATGAAATCCGCAGAAAGATGTTTGTATTCGAAGATATTCTTTCTCTTGATGATAAGTCTATTCAGAGAGTACTTCGTGATGTGGATAATAACGAACTTGCTATCGCTCTTAAGAGCACCAATGAAGAAGTACAGAATGTTATCTTTAACAACCTGTCCAAACGTCTTGCTGCTATGATCAAGGAAGACATGGAATTCATGGGACCTGTACGTCTTAAAGATGTCGAAGAGGCACAGCAGAAGATTGTTAATATTATTAGAAAATTAGAAGACTCTGCGGAAATCATCATTTCCAGAGGCGGAGGTGATGAGATCGTTGTCTAATGTAATTAAAGCGTACTCGATCAAATATGATGAGTCAGAAAAAAAGATGATTGATACAAATGAAAAAGCAGATCTCTTTCAGAAGGTATATTTTGAAACATTCTCAAAATCGGAGGAAGAGGGAGCAGCGGAAGAATCCGCTGCTTCTTCTGATAACGCGGGAGAATTTGTAGAAGGTCTTAGCTTTGTAAAGATAGAGGAGACCGAAGAGGCGGCACAATTGCCGGAACCGGAGGATACATCTTCTCTTATGATGAAAGAAGAAATTCTGAGTCAGGCGAGAGCAGAAGCGGATCGCATAATGGAAGAGGCAAGAATGCAGGCGCAGGAGATAATCCAGGAAGCGAATGCTTCTATTGCAGCATTAAAGGAAACGGAGTTTCAAAGAGCGAAGGAAGAAGGCTTTGCATCCGGATGGAATGAAGGAAGCGGCCAGTGTGAGCTTATAAAGAAGCAGCTTAAGGAAGAATCCTTGCAGCTTCAGAAAGAATATGAAGACCGAATCAAACAGATAGAACCCAAAGTTGGATCCCTGTTGATTCAGTTTGTAGAGAAGCTTACCGGACATATACTGGAAGAAAAACGGGATGTGATTGAATACCGGATTGGGCAGGCATTAAGTGAGATAGAAAATAGTCATACATATATAATCAGGGTTTCAAAAGAAGATTTCCCCGCAGCAAGTGCAAAGAAACAAGAACTTCTTGCTATGCTAAAAGAAGGGGCAGACATAGAGATAATAGAAGATTGCCTTCTTTCGGTGGGACAATGTCTGATTGAGACGGACTCCCGTGTGTTTGACTGTGGCTTGGATACCGCATTAAGCAGTCTGGCCTCTGACTTAAGACTGTTAAGCGGTTTGCAGACCAGAAATAACGCTTAAGAGGCAGGAGAACAAGATGATAGACTTTAGTAAATATAATGAGCTCCTCCAAAAGTCCTATATCAATAAGATGGGAAAAGTAATGAAGGTGGTTGGTCTTACGGTAGAATCCATTGGTCCGGATGCGAATCTGAACGATGTGTGTCGGATTGAATCCAAGGATAAGTCCCAGTCGGTGGATGCAGAAGTCATTGGGTTTCGCGATGACAGGCTTTTGCTGATGCCTTATGAAGAAGTGGATGGCATTGGAATCGGAAGCACAGTGACAAACTTAAATAAACCTCTTACTGTTCCGGTAGGCGATGCACTTTTAGGAAAGGTGCTTGACGGTCTTGGAAATCCAATGGATGGAGAGGAGATTTTTCTGTCGGATGCCTATCCGGTAGATGCAAAAGCTCCGGATCCGATGAAGAGGGAGTTGATCAGTGATGTACTTTCCCTTGGGGTGAAAGCCGTGGACGGCCTTCTGACAGTCGGCAAAGGGCAGCGTATTGGTATCTTTGCTGGCTCCGGTGTAGGTAAAAGTACGCTTCTTGGTATGTTTGCGAGAAATACAAAAGCGGATATCAATGTAATTGCGCTGATTGGAGAACGTGGACGAGAGGTAAGAGAGTTTATCGAGAGGGATTTAGGAGAAGAAGGCCTAAAGCGTTCCGTCTTAGTGATCGCGACTTCCGATAAGCCGGCACTTGTCCGTAAGAAAGCAGCGAAGACCGCTACTGCCATTGCGGAGTATTTCCGTGATCAGGGAAAGGATGTTCTTCTGATGATGGACTCCTTAACGCGTTTTTCTATGGCACAGCGTGAAATTGGGCTTGCAAGCGGTGAACCTCCGGTATCCCGTGGTTATCCGCCAAGTGTGTATTCGGAGATGCCAAAACTTTTAGAACGTGCCGGAAATGGGGAAAGAGGATCGATTACCGGTCTTTATACCGTATTGGTAGACGGGGATGACTTCAATGAACCAATCACGGATACGGCACGAGGTATTCTGGATGGCCATATTATGTTATCCAGAAAGCTGGCGCATAAAAATCATTATCCGGCTATCGACGTGCTTTCCAGTATCTCGCGTGTTATGAGTGCGATTACAAGCTCAGAACATAAGAAATTAGCGGGACGTCTTAAGATGACGCTTGCTACCTATCAGGAAGCAGAGGATCTGATTAATATCGGTGCCTACAAGGCAGGATCCAATAAAAACATTGATGAGGCGATTGGAAAGATAGATGCGGTAAATGCATTTTTACACCAGGATGTAAATGAAAAGATACCATTTGAAGAGACACTGAACAGGCTGTATGCAATTTTTGAACAGTAAGCAGATCTTAAGGTCTTTACCACAAGCGGATAAAGGAGCGACAGGCGCATGAAGAAGTTTGTATATCCCATGCAGAGCATATTGAATATCAAGATGAAGTTAGAAGATCAGGAGAAGACCAATTATGGTCTGGCGAAAATGCGCCTTAATGAAGAGGAGCAGAAGCTGGAAGAACTGACAAGAAGGCTTGTTCAGTATGAGGAGAGGAAGCGACAGAGCATGATGGCTGCGCTTCGGCTGTTTGAGATCCGTCAGTATGAGGAAGCAATCAAGACGCTTAAAATTATGATTAAGAGTCAGATGAAAGCGGTGGAGATCGCAAGACAGACTGCGGATATCGGACTTGCAAAACTAAACCGTGCAGTGGCGGAACGAAAGACGCAGGAGCTTTTAAAGGACCGTGCGTTTGAAGTTTATAAGGCGGAGATGGAAGCGGAAGAACAAAAGGAAATTGATGAGCTTGTCAGTTTTAAATACAGTCTCGAAGCAAAGGAGTAAAGGTAGATGGCAAAGAACAAAAGAGCGGGAGATGCTGGAGAGCAGGAAGGGAAAAAAGGCGGTAAGATCATTACGGTTTTAATTATCCTGTTTATTCTGCTTTTATGGGTCGGCATATTCTCGGTTATCATAAAGCTTGATATTGCGGGGCTTGGAACAAGCCTGCGCCCGGCATTAAAGGATATACCGATCGTGAATCAGATTCTTCCTGATGTATCGGAAGAGCAGTTGGCGTGGGAGGAAGATTACCCATATACAACGTTATCTGAAGCGGTGAATCAGATTAAGGTGCTGGAATTAGAACTTGATCAGGCAAAAGGCGAAGTGAAGGATTATGATTTCTTAATTGCGGAACTTCAGGCTGAAATCGACCGCTTAAAAGTATTTGAGGAAGAACAGCTGGCATTCGAAGAACGAGTGAAAGCGTTTGATAAATATGTCGTATTTAACGATAATGCGCCTGGATTAGAGGCATACAAGCAGTATTATGAAGAGATCAATCCAACAACGGCAGAGGAAATCTACCGCGTTGTGTTAGAGCAGCTTCAGTATGAAGAAGGAATCCAGGAAAAGGCGAAGATTCTTAAGACAATGAAGCCATCTCAGGCAGCACTTGTATTAGAACAGATGACAGCCGATATTGAATGGATCGCGAAAGTCCTTTTATGCATGAAGGCAGATGAAAGCGCAGCAATCTTTAATAAGATGGATGAGCTGTACAGCGCGAAAATCTTAAAGAAGATGGCGGATATGGATGAAGAAAAGCTGGAAAGCATTATGAACAGTCTTCAGTAACCGCTTTTTATTATTTCACTATGATGTTATGCAGTATGCTTAACATAGATAAATCAACAGAAGGGAGAAGCAAGTGGGCAGAAGTGATGAAATGATTTCAGGACTTTCTTTTGCCGGGAATATTAACAGCCTGTTTACAGCAAAGACTGCTTCTACAGCAAGCAAAAGCAGTACCAGCTTTTCAGATTATCTGAATGGTACAAAGAATGCGTATGCGAAGTCTTCTGCTGTGACAAAGAACAATTCGACTGCGGCAGAAAAATATACTAAGGTGTTTAAAAGTATAGCGGCAGATCAAAAGGTAAAAAAAGCAGAACGTACAAGTGATGAGTCTGCGAGCAAGAAAGTCGCATCAAAAGGGACAAAAGATACGAAGGTCTCAGAAAAGATGCAGAAAGTCACAACAAAAATCAAAGAAGTATCAAAAAAACAGCTTGGATTGTCAGAGGAAGAACTGGAAAAAGTGATGGAAACATTAGCACTTACGATGGCAGATCTTCTGAATGCGGACAAGTTAAAAGAAATGCTCCTCTATGCCAATGGAAATTCAGATGTGATGGATCTTCTTACAAACGAATCTCTTAATACATCCTTAAATGAGCTGTTAGAAGAAGTAAGCATGATTATGGAGATGGCGGAGGTAACACCGGAACAGATCATGGAGTTCGAGACAAGCGTAGTTTTCGATAAGAAGACAGATGTCACAGAGAACGCAGAAGAAATGGAAGTTTTACATGCTGTGAAAGAAGAATCGCCTGAATCAATGCAGGAGAATGAAATCGCATTCTCTGTTATAAGGGAAGAGAAACACTCGGATGCGGCAGCCTCCAATGATTCCTTTAAACAGCAGAGCAATACAGGGTCTGAGATGGCCAATCAGTTTTTAGATCATATGATCGGAAATGTGACAGCAACGCAGACAGAGGCTCTGGAAGAAGTGAATGCGTTTCATGAGTTAAAAGAGATCGCAAGACAGATCATTGATGAAATTAAAGTAGCAATTAAGCCAGGAAGCACATCAATGGAACTTGATCTGAATCCGGACCATTTAGGAAAGGTCAGATTAAACATTGAATCCCACGCTGGAGGACTTACGGCTAAGTTCACGGCAGAGAGTGAGGCGGCCAGACAGGCAATTGAAACCAGTATTCAGGCTTTGCGTGAAGCGTTGGAAAATCAGGGTATTAAGGTAGATAAGATTGAAGTGCTTGTTTCTGATTTCTCATTTGCAGGAAGCAATCAGCAGGGAGAAGAAAATGGACAGAGCAGCAGAGGCAGAAGCCGGACATTCCGTACCGATGAAGAGCTGACGGCTGATTTAACAATGGATGCCAGTCAGACAGAAGAAACAGTACAGACAATGAACGGCACAAGCATTGACTACTCTGCATAGGGAAGAAAGGATTAGTTATGGCGAATTTAGTAGCATCCGTAACGGATGGTGTATTAGAACAGATTAATACATCTACCACCACAAGCAGTAAAACTGGTACTACGGATCTTGGAAAAGAAGCATTTCTGCAGCTTTTAGTAACACAGATGCAGAATCAGGATCCATTAAATCCAAGTAATGATACACAGTTTGTTGCACAGTTAGCGCAGTTCTCCCAGTTAGAACAGTTACAGAATCTGTCGAATACAAATGAAAAATCACAGATTTTCTCATTAGTCGGAAAAGATGTTATCTTAACAACCGAAAATTCATCCGGCAATGTAAGTTATGTACAGGGAACAGTAGACTTTATCACAATGTCAGGAAGCAATATTTCTTTATCTGTAAATGGAAATCTGTATGATTCCAGCCAGATTCAGTCAGTATTAGATTCCAATTACGTACTGAATAAGATATTGCCATCTATCTCGCAAACGGTGGCACTTACTTATGACGCAAATAGCCCAGCCGACCTTTCCTTTGATGTGAATTTAGGATCGGATGCTGCGGCAGCAACTCAGGTTGCAGTTGTGATCAATGAGAAAGTAATTGATGCTTCTTATGTATCCATTAAGGATAATCAGGTGACAATCAGCAAAGAAGCGTTTAGCAAGCTAGAAAACGGAACATACAATGCTTCGATTGCATTCAATAATGAGCCTTACTACACAACCGTATCGAATAAAGTAACCATTACGGTGAAAAATCAGACGGTATCTGTAGACACAGATGAGGAAGAAACTACGCTTGCATAAGCAATGCGACATCTGATTCAGACAGATACAAAAAACGGGGGATGATTATGAACAGACTTTATGTCAATCAGTATACCTCTATCGAACAGGCAGCCAGTCAGTACAATGTGAGTGCCAATAAGAAGACGGTGGCAGTGACAGAAAAAACGAAGTCATTTGCTGAGGTACTGAAAGAAACCGCCACACAATCAGAACTGAAGTTTTCAAAACATGCAAGTGAGCGACTGCAGAGCAGAAATATCGATCTATCACAAGCACAGCTTGAAAGACTGGAAAGTGGAGCAAGAAAAGCGGGAGAGAAGGGGATTAGGGAGTCCTTAGTCCTAGTCGATGACCTTGCATTTATTGTAAATATCCCGAGTAATACAGTTGTCACTGCTATGAATGATAAGGCAGATACCATTGTCACTAATATTGATGGCGCAGTAATTATGTAAAAGAGTGAATCGTTTGCTGGACCTTCGGGAAGCAGAGCCGGCGGATTGACAGATGCCGGCATGGAATTCACATAATCAGGAGGTAAATTTCTTATGATGAGATCATTATATTCCGGTGTATCAGGCCTACGTGTACACCAGACAAAGATGGACGTTATTGGTAACAATATTTCAAATGTTAATACAGTAGGTTTTAAAAGCAGTTCCGTTACTTTCTCGGATATTCTTTATCAGACAAGTCAGTCTGCTTCCGGTCCAAATGCGGATACCGGAAGGGCCGGACAGAATGCAAAACAGATCGGTCTTGGTGCAACTGTTTCTGCGATCACAGCGAGCGTTACAACGGCAGGCGGTACCCAGAGAACCGATAATCCATTCGATATCAGTATTACAGGGGATTCTTTCTTTATTGTAAATGATTCCGGTACGAATTACTTTACAAAGGCAGGTAACTTCACAGTAGATGCGAACGGTACTCTTTGTACTTCCACCGGTGCAGCTGTAATGGGATGGCAGCCATCCACAGAAGATCCGACAAAGACAGAGCAGACTACAGTGAGTAAGTTAAACATCATGTCTGCCGCTAATATGTTCTCAGAACCAGAAGCGACAACAGATATTTACTTAAAAGGTAACATTGACTCCATGGATACGACACTTACTTCAGATGCAGGAAAGATCGTAAATTTCAACTTTTATGATTCCTTAGGTAATTCTTATACAGCGGCAATGTCCATTCGCCAGAGCACAGAGGATGATGGGAAGACATCTACATATAATGCGACTATTTCCAATGTATATGATTCCGATGGCAATTCCATCTTCGTGTCCAAAGATCGGACAGAGGACGGAGAATATCAGGCAAGCACGATTACAGAGGTAACACTTGGCGGAGAAACAATTACAGTTGAAGAAATCGATCCAAAGACTGGTGCTGTAAGCTTTGGAGATGATCCAACAAGCATTACATTCTCCTTTGATCCGACAACCGGTAAGTTTACAAACGTAGGAGATGAAGAAGGCCAGACTTCTACTACATTTTCTGTAGTGGCGGATCCAACCCCATTCTCTGAAATCAGCATTGATTTCTCTTCCCTTACTATGTACGCAAACAGCGGATCTACTAATGTTGAGGCTACAAGAGGTAACCTTGAGACTGGATTAGGTGCTGGTAAGTCAGCCGGTGAGATGAGCGGTGTAAGCATTGATACATCCGGTAAGATTTACGGTGTATACGATAATGGTGACAGCAAGCTGTTAGGGCAGATTGCTGTAGCATCTTTCGCCAATCCATCCGGTTTAGAGGCTGTTGGTAACAACATGTTTGCAGAAACACTAAACTCCGGTGAATTTACCGGTATTGGTCAGGATATCTCTGCAAATGGCGGTTCTATGACAACCGGCGTACTGGAAATGTCCAATGTTGATTTATCAGCACAGTTTACAGAGATGATCACAACACAGAGAGGTTTCCAGGCAAACTCTCGTATTATCACAACTTCAGACAGCTTAATTGAAGAACTTGTTAACTTAAAGAGATAATGAAGTAAGAGGATATAATATGGGTTAACATTTTCCGGGGCCCTTTTGGGGGCCTGGAAAAGGGAGTGAATGAGTCAGAGGAGAATGAATATGATCAATATCACAAGATTAAACGGAACGCCATTTACGCTGAATGCGGATCTCATTGAGATGATAGAGGAGGTTCCGGATACAGTCATCACTCTTACAACAGGAAAAAAAGTCTTTGTTGCGGAAAGCAGGGAAACAGTAAAAGCACTTGTACTCTCATATAAGCAGTCGTTATATTCGAATCAGGTGTGCTTTCAAAATGAAGCTAGTCATAGACAATAAGAAAATTAAAAATATACTATAAAGATTAGGCGGGTGGTTATTAGTGGATTTAGCATCCATAGTAGGTTTGGTTTTAGCACTTGTTTTGGTTATATTTGGTATTGTGGCAGAAGATGGTTTTGGTGCGATGATGGCATTCTTAGATTTGCAGTCGGCATTAATTACGTTTGGTGGTGCTTTTGCGGCATGTCTGATGATGAG
This sequence comes from Lachnospiraceae bacterium, assembly GCA_015057635.1. GTDB lineage: Bacteria > Bacillota > Clostridia > Lachnospirales > Lachnospiraceae > Lachnoclostridium. Next base: position 24,754 of record SVEB01000007.1, on the reverse strand, counting down.
TCCGAATATACCGACATTTTTGTCTTCCTTAAAAAGTTTCGGCCTTATTTTAAAGCCGGTTGCTACAAATGAACAGGAGACAATCAAATCAATCATTGACTTATCAAACGTTGCAAGAAAAGAAGGTCTTTTAGCGCTGGAAGAAGCGGCGGCAGGCGTGGAAGATGAGTTTATGAAAAAAGGGGTTCTTTTAATCGTAGACGGTACAGATCCTGAACTTGTAAGAAGCATTCTGGAAACAGAATTAAACTGTATCGAGGAGCGTCATAAATCCGTCATCACATTCTGGGAGAATATAGCGTCCATGGGTCCGGCGTGGGGTATGATCGGTACCTTAATCGGTCTGATCAACATGCTTGGTAAACTTTCAGACGTATCCACAGTAGGTCCGTCCATGGCGGTTGCGTTAATTACAACCCTTTACGGTTCCATGATGGCAAACTGGATCGGAACGCCGGTAGCGACAAAATTAAAGTCAAACAATGCAGTGGAAATCATGACAAAAGAAGTTATGGTGGAAGGTCTGTTATCTATTCAGGCAGGTGAGAACCCTCGAGTAATCGAAGAAAAATTAAAATCATTCTTATCTCCTGCAAAGAGAAGCGAGATCATGGGATCTGAAGGTGGTGACGACATTGGCTAAGAAAAAGCAGGAGGAAGCACCACAGGGGTCACCCGCGTGGATGGCCACGTTCTCGGATCTTATGAACCTGTTGCTTTGTTTCTTCGTATTGCTCTTTGCGATGTCCAGTGTCGACCAAGCAAAATTCGAGGAGATCGCAGCTTCGCTAAACAGTTCCTTTAGCATCTTTAAAGGCGGACAGTCTTCAATCGGAGAAGGCCAGCTTATTGGTATGGGAGTATCACAGCTCAATGAGTTTGATGAATATTACAACAATATGGGCCAGGCATCCGAAGAAAGTGAAGGCGAGGAAATCAAGGAACTGATGGAACAGCTAAGCGAGGCAAACAAAGCGGAGACCGAAGCAATGTATGATGAAATATCAGAGAAGAGTGATCAGTATAATCTGAATGATTATATGGAGCTGACAATTGATGCAGAAGGCAATAAATATGTGGCGATTGAAATCAATGGTTCTCTTCTTTATGATTCCGGTAAAGCAAGCCTTAAGGAAGAAGCACTGCCGATTTTCTCGAAAGTCGGTGATATCCTAAAGAGTTATGAAGGTTATCGAATCTCGATTATCGGTCATACCGATAATGTGCCGATTAACAGCGGCAAATACAGCAGTAATATGGAGTTATCTTCAGCAAGAGCCATTGAAGCGGCGAAATATCTTGCTAAAGTGAAGAATATTGATTATTCATCCTTGGAATGGATTGGACGAGGAGAGCATGATCCGATTGCAAGCAATGCAACCGAAGAAGGCCGTGCAAAGAATCGAAGAATTGAAATCAGGATCTATAATTCGCTAAACTCAGATTAAGGGACTAAAAAAGTTTTAGAAAGGAAAAGAACATATGAAGAAAAATATGCTGGCCATTGTAATACTGGCTGCAACATTGATTAATCTGACATTAACAGCTGTCAGCCTGTTCGTAGTCGTGCCAAATGCCAAACAGACAAATGCATTGATTACAAAAGTTCTTCAGGTGATCGATTTAGAATTAGAATCTCCGATTCCAATGGGGGATAATTCGATTGACATTACCGACTTAGAAACATACTTATTGAATGAAAACAATGAAATTTATGTGACTCTTACCAATGAGCCAAATGAAACAAAGACTCATATCGCGAGTGTGAAGTGTTCTTTATCGATCAATAAGAAATCAGAAGATTACAGTGCGCTTCAGCCATTAATCGCAGAGCAGGAAGACCGCATCATTGAAATTGTTAGTAAGGTAATCGAAGGATATAAGAAGAGCAATCTTCTTGAGAATAAAGAACAGATTAAGGAAACAATTCTTACTGAAGTTCAGACATTATTCGGATCCGATTTTATTGTTAATGTTACTTTTAGCCAATTTTTGGCGCAATAGAAAGAAATAGCCTAATTATATAAAATTCGACATTTTTTGATAGAAAATAGATGAAATTATTTGAAAGATATGATATGATGTAAGTAATTACTGCCTTTTTGCGGTAATCATACATACAATCAAGGGCAATTTCTTAAGATTGGGAGGTTAAGGAATGGGAGATGTCTTATCCCAAAGTGAAATAGATAATCTGCTGGCGGCATTAAGCAGTGGTGAGTTAGATGCTGAGGAATTCAAAGATTCTGGTGAAAAGCAGGTAAAAAACTATGATTTCCACAGACCATCCAAGTTCTCAAAAGAACATTTACGAACATTAGAAATTATTTTCGAACATTATGCCAGACTGCTTTCCACGCATCTTCCGGCATATTTAAGAAAGAATGTTCAGGTAGAAGTGATCAATTCGGAAGCTGTTGTTTATCAGGAGTTTACGAATGCGCTATCAAATCCGGTACTGTTAGGTATCATAGATTTTGCTCCATTAGAAGGCAATATCATCATTGATCTTGCTGAGAATATTGGTTATGCAATTGTCGACAGAATGCTTGGCGGGAATGGAAGGCCTCTTGAAAAATCGAGGGATTTCTCTGAGATTGAGTTGGTTATTATAGAAAGAATATTTAATGTCATAACCAATCTGTTAGCAGAACCTTGGGAAAACGTGGTGAAGCTGCATCCAAGACTTGTAAGGATCGAAACAAATTCTCAGTTTGCACAGATCATCTCACCAAGTGACATGGCGTCCATTATTACGCTAAATATAAAAATCGGTAACGTGGAAGGGCTGATGAATGTCTGCCTTCCATACAGCTGCTTAGAATCGGTAATTGACAAACTAAATACGAAATACTGGTATTCTACAATGCAGGTGATGGATGATACCGATTATCAGGATCTCATTGAAGTGGCGATTGCCAAAGCAAGAATTCCGCTGCGAGTACAGTTAGGAAAAAGTACGATATCATTAAATGATTTTATCGGCCTGCAAAAAGGCGATATTATCAAATTAGATAAAAAAGTAGAAGAACCGCTAGATGTCTTCGTCGGCAATATTAAGAAGTTTACAGCTCTGCCTGGATCTTCTTCTGAATCTTATGCCGTGAAGGTATCAACAGTAATAAGAGAGGAGTAGCACAGTAATGGATGGTATGTTATCTCAGGAAGAGATTAATGCATTATTAGGCGGGATGAATGTTGGTGAGCCGGATCCTGTGAGTGATATCGCAGAAGAAGGAGAAGTGCTTACAGAAGCCGAAAAAGATGCAGTTGGCGAAATATCCAATATTAGTATGGGCACTGCAGCGACTACTTTGTTCTCCTTAGTGAACCAAAGAGTAAATATAACGACCCCAAGAGTAGAATATGCAAGATGGGATGACTTGATCGCAAGTTATGATAGACCATGCGTATTCATACAGATTTATTATAAAGAAGGTTTAGATGGCAATAACATTCTTGTTTTAAAAGAAAAGGATGTTAAGATCATAACAGACTTAATGATGGGCGGAGATGGAACGAATATTGAAGGGGAACTTTCAGAGCTCCATTTAAGCGCCATCAGTGAGGCGATGAACCAGATGATGGGTTCTGCGTCTACATCCATTTCTTCTATGTTAGAGAAGAAAGTGGATATCTCACCGCCTAAGGCTACTTTAGTTGACTTAGCGGATGTCATCAACGGTGGTGATATCTCTGAGTTCTTAAAAGATAAGTTTGTAAAAGTATCATTCCGTATGGAAATCGGTGATTTGGTTGACAGTGAGCTGATGCAGCTGTATCCATTTGATTTTGCAAGAGACCTATACAAACAGTTTATAAAGTATGCAGAAAACGGTTCGGAAGCGGCAGCTCAGGCGGCAGCAAGCCTTGCATCTGCAATGGAAGAGACCGTGGCGGCGCCGGAGATGTTTACGGCACCACAGGCGATGCCATCACCTGCGATGGGCGCGCCTATGATGGGAACAGCGCCTATGATGGGACAGGGCATGCCACAGATGATGTCGGATATGAATGCGATGGCAATGCAGAATATGATGCAGCCAATGATGCAGCCGGCAGCCAATGTGAACATAGCACCAGCGCAGTTCCAACCATTCACAATGAATCAGAGTCCTCTGTTACAGACAGAGAACATCGATTTATTGCTTGATGTTCCGCTTGAGGTAACAGTCGAGCTTGGAAGAACAAGCAAGTCAATAAAAGAAATTCTTGATTTTGCCCCAGGTACTATTATTGAATTAAACCGCCTGGCAGGTGAGCCGATTGATGTATTGGTCAATGGAAAATATGTAGCAAAAGGTGAAGTAGTAGTCATCGAAGAAGCCTTTGGCATTCGTGTTACTGAAATAATCAAGTAATTAAGGAACAAGATAGGAGATTAAAAAAATGGCGAAAAGTATTTTAATTTGCGATGATGCAGCATTTATGAGAATGATGATCAAAGATATTTTAACAAAAAACGGTTACACAATTGCTGGTGAAGCAGAAAATGGTTTAAAGGCAGTAGATAAATACAATGAAACAAAACCAGACTTAGTAATGATGGATATCACAATGCCAGAAATGGATGGCATCCAGGCACTTAAGAAGATCAAAGAAACAGACCCAGGTGCAACTGTTATCATGTGTTCCGCTATGGGTCAGCAGGCAATGGTTATCGAATCCATTCAGTCTGGCGCAAAAGACTTTATCGTTAAGCCTTTCCAGGCTGACCGTGTTTTAGAAGCCGTTAAGAAAGCGATCGGCTAAGGTGAACACAGTATTTTCAATTGGATCCGGATATTCCAGCACAGGCAGTGTGCTGGAATTGATTGGTCTTTTAATTTTATTTGTGCTTCTGTTGACCGTCTGCTATTATGTAACACGGTTTGTAGCAGGCAAACAGATGGTACAAAAGAAGGCAAGCAACTTTGCGATTTTGGATACACTTAAGATCTCGCAGAACAAATATCTGCAGATTGTGCAGACCGGAAAGAAATACATTGTCATTGCGGTATGCAAGGATACGGTTTCTGTTTTGACGGAACTAAAAGAGGAGGAGCTCTTATACATAAAAGATTTGACGAGTGAATCCGCTGATTTTAAAGAAATTTTATTAAAGACATTTAAGAAGAATTCATCCTCGGATGGAATGGATTCTTACGATCCACATATACAAACTAAAGAAAATAGGAAATGAAAAGGTTGATATTCATGAGAACGTCTATGTTAAAATCGAAAATAAAAAAGGTCGCCCTCTTTGGTCTTTTATTGATGACGATGTGTATATTAACCTTTATTTGTGCTACGAGTACAGTAGCATATGCAAGCGCAGAAAGTATAACGACTGAGACAGCCCCATCTGACGATACGGATTCTTCCAAAGAAGATGGCGGGCTTACGTTTTATTTTGACAGCTCTGAAGGAACAGGTTCTTTGTCATCTACGTTACAAATCTTATTGGTACTAACGGTAATTTCACTAGCACCATCCATTCTGATCATGGTCACATCATTTACCCGTATTATTATTGTGCTACATTTTGTACGTTCTGCACTAGGAACACAGACAACGCCTCCGAATCAGATTATGATCGGATTAGCGCTGTTTCTGACTTTTTTCATTATGTCTCCGACGTTTGCAGAAATCAATACGAACGCTATCAAACCATATAATGAAGGTGAGATCACACAGGAAGTGGCAATAGAGAAGGGAATCGAGCCAATCCGGAATTTTATGTTTGAACAGACAAATGAAAAAGATCTAAAGCTGTTTTTGAATATTGCAGGAGTGACAGAAGTAAACACAAGGGATGATGTCCCAACAACTACTTTAATTCCGGCGTTTATCATCAGCGAGCTGCGTGCAGCATTTATTATAGGTTTTTTAATATATATACCGTTTATCATTATGGACATGGTAGTAGCATCCACCCTGATGTCAATGGGTATGATGATGCTTCCGCCAACTACAATTTCTATGCCATTTAAAATTTTATTATTTATTATGGCGGACGGCTGGGACTTAATTATTGGCCAGCTTGTAAAAACATTTTATACGTGACAGGAAAGCAGCAAGCTTACTTTAAGCGGGAAGCCAGTCATGGTAGAAATCAACAAACGCGAAGCGGGCTTGCTACTTTGTGTTATAAAACAGACGTATCAGGAGGTTTGATATGAATGAAAATATGTTACTGGAATTATTAAGACAAACCTTATATCTGGTTATAAAAGTATCGGCTCCGATGCTTTTGGCGTCGTTAATAATCGGTCTGGTAATCAGTATCTTTCAGACCGTTACATCCATTCAGGAGCAGACCCTCACATTTGTTCCAAAGCTGATCGGGATATTCCTTGTCCTGATGTTTTGCGGAAACTGGGTCTCAAAGTGTATTACGGAATTCTTTGAGTATCTGGCAATGAACTTCAGTTACTTTATCAACGGGTAGCATATGACGGTGAGTTTAGAAGATATCATATATTTTTTTGCCTTACTTGTGAGGATTACAGGCTTTATCTATCTGGCACCGTTCTTCTCGTTAAAGAATGTGCCACAGAAAGTGAAAATCGGTCTTTGCATATCGCTTGCACTTATTTTGTTTCATACGCTTCCGGTGACAGCTCTGGAATATGAAACCGTAATTGGTTTTGTCAGTCTGATTGTAAAAGAAACATTGTGCGGCATCATCATGGGACTATTCTGCAGCATCGCCTATCATATTCTGGGGTTTGCGGGACAGATGATCGATATGAATATTGGTTTCTCCATGATGAATGAGTTTGATCCGATTTCCAATACGCAGGTGACCATTACCGCGAATTTTTATTCGTATGCGGTCATGCTGATGTTATTGGTTACAAACATGCACCACTATATTCTGACAGCTTTGGTGGATTCCTATCAGCTGATACCGGTAGGAGAGGTATTTATCCGGCCGGCGATCTATAAGGGGATGGTAATGTTCTTAGTGGATTACTTAGTGATCGCATTTCGAATTGTACTTCCAATCTTCGCAGCAATTCTAATTGTAAATGTAGTGCTTGCGATCTTAGCCAAAGTAGCGCCTCAGATGAATATGTTTGTCATCGGTATTCAGCTTAAGATATTCGTTGGATTTATCGTTCTGATCTTTATGGTCGGATTGATTCCGGCTGTTTCGGACTTTATTTTTTCAGAAATGATGACGATGCTTAAAAATGCGATTGCATTTATGAAGCCTTAGAGGAAGTAAAACATGGAAAAAGAGAAATTCTTATTTTCTTATCGACTTCAGTTCTTTGCAAAAGAAGGACCGGGAGGAGAGAAGACAGAAGAACCGACATCAAAGAAACTTAGCGATGCCAGAAAGGACGGGCAGGTAGCAAAGAGCCAGGAATTAAACAACGCCGCGGCGTTACTCAGTCTCTTTCTTGTACTTAAGATATTTGTTTCTTATATTGGAAGGAAATTCATCGATTCTTTTGATTTTGCATACTCGAAGATTGAGCGCTATGCAAAAGAGGAGTTTAATACGGTACTGGCCGCGGATCTGATACAGGAAGTGATGGTGCTTATTCTTATTATCTGTCTGCCTGTATTCTTAGTCGGAGTAGTGGTTGCGATTGCGGTCAATATTCTACAGGTAAAATGGAAGCCTACCACAAAGCCGTTACAGCCCAAGTTTAGTAAACTCAATCCAATCAGCGGTTTTAAAAAGATCATTTCTATGAATAATATCATGGAACTCGTAAAAGCGGTGATTAAAATCATCGCAATCTTCATACTGGCATATTCCACATTAAAGGAGGAAGTAGATAAACTGGCCACCCTTTATGGAATCGGAAGTCTTAGTACCGCAGTTACCATGATTGGGAATATCGTGATCGATCTTGGCATGAAGATAAGCATGGTGCTTGTAATTGTAGGTTTTGCCGACTTTATCTATCAGAAGATAAAGTTCAAGAAAGACATGAGAATGACCAAGCAGGAAATCAAAGATGAATACAAACAGTCCGAGGGTGATCCGCAGATCAAAGGAAAGATCAAGCAGCGTATGAGGGAAGCATCCCAGAGACGTATGATGCAGAGTCTTCCGGAAGCGGATGTTGTCATTACCAACCCGACGCATTTCGCATGTGCGCTTAAGTATGACAAAGAAAAAGGAGAAGCGCCGATATTAATAGCAAAAGGTGCAGACCATGTGGCGGCTAAGATCAAGGAAGTCGCAAAGAAACATGATGTCCCAATTGTAGAAAATAAACCACTTGCCAGAATGCTTTATTACAACGTGGATTTAGATACAGAAATTCCAAGCGAATTATATCAGATGGTAGCCGAAGTGCTTGCCTATGTATATTCACTTAAGAACAAATAAAACAAAAGAAGGAGGCCAAAACAGTGAAGAAAACGGATATAGCAGTAGGTATTTATATAATGGCAGCCATTATATTCTTACTCGTTCCAATGCCTTCTATAATATTGGACTTTTTACTGGCGCTTAATATTTCAATCGCAATGATTATTTTATTCAATGCGCTTTTCTCACAGGAAGTATTAAACATGTCGACCTTCCCGACAATCCTGCTGTTTACGACGGTATTCCGAATTTCGTTAAACGTATCGTCAACAAGACTGATCTTAACAACCGGTGATCCGGGTGAGGTCGTTAGACAGTTCGGTGAATTCGTCGGTGGCGGTGATACGGTTATCGGTATTATCGTATTCCTGATCCTTGTCCTTGTTCAGTTTATGGTTATCAATAAAGGTTCGGAACGTGTATCAGAAGTAACCGCACGTTTCACCTTAGATGCGATGCCGGGTAAGCAGATGGCGATCGATGCCGATTTAAATACCGGCGCGATCACCGATGCAGAAGCCAGAGCAAGACGTGAGAAGATTCAGGAAGAATCCGGTTTCTTCGGGGCTATGGACGGTGCTACCAAGTACGTAAAAGGTGATGCGACAGCTGGTCTTATCATCACCATAATCAATATCGTCGGCGGTGTCATTATGGGGATGACCAGGGGCGGTATGAGCGCGATGGATGCGTTTACGGAATATTCCGTGCTTACAATCGGTGATGGTTTAGTAAGTCAGATTCCTTCGCTTATGATCTCTTTATCAACCGGTATTATCGTAACGAAGGTATCCAAAGAAGCCGATATCGGTGACTTATTGACCAGACAGTTATTCTCCATTCCAAAGGTATTATATATGGTTGGCGCGAGCAGCTGTTTCCTTGGCATTATGACACCGCTTCCGTTCTTTGTATTTGCAAGTTACGGTGCAGCATTTATTGCAACCGGCTATGTGATATCAAAACGAACCAAGATTCAGGATGTGGAAGACGAGGTTGCGGAAGACGAACAGGCAGCAAGCGAGCTTCGCAAACCGGAGAATGTTACTTCCTTATTACAGGTTGACCAGATTGAATTAGAATTCGGTTACGGGATCATTCCGCTTGCGGATGTGAATCAGGGCGGTGACCTCTTAGACCGAGTTGTACTGATCAGAAGACAGATTGCATTAGAGCTTGGATGTGTGGTTCCGACCATTCGTCTGCGCGATAACATTCAGTTAAATCCAAATCAGTATGTGATTAAGATCAAAGGCATTCCGGTAAGTGAAGGGGAAATCCTCTTCGATCACTATATGGCCATGAATCCAGGCTATGTAGAAGAAGAGATTACCGGTATTCCAACATTTGAGCCATCCTTCCATCTCCCTGCATTATGGATTACAGAAAGCCAGAGAGAAAGAGCCGAATCCTTCGGCTATACGGTTGTGGATCCGCCTTCCATTATGGCGACTCATTTAACCGAAGTGATCCGTTCTCATTTAGACGAACTGATGACAAGACAGGATGTTCAGAACCTGATCAACAACGTACAGGAAGCCAATCAGACACTTATTACAGAACTTGTTCCAAAACTTCTTTCTGTTGGTGAAATTCAGAAAGTATTACAGAATCTCTTAAAAGAAGGCATTTCCATTCGCGATTTAATCACGATTTTTGAAACGCTGGCGGATTATGCACCAACGACAAGGGATACCGATGTTCTGACCGAATATGTAAGACAGAGTTTAAAACGTGCGATTTCCAGCAGATACTTTGGAACAGGTCAGACAAACAGTGTGGTCACACTGGATCCAAAGATTGAACAGGAGATCATGGCTTCGGTAAAACAGACCGAACAGGGAGCATATCTGGCATTAGATCCGGACCGCACCAATGCGATCATTAAGTCCGTTGGAGAAGAGGCGGCTAAACTTGAGAACTTAGGAAGAAGTCCGATTATCATCACTTCTCCGATCGTTCGTATGTACTTTAAGAAGCTAACGAGAGATTACTATAAAGATCTGATCGTTATCTCCTATAATGAAATTGATTCCAATGTAGAATTACAGTCAGTAGGGATGGTGACAGCATAATGATTATTAAGAAGTTTGAAGCAGCTACCGAGACAGAAGCGATCATGCTTGCAAAAGAAGCGCTCGGAAAAGATGCGATTGTTATGAATATGAAGAGGATTACCCCGAAAGGGATATTTAAGCTATTCCGAAAGCCGCTTGTGGAGATCACGGCGGCGTCAGACGAAACAAAAAGCTATGAAGAGGAAAAGGAAAATTCTGAATTTTTAGAACAGCTGAATACACAGGTGAAGAAAGAGCCGGTGGTGGAGACTTCCGCAATTGAAGAAAAATTAAACAGCCTGCAGTCTATGATTGAAAAAGAACTGTTAGCAAAAGCAAAATCAGAAGATATCCTGGAACGGGAGCAGGCAGCAAAAGAGCTTGTAAAAGAAAGAGCAGAGATTGCACCTGCCGCCGATGAGATGCCGGAAAAAAACATGGAGCTTGTAAAGCTTGTATATCGTCAGCTGCTTTCCAATGAAGTGGATGAGCAGTATGTGAATCAGATTATGGATGAGATTGAGCCGACGCTTAAGAAAGATACAACACTCGATATGATCTTAGCGGCTGTTTATCAGAAGCTGGTCTTAAAAATTGGTACCACTCATTCCATGGAACTAGAAGAAGGAAAGACAAAATACATCTTCTTTATCGGGCCGACCGGTGTTGGAAAGACAACTACCATTGCAAAGCTGGCATCGAGCATTGTAATGGGAAGAAAAGCGAAGGTAGCCATGCTTACATCCGATACGTATCGAATCGCGGCAGTGGAGCAGCTTCGGACGTATGCGAATATTTTAGATGTTCCGCTAAAGGTTATTTATTCGGATACCGAGATGGAAGAGATAACAGAAGAGTTTGATGGCTATGATATGGTATTCGTGGATACGGCGGGAAGAAGTCATAAGAGCGCAGAGCAGCGGGATGATATTGAACGTCTCTTAAGCGCGGTGCCGGAAGAAGACCGGGAGATTTACTTAGTGCTTAGTTCCACAACCAAGTATAAGGATTTAATCTCCATTACGGAACGCTATTCCGAAATTACCGATTACCGTCTTATCTTTACAAAGCTTGATGAAACAACATGCATCGGAAATATATTCAATATCAAGATGCTAACAAAAGCGCCGTTATCCTATCTGACCAATGGACAGAATGTACCGGATGATATTCAGAAGACAGACGCACAGGCGATTGCAAAGCAGTTATTAGGAGGCATTGAATAATGGATCAGGCAGAACAGTTAAGACGGTTATTCATGCAGAGAACAGGCGGCAGGGAAGAAAACAAATCCGGGTCGGGCAATCTTATAAAAGCTTCGCAAGTTTGTGAAACAGCTCAAACCACGCAGGCAGACAGCATGGAGATAAACAGTGTGCAAGTAGATAGCATGGAGCAGGAAGAGACCTTAAAAAAGGCTGTAAAACAATCAGATGTCCGTTCCGCACGTGTCATTACGGTCACAAGCGGAAAAGGGGGGGTAGGAAAGTCTACAACCAGCGTAAACTTAGCAATTCAGTTTGCAAGAATGAATAAAAAAGTTATTATACTGGATGCGGATTTCGGCCTGGCCAATATTGAAGTCATGCTTGGAATTCGTCCAAAATACAGCCTGGCGGATCTGATGTTTCGGGGAAAGACCCTTACGGAAATTATCACATATGGTCCGGAGAACATTGGATTTATATCCGGTGGTTCGGGCATACAGGAATTAACCAATCTTTCCAAAGAACAGATTGGAATCCTGACAGAAGGTCTTGCTGAGCTTGATGCGCTTGCAGACATTATTATCGTGGACACCGGCGCCGGAATTTCAGAAGCGATTCTGGAGTTTGTCGGTGCCAGCAGTGAGATTTTATTAATCGCCACTCCGGAACCAACCTCCATAACCGATGCTTACGCGTTGTTAAAGGCAATTAATAAGAAAGAGGATTTCTCCTCGCTTGAACATAAGATCTGGATGATTTCCAATCGTGTGAGTACGCCAAAAGAAGGACAGGATATCTACGATAAGTTAAACATGGTAGTGGAACGGTTCTTAGATATCAAGCTTCATTATCTAGGGGGAGTGATTCAGGATCCTTATGTTTCAAGATCTATTATGAAACAAACGCCGATCAGCATTCTCTATCCGGATATGAAGGCTGCTAAGGGGCTTAAGGAACTGGCGCAGAAACTTACCTGCGAAGAAGAGAAAGAGACAGAAAGATTAGGCGGAGTAGCCGGTCTGTTTGGAAAATTAATAAAGAATCGATTAAAACAAAAGAAAAATAATTAGTGGAGGAAGCCATGCTTAAAACAGTGTTATCATTGGGAGATAAACTAGAATTAGTAAGGAAGAATCATGAACCGTTTAAAAGCAAACTATTGGATTTTAAAGAAAATGGCCGACTCTGCATCGCTATGCCGATTGAAAATGGCAGGCTGATCCCGCTTTCGGTGGGAGAATCCTATCAGGTACAGTTTTACACAGCGAGAGGAATGTTTGTTGGTAAGGGAACGATTACAGACCGCTATCGCATTAAGAATATATTTATGCTGGAAGTGGAGATGAATGGTGAGTTAGAAAAGCTGCAAAGAAGAGAATACTATCGTCTTTCTTGCATCTTAGACATTACATACCGTTCTTTTTCCGAAAAAGAGCTTTTATTAAGAACACTTCTTAACCAGAACAGCTTTGAGAATGAAGGAGAGAGAGAAAAAGTAGAGAATGAGCTTGCCGGTATTTCCTATCACTGGAATCAAGCCGTAATGATCGATATCAGCGGCGGCGGCATCCGTTTTCAATCTCAGTTAAAGCAGGAAAAAGGGGATAAGCTAACGCTTAACTTCCCGCTCTTTACTTCGGATGGAGTAAGGAACTTTAGCCTGTATGCCAGTGTCATAACATCCAGAAAAGTAGAACAGCTTTCTGGGACCTATGAACACAGAGCAGCCTTCATCGACATCTCAAGAGAGGAAAGAGAAAGCATAGTCCGCTATATTTTTGATGAAGACAGAAAGAGAAGAAGGAAAAAATCAGGATTATGAAAAAAAATATTTTAATAGTTGATGACTCTGCACTTATGAGAAGAGTCATATCTGATATAATAGCATCAGATGATCGTCTGACCATTGCAGATACCGCATCGAACGGTCTGCAGGCATTTGATCTTGTGACACTGAATCCGAAGAAATATGATCTGATTCTTCTTGACATTAACATGCCAAAGATGAACGGGATTGAATTCTTAGAACAGTTAGAGAAACTAAAACTCAGACAGAAAATCATTATTGTCAGCACCCTTGCCAAAGAAGGGGCAAAAGAGACAATCCGCTGTTTAGAACTTGGAGCATTCGATTTTGTGACAAAGCCGGAAAGCTTCTTGGAAGCGAAGAATGACAGTTTTAAAAAGCGTGTGCTTGGATCCTTGTGGGTGGCGTTAAGCCTGCCGGAAGTGGTACAGGAAAACACAGAAAAGAACATGCCGGGAGCAAGAATCGGCATTTCCACAACAAGAGCACTTCATGATCTGACCGCTTCTAAAGTAGTCAGAAAACCTTATGTAAAGAGTGGTGCCGGTGCAAATAAGATCGTGGCGCTTGCCTGTTCTACAGGAGGGCCAAAGGCGCTTCAGCAGGTGATACCAAAGCTTAGCCGTGATTTGGATGCACCGATGTTAGTTGTTCAGCATATGCCAAAGGGCTTTACGAATTCCTTAGCTGCCCGCTTACACGAATTAAGTGAAGTTACAGTAAAGGAAGCAGAGCATGGTGATGTGCTTCAAAAAGGCGTAGTGTATATCGCAAAAGGCGGATGCCAGATGCGTGTTGTGAAAAAGAGAGAGGGTTACACCTTGTCTGTAACAGAGGAACCAGCCAGAAACGGTCTGAAGCCATGTGCGGATATTATGTATGAATCTCTGCTAGATACAGCATTTGATGATATTACATGTGTTGTCTTAACCGGAATGGGAGGCGACGGCACATTAGGTATAAAACAATTAAACGATAAGAAAAATATCTATGTTATTGCACAGGATGAGCCATCCTGCACGGTATATGGCATGCCAAAGGTAGTCCATGAAGCAGGACTTACCGATGAAGTAGTGGATTTAAGCCAGATTGCCGGTGCGATACAGAAGAATGTGGGGGTACAAAAGAATGGATGTTAGCCAGTATTTAGAGATCTTTATTGATGAAACCAAAGAACATCTTCAGAGTTTAAATGAACAGTTATTAGTATTAGAAAAAGAGCCGGAAAATGAAGGAACGATCAATGAGATCTTCCGTGCAGCACATTCCTTAAAAGGTATGGCTGGTACTATGGGCTATAAGAGAATGCAGCGTCTGACACATGATATGGAAAATGTATTTTCTGAAATCCGTGCCGGAAAGATGAAAGTAAAAGCAGAATTAGTCGATGTATTATTCCGCGGCTTAGATGCATTAGAAAATTACTTAGATAATATCATGAATTCCGCAGATGAAGGAACCGATGATAATGAAGAAATCATCCATGAATTAAACCGTATCTTAAAAGCGAGTCTTGGTGAAGTGGCAGAAGAACCTGCAAAAGAAGAGCCAAAGAAAGCAGAAATAGCGGCTGAAATCGTGAAGGAATTCAAATTAGAAGAACATGAAAACCGTGCGATTGCAAAAATCTACGAAGAAGGCGGCATAGCATATGCGATCACAGTATACATACAGGAATCATGTATTCTAAAAGCAGCAAGAGCATTCTTAGTATTCAAAGCATTAGAAGAACTTGGCGATGTTATCAAATCCAATCCGGATGTACAGGATATCGAAGATGAAAAGTTCGACTTTGACTTCTCCATTGTTTTATTATCAAAAGAAAAAGAAACGAAGATAAGAGAAGCAATCCTTTCCGTATCTGAAATTAAAGAAGCATGCATCAAGAAAATCGAAGCTCTTGAGATCCCAGCAGAAATGCCGGCAGAAACAAAGAAGGAAGACGAAGTTGAAGAAAAGAAGGAACAGGCAGTTAAGCAGACTCCGGCAAAACAGGCAGCAGCCAAAACTGCTCAGGCAGGAAAACCGGTTGTAAACCGTTCCGTTCGTGTTGATATCGAAAAATTAGATGATTTAATGAACTTAGTGAGCGAATTAATCATCGCGAAGAATGGTCTTGTATCCATGAACCAGACCGATACTGCAAAGACAGACAATCGCTCCGGATTCAACGAACAGATCGAATACTTAGAACGTATTACAACAAATCTTCACCAGTCTGTAATGAAAGTTCGAATGGTGCCAATCGAAAGCGTTGTAAACCGTTTCCCAAGAATGATCCGTGACTTAAGCAAGAAGTTAAATAAGAAGATGGAATTATACATGTCCGGTGAAGATACAGAACTTGACCGTACCGTAATCGATGAAATCGGTGATCCATTAATGCATCTTCTTCGTAATGCCGCAGATCATGGCTTAGAAAGCAATGAAGAACGTATTGCATTAAAGAAACCGGAGACAGGTTCCATTTTCTTAAATGCATACCAGGAAGGCAATAACGTTGTCATTGAAGTAAAAGATGACGGTGCCGGAATCAATGTAGAAAAAGTAAAACGCAAAGCGGTGGAAAGAGGAACGATTACAGAAGAACAGGCAGAAGCAATGTCTGAAAAAGAAGCAATCGACTTATTATTCACTCCAAGCTTTTCTACAGCAGCTGTTATCTCCGATGTATCCGGACGTGGTGTTGGCCTTGACGTTGTTAAGACAAAGATCGAGACATTAGGCGGAAGCATTGAAACAAAGACAGTGCTTGGCGAAGGCAGCAGCTTTATCATCCGTCTTCCACTTACCCTTGCGATCATCCAGGCATTAATGGTAGAGCTTGGCGAAGAAAAATATGCGATCCCATTAGGAAGCATTGAAACAATCGAAAGCGTTTCCATGGATGAAATTAAGTTTGTACAATCGAAAGAAGTGATTCACTTAAGAGGAAATGTAATTCCGCTTGTACGTTTAGATGAAATGCTTGACGTAGAAAAGAAAGAAGATACAGGATCTGATTTAACGGTTGTTATCGTGAAGAAGGGTGATAAATTAGCCGGACTTGTAGTAGATAACTTAATTGGACAGTTAGAAATCGTTATCAAATCCATCGGTAAATATATCAATAACAGTAAGATGATCAGTGGTGCCACAATCTTAGGCGATGGTGAAATCGCATTAATCTTAGATGTGAACGCTTTGGTATAGGAGGAAAGTACAATGGATGCGAATAAGATAACACAGAGTGATGCAAAACAGTATATTGTTGTAACACTCGGCAATGAACAATACGGAATTGATATACAGTATGTTGACAATATTGTCAGAATGCAGAGAATTACAAGAGTGCCGAAGGCACAGCCTTATTTCAAGGGCGTTATGAACATCCGTGGTGAGATCATCCCGGTTATGAGCTTACGCTTAAAGTTTGGCTTAGAAGAAGATGAGTTCAAGAATTCCACCAGAATCTTAATCATCAAATTAGAGCCACAGTCTGCAATCGGCATTATCGTAGATGAAGTAAAAGAAGTTGTGACAATCGGCGAAGAGTCAATTGATAAAGTAGTGGCAGGCACAGCAGATGAAAAAGCAACTTTCCTTTCCGGCGTTGGCAAACACGGAGATGGCCTGATTTCTTTATTAAATCTTCAGAATGTAATCATTGAAAAAGAAGCAGAACAAAAATAAATACCAGGCTGCCTAAAATCAGGCAGCCAAAAGCAGGGAATGTTACAAAAGTAGCACTCCCTTGTTTTGGTATCAAAGCACAGTGTGCAAAAGGAGAGGTCCCATGGAAGAAGTGAAATTGGATCATATAGATTCCATACAGTTTGATGTACTAAAAGAGATTGGAAATATCGGAGCAGGAAATGCAACGACCGCACTATCCAAAATGCTGAATGCAAAAGTAGATATGAAGGTTCCAAAAGTAGATCTTCTGGAATTTAAAGATCTTCCGGATGTAGTAGGCGGAGCGGAGAATATTGTGGCAGGAATCCTTCTTCAGTTGGAAGGCAGCATAGAAGGCATGATGATGTTCATTCTGGAACAAGAGGCGGTCAACAGTATACTGAAGATGCTGATGCAGGGAATGGGAATGAAGGAAGAAGATATGGCGGGACTTGAATTATCCGCATTAAAAGAGGTTGGCAACATCATTGCCGGTGCTTATCTGTCATCTTTATCCACTCTTACGAATATGAGAATTTCATCCAGTATTCCCTATCTGGCAATGGATATGGCCGGCGCGATCTTAAGTGTACCGGCAATCGAATTTGGACGAATCAGCGATAAGGCATTATTAATTGAAACAGAATTTGGTGACAAAGACACAGAAGTAAATGGATATTTCATATTAATACCAACACTAAAGTCTTATGGAGCAATTCTTGAATCATTAGGGCTGTAGGTGAATATATGGGTGAAGTAATAAAGGTAGGAATGGCAGATTTAAATATCTGTCTTCCGCCGGATACAATCACAACACTTGGGCTGGGATCATGTGTTGGCATTGTGCTTTATGATCCGGGAAAAAAGATATCCGGCATGGTGCATGTCATGCTGCCGGACAGTACAAAAATTAAAAACAATGAGAATATTGCAAAATTTGCGGATACCGGCATTGCAGAACTGCTAAAGAGAATGATCGCAGCCGGAGCAACGAGAAGCACCCTTGTTTCAAAGATTGCAGGCGGTGCACAGATGTTTGCCTTTAAGACAAACAATGATATGCTTCGTGTGGGGGAACGCAATGTAGAGGCCGTAAAGCAGATTCTAAGTGAACTTAAAATTCCGATTCTAGCGGAAGACACGGGTGAAAACTATGGAAGAACCATTGTATTCAATCCGGAAACAGGAGAACTCTTGGTAAAATCCGTGGGGAAAATCAATAAGATGATATAATCCGAAAGGAACCAAACACACATGAAGAATAAAAACATTCCAGCTTTCATTACGCTGCTTGCAGGAACGATTGCCAGCATTTTATGCATCGTGAATTCTTATTCACTGCTAGAGATGCTAAAGATCGTTCTGATCGTACTGATTATTTTCTATATCGTAGGACTGATTGCAGGGCGTATCATGGATAAGATGAATGCAGATGCGGAAGCTGCATATATCCTTGCGGAGCGCGAACGGATGAAAGCGGAAAGAAAAACAGAAGATAACTTTGACAATGATACAGAAGATGAAAATCTACCAGAAGAAGATGGGAACGATTTGGCCAAAAAATAGAAGATACAGTACAGGAGTAAAGGCCTATGAATGCAGAGGAAAAGTTAAAACTTTGGGAAGAATACAGCAGGAAGAAAACAAGTGAGCTCAGAGAACAGATTATCATTGAGTATGCGGGACTTATAAAAATCGTAGCAGGAAGATTGAGCATCTATCTTGGATATAACGTAGAATATGACGATCTGGTGGGATATGGGACCTTTGGCCTGATCGATGCGATTGATAAATTCGATTATGACAAAGGTGTAAAATTTGAGACATATGCATCCCTGCGTATTCGCGGTGCAATACTGGATCAGATTCGAAAAATGGATTGGATTCCACGTACTCTGCGTCAGAAGCAGAAGCGTCTCGATGCCGCTTATCAGAAGATTGAGCAGATGTCTGGAAGGATGGCAACGGATGAAGAATTAGCCGAAGAACTTGAAATATCCGTAGTGGAGCTGGAGAACTGGCAGAATCAGACTAAGATATCCAATCTGATCTCTTTGAATGAGTATATGGAACAGGGTGAAGAGAATTTAGAAGCAGCCTGTTCGGCAGAATATGTGCAACCTGAACGCGTTGTAGAAAAACAGGAGCTCAAGGCACTTTTGCTCAAGGCTTTGGATCATTTGACAGAAAAAGAGAAGAAAGTTATCTTGCTATATTATTATGAAGATCTAACACTAAAGGAAATTAGTGCGGTTTTAGAAGTTTCAGAGTCCAGGATATCCCAATTACATACGAAGGCATTACAAAAGATGAGAACGAAATTGGGAAGCAACATGGATATTTTTTCAGGATTATAGGGGGCAAATGATGAACCAGAATGGCTATTTTCGGGTGGAGATAAAAGAAGATGGTGTTTATGTGACGCTATATCCTGCCAGTGGGGCAGGAGAGAAACTTCTGTTCTCAGAAGTAGACTGGTATTTTAGTAAGATAAAATTAGATTATGACAAGATTTCACTTTCAAAGGCATTAAATGCCCTGCATGAACCGGTAGAAATCAAGGTATCCAGTCAAAAGATACTTCCGGAAAATGAGATGGCAAGAATTGATATCATGGAAGGGCGTCAGGTAGCTGTGGGAAGGTTTTATCCTCCCACAAATGGCGGAAGCTTAATGAGTCGGGAAGAAATCATCAATGACCTTATAAAAGCAGGCGTGAAATTCGGGGCCGATGACACTGCCATCGCAAACTTCTTAGAAAACCGACAGTATTGCTTCGAATACGAACTGGCAAAAGCGATGCCTGCCACGGAAGGACATCATGCCAAAATCACATATTACTTTAATACAGATCCAAGCAGACTGCCAAAGAAGAATGAAGATGGTTCCGTTAATTTTCATGATTTAGATACCATTTCTCATGTGGAAGCGGGGCAGTTATTAGCTACATTAGATCCGGCAGACCCGGGAAAGCCGGGAATTGACGTATGTGGTAATGTTTTAATGCCGGCGAAGGTAGAAAAAAAGCTTCTTCGTTTTGGTAAGAAGATCAAGCAGTCAGAAGATGGACTTTCCATCTATTCCGAGGTAAACGGTCATGCCTCCTTAGTAGATGACCGTGTATTCGTAGCAGATATCTTCGAGGTGGGAGCCGATGTGGATGTATCAACTGGCGATATCGTCTATGACGGAAACGTGGAGGTAAAAGGAAGCGTAAGAACCGGCTATCGTATAAAGGCTACCGGTGACATCATCGTGCATGGTGTTGTGGAAGGCGCTATATTAGAAGCAGGCGGACAGATCATCTTAAAACGCGGCATTCAGGGCATGAATAAAGGTGTTTTAAAGGCAAACAGCAATGTCATTGCTAAATTCATTGAAAATGCAACCGTGGATGCTGGCGGATATGTATCAACAGACTCCATTCTTCACAGTAAGGTTTCAGCAAAGGGTGAAATTAACGTAGACGGAAAAAGAGGCTTTATCACAGGCGGAGAGATCCGTTCCGCAAGCAGGATTAAAGTCAAGACAGCTGGTTCCACAATGGGAACCATGACATTATTAGAAGTGGGCGCAGATCCGGATCGAATTGAAGAGTATCGTAAGTTAGAACGGGAACTCTTAGAGATTCCGGAACAGATTGAAAACCTCAGCAAAATGCTGATTATGTATGCAAAGAAAATCAGGGCCGGGGAAACACTTTCTCCGGATAAGGTCTTATATGTGAAGACAGCAACGAAACAGAAAGAACTGCTGACAAACAGAATGGTTGAGATACGAGACCGTCTGGCAGCTTTGACAGCAGTGTTAGAAGAAAACACAAGAGCACATATCAAAGTGCACGACACCATTTATCCGGGATGCAAGCTGATTATCTCGAATGTGATCTACTTCGTTCGTAAAGAAGTGGTATACAGTCGATTTGTAAAGCGAGATGCGGATATTGTAATTGACGCATATTAATAAAAGGCGGGTTGTCGGACTCTCTTAGTACGACAGCCCGATCTCTATCTTAGAATCAGATTCTAACACGACAGGAGCATATTATGGCAATATCACCAGTTGAACTATTATCTATGGCACCAAAATCACAGGAAGCGTCTTTTGTCAGGCAGCATGAGGTACAAAAGCCGGTTCATGAACAGATTCAGATTATGGAGAAGGTATCACAGGAGGTAAAGCATAACGCAGAGTCGGTTATCAAAATGGGTAAAACAGATAATCCGGAGTATCGTTATGATACAGACAGAAGAGGAAATAACCCATTCTTTGGGCAGCAGAAGAAAAAGAAGAAAAAAGACGGTAAAGAGGATAAAGAAGAAAAAAAGAAGTCTTTAAGCTCGACAATCGATATCAGAATATAAAGGGGATTTACAAGCAGTATGACAACAGTATTAGTAATTCTGCTGATAGCGGGAGCAATTTTATTTACGTTAAGCTTCTTTATGACAGAAGATAAGGTAGAAGAAGTGGTAAACGTTCCGTTAAGTAGCATAGAAGGCAGAAGTCTGTCAGGCTATGAAGAAGAGAAGATTAAGAAACATATCCGCACGATTATGGAAGAGGAGACGGCTTATGTTTTATCAGCAGCAGAAGATAGAATGAGCCGTATCTCCAATGAAAAGATCATTGCGGTAAATGAATATTCAGAAGATCTCTTAGCAAAGATCGAGAATAACAATGAGGAAGTAGTCTTTCTTTACAACATGCTGAAGCAGAAAGAAGAGGAGATGAAGGATACACTGGAACGGGTAGAACGGTTAAAACAGGCAAACGCGGCACTATCAAAACAGATTCAGAACGATACGTCCTTCGAAGGAATCACTCCTTTGCATGAGGCAGCTAATCGGCCAAAACAGGAAGAAGAAAGAAACGAGTCTATAGAAAAACAGCCGGATATACGGCAAAAAGCTTCTAAAAAAGCAGGCAAGGGGATTGCGAATAAAGAAAGCGGCCATGAGAAAGCAGGGGAAATCCTTATGCTTTATGAGCAGAATCATTCCGTTCGAGAAATCGCAAAGCAATTATCCCTTGGACAAAGTGAAGTGAAGCTTGTGATTGATTTATACGGAAATTAGCGGGAGAAGAAATGAAAGCAAAGTATTATATGCGTGGAATTGGTCTTGGGATGATGCTGATCGCAGGCGGAATGTTGGTAGCCGGCATCCCCTCAGAGAAGGAAGGTCTGTCAAAAGAGGAAATCGTAGAGGCTGCAAAACAGTATGGGCTAGCAGTCACAGAAGAAGAGACAGAAGATAGCGAAGGAATGTTAAATTTAGAAGGTATTGTAGGATCATCCAATAAGACAGAAAAAGAAGAGGAAGAGACAGGATCAGAAGAAAATAACAGCGAATCCAATTCGGATTTCCTTGAGGAATCATCGGATGCTATCGAGGAATCATCTAATTTGAAAGCAGATGTTATCGAGGCAGTAGAAGAAAAAACGCCAGAGGCGGAAGCCAATACCGAAGATCGTGCCGAAAACAGTGGGAAAGAGCAAAATGGCATCGATCAGGAAAATATCGGGGAAGAGGACGGACGTTCAGAAAATGCTCGGGAATATGCAATCGTTGAGGTCACATCCGGCATGTATGGGAGAGAATTCGCCCGCATAGCCTATCAGGCGGGATTAATATCGGATCAGGAAGATTTTGAACGATATATGGCAGTAAACCGTTATGCGAATAAGATGCATACCGGTGTCTATCAGATTGAAATTGGTTCTACCTATGAAGAAATCTGCAAAATCATAACAACACGCAGATATTAATCCATGTTCCATCCTCTTACTTTCACAGACCGGCTACATTCCTCGTTACAGGTATAAAAATAAGAAAAAGTCCGATACTATTATTAGACTAAAAGTTTGGAGAAGATCCCAGTTATCCTAGATAATTGCGAATTTATGATAAGAGAAAGATTTGCCAGTCATTTGCAAGTATTATTTATAAAATAGTACTTGCCATATGAAAAATTATATGTTAAACTTTTAGAGTCAAAAATCACGTATAGTTTTCAGTGCATGGTGCCGAAGTCTTAGTGGTTAAAAAAGAGTGAAGCACTTTTTTTGCGCCCAAAGAAACCGGTTTGTACGTTAATATGCTATGCGGAAGAATAAAACCAAATGGAGGACAATAACATGAGCGTTATTTCAATGAAACAGTTACTTGAAGCTGGTGTACATTTCGGTCACCAGACAAGAAGATGGAACCCTAAGATGGCTGAGTACATCTATACAGAAAGAAATGGTATCTACATCATCGACTTACAGAAATCTGTAGGTAAGGTTGACGAAGCTTACTATGCAATCAAAGACATCGTTGCTAACGGCGGTAACATCCTTTTCGTTGGTACTAAGAAACAGGCTCAGGATTCAGTTAAGTCTGAAGCTGAACGTTGCGGTATGTACTACGTAAACGAAAGATGGTTAGGTGGTATGTTAACAAACTTCAAGACTATCCAGTCTCGTATCGCTAGATTAAAAGAAATCGAAGCTATGGCAGCTGACGGTACATTCGAAGTACTTCCAAAGAAAGAAGTTATCGAATTAAAGAAAGAATGGGATAAGCTTGAAAAGAACCTTGGCGGTATCAAGAACATGAAGAACATCCCAGATGCAATCTTCGTAGTTGATCCTAAGAAGGAAAGAATCTGTATCCAGGAAGCTCATACATTAGGTATTCCACTTATCGGTATCGCTGATACTAACTGTGATCCAGAAGAACTTGATTACGTAATTCCAGGTAATGATGATGCAATCAGAGCCGTTAAATTAATCGTTGCTAAGATGGCAGACGCTGTTATCGAAGCTAACCAGGGCGTTCAGATGTCTGATGAAACAGCAGAAGTTTCTGAAGAAGCTACTGAAGAAGCAGCTGAATAATTAAGCGCTGTTGCAATACGATCTTAGTCGTATGATAGGAATGCTTCAGCCTGACTACGTTAGGCTGAAGCATTTTTAAAGTTAAAAGGAAAGGAAGAATATTCTGCATCCTTTTAGCAAAACTTATGAATGTCTTTCATAGAGAGATTTAACGGAGGGGTATCCCCTTCCGCTTAAAATAGAAAATGTTACACGGAGGGAATTAATTATGGCTATTACAGCAGGAATGGTTAAAGAATTAAGAGAAATGACCGGCGCAGGCATGATGGATTGTAAAAAAGCATTAAATGCAACTGACGGTGATATGGACAAAGCAATTGAGTTCTTAAGAGAAAAAGGACTTGCAGCAGCAGAAAAGAAAGCTGGCAGAATCGCAGCAGAAGGTCTTTGTGCTACTAACGTAAGCGAAGATGGTAAAGTAGCTTCTATCGTAGAAGTTAACTCTGAAACAGACTTCGTTGCAAAGAATGAATTGTTCCAAACTTTTGTACAGTTAGTAGCTGATACAGCACTTGTTTCAGGATTAAACGGTGGAAAGAATGGCGAAGACGTAGAAACTCTTCTTGGAATGAACGGTCTTAATGACGAGTTAATCGAAAAAACTGCTACAATCGGAGAAAAATTATCTGTACGTAGATTCGAAAAGGTTTCTGGAGAATGTGTAGCTAGTTACCTTCATGCAGGTGGTAAGATTGGTGTAATCATCGCAGCAGATGGTGCAGCAGATGTGAAAGAAGCACTTACAAATGTTGCTATGCAGGTTGCAGCTATGAAACCTGAGTATATCAGCAGAGCCGACATTGATGATGCAAGTCTTGCAAAAATCAG
>SVEB01000051.1 GCA_015057635.1 Lachnospiraceae bacterium | reverse complement strand
ATTAGGTTTCCCCATTCAGAAATCGGCGGATCAATGGATATTTGCTCCTCACCGCCGCTTATCGCAGCTTATCACGTCTTTCATCGGCTCTTAGTGCCAAGGCATCCACCCTGCGCTCTTATTAGCTTAACCAGCCATTAATTAATCATTTGATTAAAATCAAATTGATTAATAATGTTCGTTCTCCTGATATCTAGCGTGATATCATTCAAACAAGTTTGTTTTATTGGTTATATTGCCTTGAAACATCGTCTGTTTCAAGATCATATACATTTTGGATGTCTGACTCAATATAATTTAAGTTTAACTTACTTTATATTAATTCATTTCTATCTGTCTGAAGTTTTCAACGTGCAATTGAAACAATGAAATTGTTTCAGTGACTCCAAGGGGATTCGAACCCCTGTTACCGCCGTGAAAGGGCGGTGTCTTAACCGCTTGACCATGGAGCCTTATTTATTTTTCATCTGTCGTTTTCTGACTTTTCATTCAGTTTTCTGTTTACATTTTTTGAATTGTTTGAATTGTTTCTGAATTGTTTACCCTGACAGCTCACATAGTTTATCATGAAAAAAAGAGGATGTCAACACTTATTTTTTATTTTTTTCGATTTTTTTTGACTTTTTATTCTTAGTCTAGCTTCCGCACAGCTATTTCTCCCTTTATCCCCTTATATTTCATGCTTGATTTTGAAGTTCCTTCTGGCGTTTCCTATCTTGTGTGTTTTCCTATACTGCTGTTTTTTCATATACAGTTGGTATACAATCCACCTGATCTTTTTGTTCTTAATAATGTTTATAATTTTTAGTACTTTCTACCTAACTGTTTTCACTCTTCCTGCCGATGAAATAGATAGCATTATATTAGGAGTTTTAAGTTAAACATGATATTACAACACAATATTACTGCCCTGAATACGCAGCGGCAGCTTGGTATTCAAACAAAACAGCAGGCTGCATGTACATATAAACTTTCTTCCGGCTATCAGATCAACTCTGCTGCCGACAACGCAGCTGGCTTAGCCATTTCCGAAAAAATGCGTTCCCAGATCCGAGGACTTGAAAAAGCGACCATGAATATTGAGGACGGAATCAGCTTTGTTCAAACAGCAGACGGTGCTTTAAATGAAGCGAACGCCATGCTTCAGCGAATAAGAGAGCTGTCCATTCAGGCATTTAATGATACCAATACAGAGGAAGACCGACGCTCTCTTGACTTAGAAGTCCAACAGTTAAAAGAAGAAATAACCTCTATCTTTAAGAATACAGAGTTTAATGCATGTAAGATATGGGATACGAATCCAACACATAAGGTACTGATCGGAACGGAAAAAGTGGAAGCGGTTACGGTTCAATCATCTGCCACTCCCTCTCCAAGAATTCTGACTAATGCTAACAAGGCTTCCATACCAAGCAATAATCAGTACTCTCTTTCTGCCAATGAAGACGGCATTACGGTCAGCTGGAATGCCTATAATGAGAAGTCTTATACCTCAGCCGTCATTCCCTGGCCGAACGACTTATCCGGTTCCCATAGCTTTAGTCTAAAAGACTACTTAGACACTGCCTCCAATCCAGAACTGGCCGGACTTGATTTTACATATAAATATACGGTAGCAGAATATGCAAGCCTAAATGATGTCATTCTCTCTATTAACAATACCAATGTCAAATGTTATCCTTCCACAAGCCAATCATTTTCTGCTTACCAGGCAGATGGGAGTTTGGTAGATGGCATTTCATTTTCTGTTGCAATTGACTATCCTGCTCTCTTAAAATCCGAAAAAGACTTTGATCACTATGACGATTCCTTTATCGAAAGCAAATATGGATATAATAACTTAGTTCAATCTCCTACTGAAACATCACCAAATTCCAAATGGGATTTTAGTTTTGAAATGAAAAATATTAATACCATTCATGCCGTTTCTGCATCCGGTTATTATTATAGCAATTGGCAGGATCCCAATAAACTTTGGTGGGACTATGGTCATTCCGGAAAACCTTCCTATAAAACTTTTAGCCTTTCACCAAATGACGGAACACTCACTTCTGTCCTTCATGCACTAACTAGCTCCCAAAATTTAATCGATCATAGTGCGACTGGGGGAACGATAAAGCTGTCATTTGATTTAGCTTCGGATTCGCCTTATACCTATAATGGAAAGGATTATACCAAAATCGGCTCTGTTACTATGACGATTAATGTGTCCGAAACGGATACCGTAGATGATATTCTGAAACGTCTTGCCTCCATTAGCGGGGCTGATATCGATGCCGGAACAGCATCTACGAACAAGCCATCTTCCTCCACATACAGCAATACGTCCTCTGATAATAACGTAATGTTCGACTCCCCGATCTTCAAATACCAGAACAGTGTCCACATTCAAGCCGGAGCTAACAGCGGACAAAGCATTATGATGGCTTACGACAGTCTGAATCTCTATCAACTTGGCATAAAAGATACTTCTGTTACAAGCCGAGAATCAGCACAAAACGCAATCCGTCAGGTTGACAGTGCGATGGAGGCGATATCGGAGCAGCGTTCCATCTTCGGTTCCTTTCAAAATCGATTTGAACATGCCAAAAACAATGCAGAGAATACAGCAGAAAATACAACTGCTGCAGAGAGCCGCATTCGGGATGCCAATATTGCAAAGATTATGGTGCAGTACTCCAAATACAACATTCTTATGCAAGCCAGCCAGTCGATGCTTGCAAATGCAAATCAGTCTAAGCAGAATGTTCTTGATCTTCTGCAGCCATAAAACCGATTTGATTTATATCAAATGATAAAAAGGGGCAACCACACTCTCTTCATGTGACGCCCCTTTTTATCACTTTTCTACTCACTTTTTTATGCATCTGCCACCTGGAATCTAGTCCACGGCTGTCTTGGCCGGTCTTCCAGATAGAACTTTAAATAGCTCCACTGCGGATTTCTTGTCGTATACTCCTGCACAAGAAACGGGATGCCTCTGGAATTCCCCCATCTTGCTTCAAAGCACATTTCCTTTGCCATATGCGAATTTATCACCTTTCCATCCAGCGATCCCACCGGTTCAAAAGGCTTTGCCCCCTCAAAACCGGAATATATCTGAGGATCCAGTTCATAATGCCCGTCGATTGTACGTGAAGATGGCTGTGGCTTTCCGGTATACACATCATAGCAGTCTCCCAGAATATTTTTGGCATTTCCTATATTCAAATGTGCGGTATAATCCTTCATCAGCTGCATCAGACGGACTCTTCTTGCCCCGGTATGCTGTCTGATATCCTCATATCCATTATCTACACATTCCATAAACCGGATTTTCGGATCCTCTGCCACATTGCATCCGATATAAAATCCATCTTCCGTCTTAGTTAGGCTCGAATAGGATACCCCCAATTCAAACCTTGCGATTTCATTCGTATTGCAGTCTCCAATCAGCCACGCACTTGTGTATCCGCCATTTGTGTCACGCTCAAGTATGGAAGAAAACTCCGCTATGGATTCTGCATACTGCTCCGCTTTTCGGATTCGAAAAAACTGCGGAGTGCCCTCCTCTCTATATACCGTAAAACCTGCAATACTTGTATCTGCTGCCATAATGCCGGCGGAGTTTACGAAAAAATCGCTGAAACTTGAGATATATCCCGGTGCTGTCTGCATCAGAATCCGTTTTCCGGAAGCGGGAACCAAATCCATAATGACATACAGATACTGTCCGGTCAAAAAGCTTTCCCATGTATTATGGGCAAGCACGATCTTGCCATCATCCGTCATAGAGCCATTCGCAATAAATGCAGAACCCTTTCCATACTTGGTGCGACCTGATGGCTCTTTCTTGCTGACATATGGAAAGTAGTAATCCCGCAGTTCTTCATATCCGTTCCAGGCTAAAACCTCTTCCAGCGTGATCTTACACTTCCCCATCGAAGCACCGTCTGCAATGCCCTGCATCTCCTCGATGTACTCGTTCTCTATCTTCTCCTTAAACTGATTTTTCGCTTCTTTTACGAATGTCTTCCACTCCATACCGGTTGTCAGGTAAGTCAATTTCTTCATTCGTTCCAAGAGAATTCCGATTTCCTGACGTAACAGATATCCATGCTGGAATCCAATCTGGTAAGGTTCGCCTTGCAAATGAAGAAATATAAATCCATTCTGCTGCCTGCGAAATCCCTCCTCATAATACTCTTTGTCTTCCATCTTCACTCTCCTTACCCAAGATATCTGATTTCATTTGGATCATATCGGTCCTCTTCTTCACTTCTGATCAAAATCGCTGCATTATAATAGGTGATGCCATCCCTGGAATCATGCCATCTGCTTAGCAGTTCACTTTCCGGAATATACGTATAATTTCCAAGCGTGGCCGGATCCATAAATATCACATTCTCCCTACTGTATCCGCATGCCACTACATAATGACCATCCTCCCATTCATCCAGATAATCCTTATCCGCTTCCTCATCCCATGCCTGAATACACAGAATCAGCGGTACTTTCTGATCAATCCACTTTTTGAGTTCACATAATTTCATATTCTGTACAAATCGCACTTTAAGCCCCTGCATCTTTGCAAATACCAGGATATCCGAAATCTGTACTCCCTCTCTCGTCACATGCATCTCTTCCATCAGAACGTCCTGTCTGAAATCCCGTAAGTAAAAACCCAGTACCGACTGCAGACAGGCAACACCGCATGTATAATCGGCTGCCTGCCTGCACAATGGTACTGGGATAAAATGATTCATATGCGACAAAATACTACACCTCGTTGATGAACAAAGATTAATATACTATATGCCGCAACGTATAAAATTAAAACATCATTTTATATATGGATGTGACTCAGACACCCGCTGCTTCTGCTTTTTGTTTCCTTCCACTCTCAATCAGACCGAACAATTCTTCCATTCTGACTGTCTTTTTATCCTTGCGCTCGAGAAAATTCTTGTCATGGCCAAATATGTACGCGAGTGCAGACTCAATCGTATTGTAATTTACATCCTGCCTGTGGAACCCTTCACTGAACTTTTTGCGCCTTTTACATGCTTCGCTGTATCCAATCCGATAATTTTGATGGTAAATGGCGAATACCCTTCCGCCATTATGATAAATCCTCCACTTTGCTACTTTCGTTTGAATAAAAACCATTCCGTCAACAAAATTGCAGCTCATCTGATAAGCCTCGCACAATCTCCTAACTTTGTCTTCCGAAAATCCATTCTGCATCTTTGGCTGGTTGATTGACAGCTTATTGGGAACCAGTTCCATAGCCTTCCTTTCTATACAGCGCTTCGCATGGCCGGTTTCCGGCCCGGCCGCATGCATCCTCCATTCAGGATACTATCTATTATTGTGCCCTTTCGTCTGGCAGCTTTTTTCTTTTTCCTTTGCTTCGTCACACAGTTTGTACAATCGCTCCCTTCTGTATAGGGTCTACTACTATTATAGCATGTTTTTCCATTTTTATCCACTTCATGTCCACAAAATAAAAAGAATCATGCGCAACTTCACAAAAGAAAAACCAAAATCCGTGCGATCCATACAAAAAAATCAGGAGTACAGATTCTTCTGTATTCCCGATTCTCTCTTAACGGATGAAATTTGTCTTACTCCCGGTCTCCATCACTGGACGGTCAATTCCTTTTTCTTTTCCGGCCTCAATACATTTTAAAAGCCATGCCATGTTCTTTCCTAAGTTATGCATGATCTGGAGGCCTTCTAAATCCTGTTTCACCTCATCCGGCGTATTGCCGTGTACCATATTCCAGTAGGAGGATGACACAACCGGCATCTGTGCGATTGTGAAATACTTATTCAGCACATCGATGGAAGCGGTCGTTCCGGCTCTTCTTGCAGAAGCCACTGCTGCCCCCGGCTTATGAGCGAAGTATTTCTTGCCTGCATAGAATGCTCTGTCTAAAACAGAAAGAATACGTCCGCTTGGATGTGCGTAGTAAACCGGTGTTCCAAAGATAAATCCGTCTGCTTCTTTGGCTTTTTCAATGATTTCATTTACAATGTCATCATCAAATGTACAGACTCCGCCAAGCGAAGCGCATCTTCCGCATCCAATACAGTCTCTTACCGGCCCACCGCCGATATGCACGATCTCTGTCTCAACGCCGTTTTGCTGAAGCGACTTTGCCACTTCTGTAAGCGCTGTATATGTACATCCATTGCTCTTTGCACTTCCATTCAATAACAATACTTTCATATGATGTCCTCCTTTTTTCCTATCGCCTGTAAAAGCAAGAAAATTTCTGCTTTTCTATTGTATTTTCTACATCCATTAATTATAACACAAATCACACTTCCTGGAACTTAAAAATCATCCCTTCCATTCCTCGTGTCATTACAGACAGCCCTTCTACCGGCCTTTCTTCCAGAAGATCATATAATTTGTTCTGATAAGGAACCGGTATCTTCCACTCTGCCTCTCCTGCTTTATTATGAAGAAGGATTATGATTCTTTGCTCTCCTAAATTTCTTGCAAATACATAAATCCCCTGTTCATCATCTGTTTCTATCCTTTTATAGTCTCCTTTTCGAAGTGCCTCATATTCTTTTCGAATATCGATCCATTTTTTTAACTGTTTCGCAAACCCATCTTCTGCTTTGCCCCATGGCATCGCCTGACGATAATCGGCCTCGCCTCTTCCGGAAACCCATTTCTCATCCCCATAGAAAATAGATGGAATGCCCTGGCTCATCATCAAATAGAAGAATGCCAGCTCAGCCTTCTTTTTATCCTCACCACAGCAGGTCAGAAACCGCGGCACATCATGAGAGTCTAGCAAATTCATCTGGGCAAGGCTTACCACATGAGGATAACGCAGCCGCATTCTTTGAATCCGTTCGTCAAATCCAGAAGCGTTTATCGTTTCCTCTGCAAAAAATGCCCGACATATATTTAAGAAGGAATAATTCATAACGGAATCAAACTGATCTCCAATCAGCCAGCTTTCAGCATCTCCCCAAATCTCACCAATTAGAAACGTATCCTTTTTCGCCTGTCTGACTGTCTTGCGAAAAACTCTCCAAAAATCATGATTTACCTCATTTGCCACATCAAGTCTCCATCCGTCAATATCCGCCTCCTTGATCCAGTATCTTCCCACTTCGCAGAAATAGGCCAACACCTCCGGATTTCCGGTATTTAATTTTGGCATCTCCTTCACATAGGCGAATGTCTCATAATCCGGTGGATTTTCAAACCGAACCGGAAATGTAAGACGATAAAACCATTCTTTATACAGAGATCTTTCCTGATTGCGCAGTACATCCTGAAATGCAAAGAATCCGGCTCCGCAGTGATTGAATACCCCATCTAAAATGACCCGGATTCCATGTTTATGACACTTCTTCACAAGTTGCTTTAAATCCTCCTTCGTACCAAAGCATGGATCAATCTCATAATAATCGATCGTGTCGTACTTATGATAATGTCCTGCCGCAAAAATCGGATTCAGATAAATGCCGTTCACCCCAAGACTAGCAATATACTCAACATTCTCCATAATCCCTTTTAGCGTACCGCCAAGTTTTGTTTTGCACATCTGACCGGACTTTGTAGGAATGCATGTTTCGCCTCTTTCTAACACTCCTTTTCCACTAGCGAAACTGTCCGGAAAGATCTGATATAGAATCAAGTCATTTGCCCATTCCGGAATATCGATCAGATCTTCCCTTCTGATATACGGGAACTGAAAATACTGATCTCTGTCATAACCCATTTCTTTTGTGATGCCTTCCGAACTATAAAAATAGGATTCCTCTCCCTCTATATAAAAATAATAGCAGACACGGGTATACGGTGAGACTACCATTGCCTCATAATAATCAAATAAAGTATCCGATGCGACCTTTTCCATCTTTACTTCTGTCAATTCAATCGGATTTTTCTTACATACTCGGTCACCAAAAAACAGCACTGCCCCTTTTGTATCATTCTTTGCGGTTCGAAGCCGAAGCACAAGCGTCTGCTCATCCACTGCATATGCATAATTTGAAAGAGGCTGATGCCATATCGCACATAAATTCATTTTTCTCCCCCTTTCCTATCCTTTCACTCCTCCGGCGGTCAGCCCCGAAACCATATATTTCTGAATACAGAAAAAGAGGATTAAGATCGGAATGGATACCAGTATGGCTGCTGCGGAAAACATCGGCCAGCTCCTGCTGTAATCGTTGGACTGCAGCTGATACAGACCACCAGCTAATGTATAACTCTTGTCATTTAGTAAAAATGTTGTCGCGAACAGATATTCATTCCATACAAAGATCAGCACCATAACAGCCGTCACAATGACTGCCGGCCTTGCTAACGGAAAGATAATCTTCCTTAACAGCACCCCATCGCTTGCCCCGTCAATCTTAGCTGCTTCCTCAATGTCGACCGGAATGGTATCAAAGTAGCCTTTCAGATTCCAGATGCTGAAGATACACATGGAACCGGCATAAATAATCACAAGTCCGGTTTTGGTATTTAGCAGGTTTGCCTGCTTAAACAGGCGAAAGATCGCAAACATGGAAAGAATCTGCGGAAAAGCATTTAGAAGGATCAGAAGTCTAAGCACCTGATTTCTTCCGCGAAAACGAAATCTTGAAAATGCATAGGCTGCCACTACGGCAAATGAGATCGCTACCACCATTGTGCCAAGACTTAATTCAATGGAATTCTTAAGCCACCTAAGAAACGGCTCTTCCTTTAGAATTCTGCTGTAATTTTGCAAAGTGAAATTCTTTGGAATCAGGGTGAAATGATCTGACAGCGCGCCCCCGCTTCCCTGGAAGGAAAGAGAGGCCGCATATAAGATCGGAACCAGTGCGATCAGGCACAGAATCCAAAATACCAGATGCAAAAAGCCTATCCCAATCGCCTGCTTTGTCTTTTTTCGGCTCATATGTCTCCTCCTCTCTTATTCCTTCAGGCTGCGGTTTGTATAAAAGGAAAACGCAATAATAATGATAAAGATTAATATGGATACAGCGGAAGACAGCCCATAATTATTGGAAATAAATGCATTCTGATAGCAATATGTGATCACGGTCTGTAACGTTGCTCCCGATAAGGCACCTTTTTGCATCGTAAGCAGATAGATGATATCAAACTGCTTAAAGGTGGTAAATGTAGTCATCACAACAGCCGGTGCGATAATCGGTTTTAATGACGGGACGGTGATATAGCGGCACTTCTTAAAGAATCCCGCTCCATCTAACTCTGCGCACTCATAGTAGCTTCTGTCAATGCTTTGCAACGCCCCGTCGATCATCATGATCATAAACGGCATTGCCATCCAGAGGTTTAATGCAAGGCACGATAAAAAGGCGGGGACATTTTCTGATAGAAACGAAATCTTACCGAATCCAAGTGCCCTTCCAATCTGGTTAAGCAGACCAAATTCGGTATTATACATACCGACACGCCATAGTAAAATTGACACATAGGCAGGCATTGCCCATGGGAACATCAAAACCGTCTTATAGAAACGCCTGCCTTTTAGTCCTTTTGCATTCAGGCCAAGTGCGATAAAGAAAGCTGCCGTCACCTGAATCACCATATTAACGGCCGTCCATAAAATGGTGGTAAGCAGCGCTTTTAAGAAGCCGGAGTTTAATTTGAGTACAGCCCGCTTATAATTCTCCATTCCAATTATGTCAAAATCAAACCAGTGGTACAGATTCATATTGGTAAAGGATATGTAGCCGGTATATAAAATCGGGAATACCACGATGATTCCGATTAGGACAAGTGCCGGAAAAGAATAGATCCAGGGACGCATCTTTTTCTTCATGACCTGACCTTCCTTTCTACTTCATATCAGCGATTGCAGCCACTGCTTCTTCCTGATACTGATTCGCTGCCTCGTCTAAATCAGCACCGGATTTATTGACTGCTGCAAGCAGGGATTCCGTCGGAGTCCACATAACACCCATCTCCGGAATATTCGGCATTGGTTTGGCCGTCTGTGCTGTCTCTTTGATCGCAAAGATCATCTCATTTGCAGAAACCGTTTCGTCCTGATAGGAAGCTTCATTTGCCGGTGCACAGTTTGCCTTTGTAGCAAGACGGATTCCAAGTTCTGCATCGGTCATTGCTTCTAATACTTTTGCTACTGCCTCTTTATTCTCTTCCACAGCATGCTTCATAACACCGATTCCCTGTACACCGGAATACGGAGCAAGACCATTTCCATTCGGAAGCTTAATATCAGCAAGAGATACAATGCCTAAATTGATATTCGCCTCTTTGATCCCCGGAACAAGCCAAGGGCCGCCGATAATGGCTGCTGCCTTTCCTTCATTAAAAAGCGTTGTCACGGTATTATAGTCGCCGTCCGCCTCAAGCTCTGCAAACTTCTCATTATACTCAACAGCCTGTTTGGTTAAGTCTTCATTCAGCCCCGGGTTGCCTTTGGCATCGATGATATATCCGCCAAACCCGTTGATGACCGGCGCCACATTATAAGCAGTGGAATGCTGATTCACTACAGCATAGACGGAATTATTCACATCCGTATGAGCCTTCATATACTCATACAGCCCTTCCGTCGTATCGGGTACCTCACCTTCCCACAGATCCTTGTTATACATAAATAACAGTGTTTCAAAATAAACTGGCAACAGATACTTGGTATCCTGATAAGTTCCGGCTTCTACTGTCATCGGGATCAGGCCGCTTAGCTTCTCTGTATCGAGCGCATTCGTAATCGGCGCAAGCACGCCCATTTCCACAAATATCCCAAGTGAGTCATGTGCGTAGAAATAAAAGTCCGGACCGTTCTTCGCATCATTTCCGTACAGCTTGATCTGATCGGAAAGCCCTGACTTCTTCTCAAAGGTCAGTGTAATCTGATCAGCTGACAGTTTCTCGTTCACATAATCTGCGATCGTACTCATAATGGTTTCATCTCCGTCATGCCAAACCGTCAGAGTGACCGGCTCATCTGCATCGCGCTCTCCCTCTGTCATCGTGTTCTCCTCCTGCTTCTTGCAGCCGCTAAGCAGGCCAAGAATCATCAGCGCACATAACAAAATACTGAAAAAACGCTTCATATTACTCCTCCTTCAAGGAAACTGTTTTCCTGAGCCCCTACGCCTCTAGCTAAGAATCACTGGCTCCTTTATGTTATTTTTACCATTTTAAAGCAGCGGTATCAATAAATTCTTGGTAATATTGTTGACTTTGTTAGGAAAGCGCTATACAATATTTCCAAATTTATCTATTTTTATAAAATAGGGGTGATTCGATGTCTGCTACTATCAACGATGTGGCAAAGGAAGCGGGAGTATCTCCTTCCACCGTTTCTAAGGTTTTAAACAACTGGTCTACTATTTCAGAAGAAACCACAAGAAAAGTACAGGATGCCATTCAAAGGCTTGACTATACGCCGAATGCGCGGGCAGTCAGCTTTGCAAGGAAATCATCCAATAATATTTTATTTCTGACTTCACTTGAGAAGGAGCAGGCCTACTTAAACCCTCATATGTTTGAAATTATGTGCGGCGTTCATAAAGCCTTAACGGATGCACAATATACGATGATGCTTACGGATACTTCAAATGAAGGGGAAAAAGGAAGCACCGTTAAGAGAATGATGGCGCAGAAATGTGCAGACGGGATGATCATCCATGGATCGGCCATTAATGAGGAGACCGCTTCTATTATTGTGAAGGAGCAGTATCCCCATATCATTGTAGGAAAGCCAACATTTGAAAATGAGTTATGCTGGGTGGATACGAACCATGCTCTCGCCGGACAATACGCGGCAAAACATATGCTTTCGATGGGATACGAAAGGATTGCGTTTATTGGCGGATGCCGCACGGACCATATCTCGATGCAAAGGCAACGGGGCTTTTTAGGACGGATGTTCGATTACGGATGTTCGGTGCCGGATTCTTATATCCGCTATACCAATTCCTCTTTGGAGGAAAGCTACCAGGCTTCTTATGATGTGCTAAGCTCCCATAAGGAGATCGAGGCGGTGGTATGCGAGAATAACCTGATTGCGATCGGATGCCTGCAGGCGGTACGGGCTCTTTCCCTTAAGATTCCGGATAATCTGGGATTTCTGACGTTCGACCGGTATCCTTATGCAGGGATTATGACTCCGATTCCTACCGTTGTGGATATTAATATGTACGATCTGGGAGTGCAGGCAGGCACCATGATGGTCCAAAAACTCCATCACCCTTCTATGCAAATCCAAAGCTTCATAACCCTGCCGGTGCTCTGCCAGGGGGAAAGCACCAGACGTATGGATTAGGAGGGATTGCCGCGTGTCCCCCTACTTTCTCGGATACAGGCTAAGCCCCACCAAAAGGCAGCCTTCGATATAAGGATAGTGTTTTTTCCGAAGAAGGGAAATAATATCCTCACTTTCGGCTCCGGGCTGAATCACGATATATTTAAAATTGCGGTTCAGCTCTTCTAATAACCGCAATCCCTTTACCGGATTAATACAAAGATCGATCACGTCAATCTCGCCTTCCACATCATTAATCGAGGCCAGTTCCTTCCCTACACAGGAAACGGTATACCCCTTCTCTAAAAGCTCTTTTTTAATCTTATAGGCATACTTTTCCTCATTTAACGTATCACCTACCACAACAAAATTCTGCATCTGCATAATCCGTTCCAGTTCCATTTTATCTCTCCTTTCTTCACTCTTCCCTATTATATACCAGAGAACTAAATTGTAATACAGATACCACCTACTTACCATCAGCCCCCTCGTTATTATTTCATCTTCTGCTTCTCCCAGATTCTTAATTCTCACTTCTTAACTATTAGCATTTGATTCTTATTTCATTCTCCCCCCTTTTCCCCTCCCACATCCCGAATAGAAACGTCCAGGAACGAGAGAAGCAGGTGCCCTAAGATGCGCTCGCAGTCATCCGAGGCGATTGGTTCCGGAATGTCCGGCTCATGACGAACAAAAAGATGGTGGTATCTTTGAATAGCAGACAGTGCTTTCCTGTCTGATAGTCGAAGATACCACCATCTTTTTGTCCGCTCATGCGTCCGAACATTCGGAACCAATCGCCTCGGATGACTCCGAGCGCATCTTAGGGCGCCTGCTTCTCTCGTTCCGTCTCCGGCACTCTAATTCTCCTGCATATCCTCATAGTGATCGGAGACGATTTGGGATTCAGGAGCTTTCTTGGTTTCTGGGTGGATGCTGTAGTATTCGCGCACCTTTGCTTCCACCGCTGCAAGGATATCCTTGTGTTCTGCCAGATAATTAGCCGCTCCTTCCCTGCCCTGTGCCAGCTTTCCACCCTGATAGGAATACCAGGAACCGCTCTTATTGATAATGCTTGCCTCTGCTGCCAGGTCCAGAATATCACCTACCCGGTAGATGCCTTTTCCATATATAATATCAAATTCCGCTTCTTTAAATGGAGGCGCCACCTTATTCTTCACAATTTTCACACGGGTTCTGTTTCCGATCTTTTGCCCGCCTGACTTAATCTGATCGATCCTTCTGACATCCAAACGTACCGAAGCGTAGAACTTCAAAGCCTTTCCGCCTGTTGTAACTTCCGGATTGCCAAACATGACACCAATCTTCTCTCGTAACTGATTGATAAAGATGACAATACATTTGGATTTGCTTACAACCGGAGTCAGTTTTCGAAGTGCCTGTGACATCAGCCTTGCCTGAAGACCGATAAAGGAATCCCCCATCTCACCATCT
The DNA here is from genome assembly GCA_015057635.1 of Lachnospiraceae bacterium. Classification (GTDB taxonomy): domain Bacteria; phylum Bacillota; class Clostridia; order Lachnospirales; family Lachnospiraceae; genus Lachnoclostridium. Next base: position 7,096 of record SVEB01000051.1, on the reverse strand, counting down.
AATTCGGCTTTCGGCACAAGTGCCGCTACGGAGTCGATAACAATGATTTCGATAGCACCGGAGCGTACCAGTGTCTCCGTGATGTCTAATGCCTGTTCTCCGGAATCCGGCTGTGATATGTAAAGCTCATTTATATTTACTCCAATATTTTGGGCGTACTTTGGATCCAATGCATGCTCTGCATCAATAAATGCCGCTACGCCTCCCCGCTTCTGTACTTCCGCCACCATATGCAGGGATACCGTTGTCTTACCGCTTGACTCCGGACCATAAATCTCAATAATCCTCCCCTTTGGTATTCCACCAAGCCCAAGAGCTATGTCCAGACTAAGCGCCCCTGTCGGAACAACCTCTACTTCTCCAAATGCATTGGGATCTCCAAGCCGCATAACAGCACCCTTTCCAAACTCCTTCTGAATCTGCTGCATGGCAGCATCCAAAGCCTTTTTTTTATTCTCATCCATCAACAATCCCTCTTTCTGCTTTCCAGCGAAAATCCTGATTTCTGCCCATTTTCTCTTATTCCTGTATTCCTGTCCAAAATCTTTTTGTATATTTTTCCAGTCCATTTCTTCCTCAATTCTACCACTTTCCCAACTTTTATGTAATGAAATTCCGGATGTTTTTATAACTTCATTTAGTCTTGTAACTATATCATAATCTTTTTTATGAATACTTCGCAGCTCTGTTTAAAAAAGATATATGACACTCTCTAAATGCCATATACCTTTTTAATTCTATTCATTTTTTAATTCTATTTATTTTATGTCTGCTTTTATGCTTATTTTTATACTTACTTCTATGGTTCTTCATTACTGTAGTTACTGTGGTATGATCAATGCCTGTCTATCACCTGCTTTCTCCTATTTCGGCTAAGATTGCATTTGGCAATTTCTCTGCTCCATCCGTACCTTCTGCATTTCCAGACTGTGTACGATCAATTCCTGTATTACCAGTTCCCGTATTGTCAATTCCTGTATTATTAGTTCCTGTACCTGAAGTCTCACTACCTGCAGTGGATATATTTCCATTTCCTGCAATTCCGGCTGCTGCACCGGTATTTCCTGTATTTCCACTTCCTGTGGCGCTGCTCCCGGCATCTCCTGTCCCGGCAGTTCCGGCATCTCAGGCTGCTGATGTTTTTGAGGTTCCACTTTCTGTGGTTCCGGCTGTCTCATTTCCATTGACTTCATCTCCATTGGTTTCATCTGCACTGTTTTCCTTTCCTGCATTGTTGCTGTTCGCATTATTGATTTCTACATCTTCTGTTAAGCCTAGTTTGGAAGCTACTGAGGTTGCTATTCTCTTCTGTATTACTGTTGCTGTCATTATTGCTGCATCCGATCATTACAAGTGCAGCAATCAATACGATCAGGCGGATTTTCCTTTGACTTCTTATCGTACTGATCATCCTTTCCTTTCTATCAAAACTAGTTTGCCCAATTCCGCCTGACCGATTCCAGCTTCACAAAAACAAAATGGACTATGACACGATTCACGTGCCGCAGCCCATTTTGCTTAATTATACTTATTCAGTTCTTCTGCCTGCATAACAAGTTCATTCATTAAACGTTTCGCCTGCTCTGCTTTCTTATAATTTTCTTTTCCAACCTCTGCTGCATTCTTCGTACTTACCGCCACTTCTGCACTTACTTCATTGATGCTTGTGATGCTGGATACAATCTTATCATTGGAAGATAATATATGCTGAACCTGAGCATTGATTCCTTCTACATTTTCATTTAAAGAATCCATCGTCTTCTCAATTGTCTTAAAGTTATGCCCTGCTATATTAATCAGCTCTTTTTCTTCTCTTGCTGCTTCAATAACATTCTGCACTACGCTCTGTGCATGATCTGCGTTATCCTGGAGACTCGATACAATATTTTCAATCTTCTCTGTCATCTCTCTTGTCTGATCCGCTAATACACGAATTTCTTCCGCAACAACTGCAAAACCTTTTCCGGCCTCCCCTGCTCTTGCGCTTTCAATGGAAGCATTTAAAGCAAGAAGATTTGTCTGCTTGGAAATGGAGAAGATTCCTTTTGTGATTTCTGCCACTTCTTTCGCATTCGCGCTTAAGGTTCCCATGGACATAACCACACTCTTATTGGAGGCTTCAATCTCATCCGCCTTTTTCTGCAGGTTTTCAATGGAATCCTTGCCGCTTGTAACAGCATTCTGACTTTCTCTTGACATCTCTGTCATTCGATCAGACTTATTCTTTGTCTGATTGATCATTTCCTGAATGCTGCTTGTCATTGCAGTCTGATTCGCGATATTGTCTGCATTCTGACTGTTTCCTGCTGCAATTTCTTCTAACGCATTTGTCACCTGAACCGTAGACTCATCTAATTCTGAAATCAGCTGATTCGCATCTAACGAATTGTTCTTTACAACTTTTGCGATATTTAAGATATCTTCTAGCATTCCGGCTGTCTTTTCTTTTTCTGCCTCAATCATATCAATTCGCTGTCTTGAAAGATTATTATTGGCACGAATCATAAAGTAAATAACACCGATGGTAATACCAACAGACCCTAATCGGAGTGCTACAAGCGATACATTTACTTCTACCCCTGATGGGAAATAACCACGTCCTATAGCTTTTACAACATCAAATACATTGATAGAAAAGCAAGTATACCGGATCTTAAGAAAAAATTCAGATCAAAGTACAAAATATAAATTGTTGTCATTGGAAATACCATAACAAAAACTAAATCGTTCCTACTGAAGTATAGCGCAAATATATATACTGCGGCATACCCAATAACGGATACATGCCGAAATGCCGTTGAGCTTGGATTCTTGATATATATCGCATAATCAACTCCTAATGTAACCAGAACCACCGCCACAAAAGCCATAATCATGCCGATTGATATTCTTCCTGCACGGCTTTCATTTAAGTACCCTACTACCAAAAACAGGTCAATCAATGTAATAAAAACTAATACGAAACGATTTATCTGTTTTGTATGTTTTACTATCTCATTCATATAATTCCTCTCTTCTTTTTATTACTCATTTCAATATATCGGCCGATACTCTTAAAAAAGTTATATGAAATAATATCATATATAACTTTTATCAAAAAATCGTATTCAGCGTACTAAAAAAGAAAGAGGCAATTTTCATCTAACCTTTACTTTTTCTGAATCGGGATCCATAATTCGCAGAACAGCCCTGCTTTTCCTTTTTCATAATAAATCTCATAATCAGTCGCATCCGCGGACTCATAACCGGTCTGTGGGAGGAATTCCTTATAATAACGGCTCCACATCTCATCAATCGAGTCCCCATCCTTCCCCATACACTCAAATACCACATATGTGCAAGGCTCCACTTCCCATAGTTCAAACCCAGATGCTAACATCTTTTCTTTCTCTGTAACATCCGTCTCTTCATCAAGCACAATACCGATTCCATAATAAAAATAATCGGCCCCCTTCTTTGACGGCGAGCATAGTCCATACAGGTCTTTCTTTCCATCCGGACGCATAGCACGCAGCGGCTCTACTAAATTCTTTTCGTGGCACTCCTGCCAGAAGTCTGGTATCTCGTGGTTCTCCGGATCATTAATGTTCTCATTCTTAAATGGTCTCACCATTGCAAGATAGCTCTGTTTCTTTGTTTCTACGATTTTGTAATCCATGACTTTTCCACCTTCCATACTGATTTTGATTGCAAGAGGGTTGAAAAGACAAAGTCTGGTTCCGCTTACCTTTGCATATTTCGGTGCCACGCCATGAAACCTTGTAAATGCTTTGGCAAAACTCTCAGGCGTATCATAGCCATACTTTAAGGCTACATCCGTCACTTTTGCACCGGTATCTAATAACTCCTGTCCGGCAAGGGATAACCTCCGGTTCCTGATATACTCATTTGCCGTCATCCCGGCTATAAAGCTGAAGGTTCTATGAAAATGATAACTCGACGTATTCACCTGTCTTGCCACATCCTCATAATTAATATCATCTAACAGATGCTCCTCCATATAGTTGATTGCCGTCTGCAGCGTCCTCATCCACTCCATCTTCTCTCTCCCTTCGTTACAAGTACATTATAAATAAATAGAAAGGTGGTTTCCGCTCCTCGTTTGCTTTATTTTGTCCGGTTATGCTATTGCATCTTTAACAACGTCTCAAAGACTTTATCTCTATTCCGGTGCGGAAATAACCTAGTTTCTCCGGTATTCAGGTTATAGACAACCGACCACTGCAGGCGGTCGGTTTCCCCTGATCGTACCCCAATTTCGGCTAACAGACCGACAGCCTGATCGGAAGTCAGAACATTTCCATGTTCGCGTATTACTTCTTCCGCTCGGTTATAACGGTCAAATTCCGTTCCGCCTTCTCCAATATTAAGTCCCTGATAAGCGATAAAATTGGAAGCGATCTGATAGTCTTTATCAGTCTCCACGACCTGAATCTCTCCGTCATAATATTCTACAATCACGGATTTGCCGGTGGCATCTGCTATCAGATAGTGGCAGTCAATATGCCCGGAGAAATAAATATTATAGTTTCTTAGTAAGTCAACTGCCTCCTGTACATTAGCCGCCTTATCTAATACAAGACGGATCGCTGTGGTTGTGTTTAGTGTGACATGATCCGGGTTATTCGGTCCTTTGGCATTTGGCACTGCAAGAAGGGCCATTGCCACTCCTTTTTCATTCATTCCGTCAAATGGAAGGTATGGTGCCGCAAGTGCAAAAAAACTATCGAAGTTTAGACCACTTGGCAGATTGTCTTCATCATATCCGGCAAACGACAGGTTTACCGTAGATACGGATGCATAGCCGTTATGCGGATTTGTGAACAGCTGAAGAGATGGCGCATATGGAAAATCAAAATTCCGGCCATAGAGTACCTCCCCTTTTTCATTTCGTACGACGAAGGCTGTGCATCCAGCCCCTGTTATCCCAAGGTCAAACGGCAGTCCTTTTAAGAGGCGTTTTGTAACAAATGCCTCAATATCACTGTCACTTTTGGCCCCGCTCTTTAGAAAGTCATCAAACCCATAGTCTCCGTAGTAAGTCATCTGAAACATTCCATAATCGTCCAGCTTCCTTAATGAACTTAAGGATTTCATCTCATTCCGGTACAGGATGACAACGACTGCTATTATAAGTATCACGATTCCCGCTAACACTGCCGCTATCCTCTTCACTGCTTTTTTCACTTTACCAGCCCCTTTCCTCTTTATCATACAACTTATCTGTTTTAAAGCAAGAGTGTTTTTGTTTTGTTTTTGTTTTTTGGGCAAACAGACGGAATCGGAGAGGGAAGGCGAAGGAGGCGGGCGGTGCTATATTTTCCAAATGTTCGGACGCATGAGCGGACAAAAACTGTGCGGTTCTTTGCCTATCAGACAGGAATGCACTGTCTGCTATTCAAAGAACCGCACAGCTTTTGTTCGTCATGAGCCGGACATTTCGGAAAATATAGCGCCCCCCGCCTCCTCCGCCTTCCCTCTCCGATTCCTGTATGATGCAACGAAGATTGAGTAAAACATACAGAATCTAGAGAAAGATATGGCGGCTCGCGTTTTTACTGAATGTCATAGTAATAGGCAGAAAACGGAGGCAGGCTAAGAGGCGTGGCCTCGTTCTCTAACGTGAGGGTGGATGGCTCGGATTTGGAGGTGCCGCCGTAGCATTCCAGGTTACTGGAAAGGAGGAGTTTTAATGTACTGGCATTCCGAATGGTCAGAGTGTAATCCTGCTGCTGGTCAGAGAAGTTAAAGATGGCGGCCAGACGAGTGGATTTGCTGCGACGCTCGAAAGCGTAGATGCATTTCTGCTCCTGATGACAGTCAATCCATTGGAACCCATCCTGGGCGTAATCCTGCTCCCAAAAAGCCGGGTTGCTCTGATAGAGGTTGCATAGTGCGCGGAAGAAATGGGCGAAGCCGTCATGCATCGGGTAGGTTAGCAGGCTCCAGTCCTGTTCCCTCTTTTCATCCCATTCCCTAAACTGTCCGAATTCATTTCCCATAAAGTTTAGCTTCTTTCCCGGATGTGCGAACATGTACATGTAGAGTGCTCTTGCCTGAGGGAACTTGGCTTCATAGTCACCGTTCATCTTCTGAAGGATAGTTGCTTTGCCATGTACGACTTCATCATGAGAGAACGGAAGAAGGAAATATTCACTGTAATAGTACATCATGGAGAAGGTTAGCTTGTGATAGTTTTCGGTACGTTTATCCGGGTCTAATTTAAAATAGGAAAGCGTATCGTTCATCCAGCCCATATCCCACTTATAATCAAAACCAAGGCCGCCTTCCCATACGGGCTTTGTAACCCCCGGATAGGTAGTGGAGTCTTCTGCCATAAGGAGTGCTCCTTTTACCCGTTCCTTAACGCCGGAATTCATTCCCTTTAAGAACTTGACTGCCATATCGTTGACTCCCCGTTCCGGGTTGCCCTGCCAGTATAAGAGGTTGCTGATCGCGTCGATACGCAGGCCGTCAAAATGAAATTCCTTCAGCCAGTAATGCGCACAGGACTGCAGAAAGCTTCTGACCTCGCCCCGAGATACCATGAAGTTACAAGACCCCCATTCACTCCGTCCCACATCATAATGCGGATATTCATATAATGCCGTTCCGTCGTAGTTTCGCAGTGCATAGTCATTGACTGCAAAATGAACCGGCACAAAATCAAAGATGACCCCGATATCATTTAGATGGCACTGATCAACGAAATACCGCAGCTGATCCGGATTTCCGTACCGGGAAGTCGGGCTGTAAAAGCCGGTTGTCTGATATCCCCAGGATTCATCCATCGGATGCTCACTAAGTGGCATGATCTCTACATAATTGAATCCATTTTCTTTTAAGTATGGAATTAACAGCTCCGCCATCTCCTCATACGTGTACCAGTCTCCCGGTTCATCGGACTTGCGCTTCCAGGAACCAAAATGAATTTCGTAGATATTTATCGGGCCATCTTTTAACTCCGTCCGCTTTTTTATCCAGGAATCATCATGAAATGCCCCGTCATTCAGACCAAATATAATGGATCCGTCTTTGGGACGAAGCTCAGAATAAAATCCATAAGGATCACAGTGATCTACATAACTTCCATCCT
>SVEB01000006.1 GCA_015057635.1 Lachnospiraceae bacterium | reverse complement strand
CAGCAAAAAAAAGCAGAAAGCAGAAAGAACACGATGTTATACATGATGAGGTTACATTGCTTATAACCCTTCTCATTTCAGTTTTGCTCATATTAAGCTATATAAGTTTATGTGGCAAGGTGGGCGATGCCATTAATCACCTCGTGTTTGGTATGATTGGAATTTTTGCATATGTATTTCCATTTGCATTATTCTTTATCGTGGCATTCTCTATTGCCAATCGTGGCAATATGATTGCAAGACGCAAGCTTTTTAGCACAGTGGGGCTGTTTTTTGTGCTGTCTTCTCTTGTACAGCTGATGAAAGGATATCATGCAGATACCGGATTATTTGAGTATTTTACAAAATCAGCATCCGGAAGAAGCGGTGGCGGCCTGATTGGTGCAGTCCTGGTACGGATATTATGTCCGCTTTTTGGGTATTTCGCATCGGTTGTGATTTTATTAGCGCTGCTGGTAATCTGTGTCATGTTAATCACCAACAAAGGTTTCTTCCAGATTCTTGGAAAGAAAAGTGAGGAATCCATCGCATATTTTAAGGAGCAGAGAGAACTTAGAAGAGCAGAGATGGCAGAGTTAGAAGACGACGATGATGATGAATATGATTATGAAGATGATTACGACGAACGTGGGCGAAAGAGAAAAGCAAGAACCGTAACGTTTATGAAAGAGCCGAAAGAAAAGAAAGCCAAGGAAGAGGCAAGGCTTAAAGAAGAGGATGAGGAAGAATTCGAACAAGGCATCAGTTTCTTAGATCAGCTGAAAGAAAAAGGCAAGAAGGGTTCTGAGGAAAAAGAATATAAGGAAGCCAAGGAACATAAAGGTCATAAGGAAGCGGCTGATTATGGGAAAGAGACGCTTCCGGTCGTGGATCCATTTGCACATACGGAATATACCATCACAGGCGACTTTATGCCATCAGACAAGATGATCGAGGATGTAAATTCGATTTATGAAGAAGAACTGCAGCGCAAGTTTGGAAGCAAGGAAATGGAAGAGCTGAGTGACTTTGATGATTCGAATGGGGATATCAAGGAAGAACAGACTCCGGATATCAATTCACTTGGATTTGAAACCAATCATTTATCCGATCAGGAAGTAAATGGGTTTATTGCGAACTTTGATACGGATCAGATGTCAGAGGAGGAATTCTCGGATTATAAACAGGTTTCGGGTACTCATGTACACGAGAATCTGTACGAACAGAAGCTTCCGGAGGAAATGGAAGGCGGATTCTATTCGGAAGAAAAAAGCGATAGCGGTTCGAATGCAAGAGCAGCAGGGGCTGGAGGGCGCAGTGATTCTGTACATGCAAGAGAACATGCGGCAAGACCGGATGAGAAGCTACAGTCAAAGGCTCAAGATAAATCGGATGCCGATCTGACTGCGGAGGATCTGGCAAAAGGCATTCATCAGGTGATTGAAGAGAAGAAGTATGAATTCCCTCCGATCAATCTGCTTGCAAAGCCAAAGCATGGTCAGAAAGGCATGACAGATAAAGATTTAAAGGAGACCGCATTAAAGCTTCAGAAGACATTAGACAGCTTTGGGGTTCGCGTGACGATTACGAATATCAGCTGCGGTCCAGCCGTAACCCGCTATGAGTTACAGCCGGAACAGGGCGTGAAGGTTAAGACGATTACTGCTTTAGCAGATGATATTAAGCTAAACCTTGCAGCAGAAGAGATCCGTATCGAGGCACCGATTCCGGGTAAGGCGGCAGTCGGCATCGAAGTTCCGAATAAGGAAAATAGTGCAGTTATGCTTCGGGAATTGTTAGATACCAAAGACTTTAAAGAGCATAGCTCCAGTATCGCATTTGCAGTCGGCAAGGATATCGGCGGACAGGCAGTGGTGACAGATATCGCAAAGATGCCTCACCTTTTGATTGCCGGTGCTACCGGTTCCGGTAAATCAGTCTGCATCAATACTTTGATTATGAGTATCCTTTATAAGGCTAATCCAGCGGATGTCCGTCTGATCATGGTCGATCCGAAGGTAGTAGAGCTTAGTATTTACAATGGAATTCCGCACCTGCTCATTCCGGTCGTGACCGATCCGAAGAAAGCAAGTGCGGCATTAAACTGGGCGGTTATGGAGATGAATGACCGTTATAAGAAGTTTGCGGAACTTGGTGTCAGAGATCTAAAAGGCTATAATGAGAAAGTGGCGGAAGTGAAGGACTTAAATGATCCGAACTATCAGAAGCTTCCTCAGATCGTTATTATTGTAGACGAGCTTGCCGATCTGATGATGGTTGCATCCGGAGAAGTAGAAGATGCAATCTGTCGTTTGGCACAGATGGCACGAGCTGCCGGTCTGCATCTGATTATCGCGACTCAGCGTCCGAGTGTTAATGTCATCACAGGTCTGATTAAGGCAAATGTACCATCCCGTATTGCATTCTCCGTATCTTCAGCGATCGACTCCCGTACCATTATTGATGGTGCCGGTGCGGAGAAACTGTTAGGAAAGGGTGATATGCTATTCTTCCCATCCGGTTATCCAAAACCGGTCCGTGTTCAGGGGGCATTTGTATCTGATAAGGAAGTAAATGCAGTGGTGGATTTCTTAAAAGAACAGAATGCAGGAGCAAATTACTCCGAAGAGATCAATAATAAGATCGCAAGCGTCCAGGCATCCGGTGATTCCGGAAATGGAAGTGCAGGCGGCGGTTCAAATAAGGATGATTATTTCATTGAAGCCGGAAAGTTTATTATTGAACGAGATAAAGCATCGATCGGCATGTTGCAGCGTGTTTATAAGATTGGATTTAACCGTGCGGCAAGAATTATGGATCAGCTGTGCGACGCAGGCGTGGTAGGACCGGAAGAAGGTACAAAGCCAAGAAAGGTCCTGATGTCCATGGAAGAATTCGAAGAGTACGTAGACGAATACGTGTAGGAACAGATGCGAAGTTAGAGTGATGTTTGGAAAGACAGAAGTGCATTTTTATTGTGTAGGATAGTAAGCATGTATATGAATTTTTGAATTTCCTGTGTTTGTAGTAGATTTTTATAATAGTTTTGAATCAGAAAAAGGACAGTTTTTTGTGGCATTTGATATGTCAGGAAGAACTGTCCTTTTTAGGAAGACGGGATTGGAAAAGGAATAGCGAGAGTAGAAAAGAGATAGTAAAAGTAGAAAAGAGTTATAAAAAACAAGAGTGTCTTGAATGATGGCATAGATTGGATTATAATGGCGAAAACGAGGTGAGAAGAATGAAGGCATTGCTTGTAGTGAATGAGTTTTTGTTTACGAATAAATATAGTGAGCTTGCAGCGTGGATTTTAGAGGCGGCGAAAAAGCGGAATGTGGATATGAGGCTTGTGACCAATGCGGAGGTTTTGGCTGTGATGGGAGAAAAGCAGTCTGTTTTTTCAGAGGATAACAAGCCGGATTTTGTGTTGTTTTGGGATAAGGATGTTCGGCTGTGCCGGTATCTTGAGATTTTGGGGATACCGGTATTTAATTCGGCCAATGCGATTGAAGTGTGTGATGATAAATCAAAGACACATCTGGCATTATATGAGGCGGGTATTCCGATGCCGGAGACGATTTTAGCGCCGATGACCTATCCGAATATCGGGTATGGGAATTATGATTTCTTAACGCAGGTGGAAGAAAGACTTGGTTTTCCGATGGTAGTGAAAGAGTGTTTTGGCTCTTTCGGAGCACAGGTTTATCTGGTGAAGGATTCAGAGGAGCTTTTAGGGAAGGTGAAGGAAATCGGCACAAAACCAATGCTGTTCCAGAAGTTTATGAAAAGCAGTGCCGGTAAGGATGTGCGCATTCAGGTGGTAGGAAATCAGGTTGTGACATCGATGTACCGGTATTCGGTAAACGGAGATTTCCGTGCCAACATTACAAATGGCGGTCATATGAAGGCATATGATCCGGATGAATGGGAGAAAGACCTCGCCATTCGATGTGTGAAGGCGATCGGGCTTGATTTTGCAGGAGTGGATCTGTTATTTGATGAAAATGGAAAAGCGATTGTGTGCGAAGTGAACTCCAATGCGCATTTTAAGAATATCTTTGACTGTACCGGCGTGAATACAGCCGAACATATGATAGATTATATTTTAGATAAGGTGATGACACGATGAGAAGAGCATGGCTGATTTATGGGCAGGAAGATGCAAAAAAGAATAAGTGGTATATCGAGGAATTTATCAAAGAGGCAGAGAAACGGGATGTGAAGATGGAGCTTCTGCTTACGGAAGAGATGACATTTGGCGTGAAAGACGGAAACTGGTTTATTACCTATAAGGGAAAGGTACCAAAAAATCCCGACTTTGCTGTGGTACGCACGATTTATCCAATGTTATCAAGACATCTGGAATACTGCAAGATACCCGTGTTTAACAATGCGAAGATGGCTGAAATCTGTAACGATAAGGCAAGAACGTATCAGTATATAGCAAAGATGGATATCCCTATCATCGATACAGCATTTCACAGAAAACAGGAGTTAGACCGTATTCTTTTCTCTATTGAGGAGGATACTGTGGTAAAAGCTGTGGCTGGTCATGGGGGAAGTCAGGTATTTCTGGTTACGAAAGATACAACAAAGGAAAGAAGAGAAGAGATTAAAGAGGCGCTTGCATCTGATTTTGTAAGACAGCCGCTTACCGGAAGAAAGCATCAGGATCTTCGGGTCTATGTACTTGGAAATGAAATCTTAGCCTGTGTGCTGCGTACGGCGAAGGAAGGCTTTAAGTCCAATTTCTCATTAGGTGGACATGTAGAACGGTATGAATTATCCGATTCACAGAGAGAAGTCGTTCATAAAGTCATGGAGCTGTTTGATATCGGCCTTGCAGGAATTGATTTTCTGATTGGCGATGATGGAAACCTTATTTTTAATGAAGTGGAAGATGTGGTTGGAGCGAGAATGCTTTATCAGTGCATGCCGGATATCAATCTGGTGGGCAGATATTTAGATTATATCTTAAATAGGTTAAACATAAATCTGAGTTGACATAATTTGACACATATGTTACAATATGTAAAAATTAGAAAAGAAAGAGGAAAAAAGATGAGACAGTTTGTATATGCAAAGCTTAACAGGGACGACGATCGGTAGCGCTTGCACTCTTGGGATAGGTGCAAGCGCTTATGTGCCGTGCCTATGCTAAGTAAACTCATCTCTAAACAAACCAAGCATTCGTGTTTTGTGATTGTATTTTAATATTAATTTTTTAATGTTAGAAATCAGGCTGAAACGGGATGATGCATCGGTTTTGTTACCTTTTATTATAAAAGAGAGGCTGCATTGGCACGGAAAAGATATTTTTCGGTTGCTGATGCAGTCTTTTTGCTTTACGAAAAAGATAACTTAGGTGCTGAAAAATCGTGGAATCCCAAAGAAAAAGAAAGCGAGGACAATAAAAATGAGAGAGATGGAATTAAAAGTCAGCCAGGTAAAAAGTAAAGCGAAGGAAGTATCAGAACTTACAGGTTTAAAAAGTCAGATTGGCAAAAAAGCAGAGTTTTCCGGCTCTGTCTATAAGATCAGAAAGATGAGCGGTTTTGCTTTCTTGATTTTAGAACTGCCGGATGGTTTATTGCAGTGTGTATGGAGTGAGGAAACATCTAAGTTTTCCATTGAAGATATAAAAGAGAATATGTGTGTGACGATCAAAGGCTTTGTAAAAGAGGAGCCGCGTTCCAAGATTGGTTTTGAGGTGACAGCAGAGGAGATCACAATCCTTTCTGCACCGGCAGAGGAGATGCCGGTTGTCATTAATGGGAAGAGCATGAATGCCTCTTTGGAGACTATCCTTGACTATCGCCCGATCACACTTAGAAATGAGAAGGAAAGAGCGGTCTTTAAGATTCAGGAGGGATTGGTAAGAGGAATGAGGGAATTCTTCTATCAAAATCATTTTACTGAAATTCGCACGCCAAAGATTGTTTCAGAAGGGGCGGAAGGGGGATCGAATATCTTCCATCTCGATTACTTTGGAAAGCAGGCATATTTAGCGCAGAGCCCGCAGTTTTACAAGCAGATGATGGTCGGCGTATATACGAAAGTATTTGAAATCGGGGCAGTGTACCGGGCGGAGAAGCATGACACGAACCGTCATCTGAATGAATATACCGGTGTTGACTTTGAGATGGGCTATATTCATGATTTCACAGAGATCATGGAGACTGAGACCGCAATGCTAAAAGCCGCATTTTCCTTCTTAAAGGAACATTATGAAAAGGAGCTTGAACTGTTAGCGGTGGAAGTGCCGGTTATAGAAACGATTCCGGCCATTCGGTTTGTAGATGCAAAAGAACTGGTAAGCAGCACGTATAACAGGGTGAGCAGAGAGCCGGATGACTTTGAGCCGGAAGAGGAAAGACTGCTTGGCGAACTGATCAAGAAGAAATACGGCAGTGATTTTGTATTTGTCACTCACTATCCGGAGAAGAAACGTCCGTTCTATGCAATGGAAGATCCGGAAAACCGAGCATATACATTAAGCTTTGACTTATTTTTCAGAGGAATTGAGGTGACGACCGGAGGACAGAGAATCCACGGATATAAGGAACAGATAGAAAAGATGAAGAGAAGAAATATGGACCCGGAGTTATTTACAAGCTATCTGATGATGCATAAATACGGGATGCCGCCACATGGAGGTCTTGGAATCGGACTGGAACGCCTTACTATGAAACTTCTGAACAAAGATAATATCCGTTATGCATCTCTGTTTCCAAGAGATATTAACCGGCTTGTTCCATAGGAGTGATAAGCGGTTGTAAATATCTGAATTCTCTTCCAGTAATTTCAGAGTGTATATTTCCAATTCTGTGTTATAATATCTACTGTTCCAATGTGACAACAAAAAGTCACGTTCCAATAACAAAATTTACGGGATAAAAGATTGAATAACAATCTGATAAATATAGCGGATTGACCAATGATGAGTAAATACGATTATATAATCCTAAAACACAGTAATTAAAAAAATAGCACGCTTTACTAATGTAGTTTAGGTAAAGAGTGCTGTTTTTTATTATAGGAAATGTACGATTTAATTGTTTTTGGGCCCCGGAACGGGTGCCCCCAAAACCAACTGCGAAGTCGTGAACTCTTAATCTATCATAGGTAAACCAGTTCCGATGGAATAGGAAAATTAGTTCTGGTTTAACAGGGAAATCAGTTCGGATGGATGATCGATGATGAAATGGGCTTCATGTTCTTTTAAAAATTCATGTCCGCGGAAGCCCCAGGAGACGCCGACACAGGGAAGGGAAGCATTATGAGCGGTCTCGATATCTACTTCGGAATCACCTACATAGAGGCATTCCTCTGGTGTGCAGGAGAGTGCTTCCATCACTTTTAATACAGCGTAAGGATCGGGTTTTTTATGCTCCTTTGGAGCACCGATTGCAAGTTCGATCATGCCGTTAAAGAATTTCTGATCCAGATCTTTTACAGCGGAATCCATCTTATTGGATACGATGGCAAGACGATAGCCGGCTTTGCTTAATTCAGAAAGCATGGCATCAATTCCTTCGTATAAACGGGTATGGTCATACATATGAACGGAATAATGGTTGCGGAAGATGACGAGTGCTTCTTCAATTCTTTCCTCGCTTGTGCCGGCAGGAAAGGCGCGAGTCAGTAAAACACGCACGCCGTTTCCGACAAAGCGGCGAACTTCATCTAATGTACGGGGCGGATACTGATAGTGTGTCAGTGTGTGATTGACGCTCTCCTGGAGATCACGCAGCGTATCAAGCAGAGTACCGTCTAAGTCAAATATGATAGTTTTTATTTTCATTCTAAATCCAAGCCTTTCTAAATTGTTTCACTTTCTGTCTGACCTCATTATAGAGGAACGGTGGCAGGAATGCAAGATATTCCAAATTCATAGCGTAGTTCCAAGCGTAAGAGTGGAAGCATGGAAGAGTCCCATTATAAGGAAATGTAATGAATGACAGGCAAATAAATAATAATTAAAAGTCTTTTTTTTCGTATATAATTTGTTATAATGGAACTTGCATTAGAACAGAAAGAGATATGGAGAAAAATGCATAAAGAGATGATACAGATCATGCGGCGGAGTACTAAGTCCGAAGACCAAAAAGTCTTTGAGGATAAGGGGAGATTTAGCATCAAGCGGCAAGATCTGCATGATATAGAATAAGGCAAGGGAAAGATACGGCGGAGCAATAAAAGTCCGTCAAACACCAGAATAACATGGCAGGAGGCAGAAATCATGAAAACAGATATTCAGATCGCACAGGAAGCGAAGATGCAGCATATCCGGGAAGTGGGAGCCAAACTTAATATAGCAGAAGAGGAACTTGATTTCTATGGCAAATATAAAGCGAAGGTAACGGATGAACTGTTAGAACGCGTGAAAGATGAGAAGGATGGAAAACTGATTCTTGTAACAGCAATTAATCCGACTCCGGCAGGAGAAGGAAAGACAACAACAAGTGTTGGTTTAGGTGAAGCCTTCGGGAAGCTGAATAAGAAAGCGATGATTGCCCTTCGTGAACCATCTCTTGGTCCTTGTTTCGGTATTAAAGGCGGTGCAGCAGGCGGCGGTTACGCGCAGGTAGTGCCAATGGAAGACTTAAACCTTCATTTTACCGGGGATTTTCATGCTATCACATCTGCTAATAACTTATTAGCGGCTATGATGGATAATCATATTCACCAGGGAAATGCATTAAATATTGATACAAATCAGATCGTATGGAAACGCTGTCTTGATATGAATGACAGAGTTCTTCGTAATATCGTGGTAGGTCTTGGAAGAAAGGCAGACGGCGTGGTAAGAGAAGATCATTTCATTATTACCGTAGCATCTGAAATCATGGCGATCTTATGTCTTGCAACAGATATGAAGGATTTAAAAGAACGTCTTGGAAGAATCATCGTAGCATATACCTATGATGGAGAGCCGGTAACCGCAGAACAGTTACATGCAGTCGGTTCTATGGCAGCGTTATTAAAGGATGCTCTGAGACCAAACTTAATTCAGACATTAGAGCATACACCGGCATTTGTGCATGGCGGCCCATTTGCAAATATCGCTCACGGATGTAACTCCGTTCGTGCGACTAAGACTGCACTTAAGTTAGCGGACTATGTAGTGACAGAAGCGGGATTCGGTGCGGATTTAGGCGCTGAGAAATTCTTTGATATCAAATGTCGTATGGCAGGATTACATCCGGATGCAGTTGTAATCGTAGCAACTGTACGTGCTTTAAAATATAATGGCGGTGTTCCAAAGACAGAGCTTAGTGCAGAAAATTTAGATGCATTAAAAGCAGGTATCGTAAACTTAGAGAAGCATATCGAGAATGTACAGAAGTTCGGTGTTCCGGCAGTTGTGACATTAAACCGTTTTGCAACCGATACCGATACAGAATTACAGTTTGTAAAAGAATTCTGTGAGGCACACGGATGTGAGTTCTCCTTATCCGAAGTATGGGAAAAGGGCGGAGAAGGCGGAATCGATCTTGCCAATAAAGTTATGAAGACAATCGAAACAAAAGAAAGTCATTTTAAACCATTATATGAAAATGAACTCTCTTTAAAAGAAAAGATTCATTGTATTGCAACGGAAATCTATGGCGCGGATGGCGTGACTTACGATGCAGCTGCATCCAAGGCGCTTGCAAGGATCGAAGAACTTGGCTTTGGAAACCTTCCGATATGTATGGCAAAGAACCAGTATTCATTATCGGATGATGCAACCAAGCTCGGACGTCCAACCGGATTTACCGTGAATATCAGAGAAGTATACGTGAACGCAGGAGCAGGCTTTGTAGTAGCAATCACAGGAAATGTTATGACGATGCCAGGTCTTCCAAAATCTCCGGCAGCAGACCGAATTGATGTATCGGATGATGGTGTGATCACAGGCTTATTCTAATAATTCAATAAGAACAAGAAGGCAGAGTTGCTACACGCATACGGTGTGGCGGCACTGCCTTTTTGTATACCCCTATATCGATAAAAGAAGAAAAAAGGAATTTGTAAGAAATATTTTATATAAAATTAAAGAAAAACTCTATTTTTGACACAATAATAACATTGTTATGGATTATTTTACATGTAGAACCAAATATTGAGATTCAATATGCGGAATAAGCAAGAGAAGCATAGGTGAGAGAAAATGAGGAAGTATTATAGGAAAATCGCACTGGCACTGACAGTGGCCATGTTTATTGGAACGGCGCCAGTTAGTCAGGTTAGAGCAGCAAGCAGCTTAAAACTGTACAATTACACAACAAGCAAGAGTGTGACATATACGGATAAGCAGATTACATATCAGTACAATGGAAACGTGGTAAGCCTTGCAGGCACGCCGGGAATCTTAAGTGATAACGGGGTGGCATTGGCTTCCGTAGCAGATGTTTTTTCTTCTGCAATGGGGCTTAGTGTAAAGATTAATAAGGCAAAAAAAACGGTGACCGTGACAGATAAAACGAAGACATTAGTTATGACAATCGGAAGCAAGAAGGCAACATTGAATGGAAAAACGGTGACAATGAATGCGGCACCCGTTTCTATGAAATATGTGGCAGCAGGGAAATCAATCGTGCTTGTACCGACTCGTTTCGTAGCCGATACATTTGGATACGGTTATGTATGGAACAGTACGACAGCAACGGTCAGCATCACAAAGGCAATGAATTTATATTATGACGGAGCAAAAACAGCTTATACCGGAGCACTTGGCAATGTAACCGTAGACGGAGCAAGTGTAGATGTAAGCAATATGCCTTCCATCCTTATATCCAATACCGCTATGGTGCAGGCGTGGAGAGTATTCGCTAAGAATATGGGAGTTACGTATAAGGAAAACAAGACGACCGGTGAACTTACCTTTACAAAAGGAAACATTACGGTAAAGATGACGCCTGGAAGTACGGTTGCTACCATTAATGGGAAGCAGACAGACTGTGGCGTATCTCCAAAGAGAGTAAAGAATGAGGACACAGGAGTGGAAGTGATATTAGTGCCTGGTTCCTTCCTTGCCAAAGCGCTTGGTTATGATTATACATGGGATAATACAACAAAGACATCTGTTATTGTGACAACAAAGAATACAGGGGTGACACCACAGGTTACGATTGCAACTCCAACGCCAACGAAAGCACCGTCGGCCACTGCAACTCCTACGAAGGCACCATTACCTACTGTGGCACCGGTACCAACAACGGCTCCATCCTATGATTCGGAAAGCACCTATTATTCCTATTCGGTGCTTGATACGATCAGTGAAGAGGTAAGACTGGCGAAGGCGGCTTATAACTCCAGAAAAACGGCACAGGAATATGAGAGGGCGGTACAGGAAAAAGGATTTTTCAGCAGTGTCAAAAAGTTAGACGGCACAACCGGATATGAAACCTATGTGCTTGAGTTTGCAAATCCATCTGCAAAGATCACGACGGAACTTTCTGCTAATATTCTCTCCTTTATGATGAAAGATACAATTGCATCCGATGGGCTCTATTTCTTAGGAGGCAAGCTTGCCGACACGATGACGGTGACTTATGATCCCGCAGAGGGTAAGGTAATGGCAGTGATGCAGTTAGCAAATGAAAATATGTCATACGATACCACTCTTTCCGAAGATGGACGGACACTGACCGTGCGTGTGTATCCGAACTATGTGACAGGCGTGACAGCCGGAAAGAAACCGGATGGAACCAAATATTATGAGCTCACGACCATTTCCGAGGTGACACCGGAAATCTCAGAAGATAGTTCCTATGTGTATATGACAGTTCCTTATACCGCGAATGCGGTAGGAGAGCAGAACTATACGTCTGCGGATTATGAGGATTCTACTGTGATTAAAGCTATGGATGCTCAGACTGTAAAGTATACGATTAAGAAGCCATCTGGGTACCACCCATATCAGGTTTCGCAGGATGAAAACGTGATTCGAATTTATTTTGAACCGGAGGTAGCAATTACAGACCCATCCGTTGAAGCGCAGGATGCAATTGTGATTCCGCTTCCTTCTTCTATAAGTGAGACGGATATTGCTGATTATGATTATTATCTGCTAAAGAAGATCGTATTTAAGCTGCCGGGGGACCAGACTGCATTCTATAAGAGCAATCCAATCACTTCCCCATACAGCGTTGTGAAACAGATCACTACTTCATATGATTTATCCAGCAATACAACAAGCATTACGCTTCTGACAACAAAGATTCAGGGGTATAAGATGGAGTATGTGGATCAGACACTCCGTGTTATCGTAGCAGATCCGGATGAGATTTACTCCAAGATTGTTGTTTTAGATGCGGGACATGGTGGAAATGATCCAGGTACTTACCGAGGTACTGTGTATGAGAAAAACATTGTAGCTAAGATCTTAATTACGTATGCACAGCCTTACTTTGAAAGTTCCGATATTAAGGCATATTATACGAGATTAGATGATACGTATGTGGGACTTTACGACAGAGCAGCATTTCCGAATGAAGTGAAGGCAGATTTCTTCGTAAGTCTTCATATTGACTCTGCTTCCGGTGTATCTGCAACAGCAAAGGGAACAAGCGTATATTATAGTACAAAGAATACATCTAAGACTGCAAGCGGACTCACAAGCAAGCTGATGGCTTCTTTATTTGTAAATAATTTAGTAAGCGCACTGGGAACGAATAACCGCGGTGTTAAGACACAGAATTTCGTTGTAGTAAGAGAGACAAAAGTTCCGGCCGTTTTAATTGAACTCGCGTTTATCAGTAACGATAGTGACTACAATAACCTGATCAGCACTTCTTTCCAAAAGAAGACTGCTCAGACAATCTATAACACCGTATCTGAGCTCTTCGAGAAGTATCCAACCGGAAGATAGCAAGAGAATGGGAATTTTGCTTGGGAGATATGGATAAGGAAGGCCTGACGGAATGCTCTAAGGCTTACCGCCTCGCTTGGCATTCCGTCAGGCCTTCCTTATCTATCGCAGTGCGTTTCAAAGGGCGAAACGCATTGCAAAGTGCCTCACAAAGATGGAGATGGAATTGCCGGAAGAGGCTTTGCAGTAGTTGCAGAGGAAATCGGTAACTTAGCAAGACAGTCATCTGAAATTGTTTCCAATATTACAGGAATCATCAATGAAGTCAATGTATCAGTAGCAAAAATGATCAGCAGTCTGAAGACATCACTTTCCGTCATGGAAGGCAACGTATTAAAGGATTATGAGAACTTTACAAGCGTTAGCTCCCAGTATAGCACAGAATCCCAGCAATTACGGGATGATATTCGGGAAATCACAGATATGATCCATGAATTTTATTAATGCTGGAAGAAATCGGTGGAGGGATCAGCAATATAAAGAAAGATCAGAAGTGCTTGCTAAATTAGTAGAACAGTTTAAAATTTAAATAAGTAGAAAAGAAACGATGCCGTAGCGCTCTTGCTTCCATTAAATGGATGACTAAATTTAGTTTCTGTATCCACTCTATTAAGTGGAGGTATTTATGAAACAAATAAAAAGGAAGACCGCTGCGGCAATAGTTATGACACGGGTTGTGATACTGGTTATGACAGCGGTCACACTGGTTTTACTTAGAGTACCAATCCGTGTGCTAGGTGCAACGAATGACTCATGGCAAGAGGATGGGAAGATGACCATAATACTTGATCCGATGTATAATGGGCAGAATTCAGGCGGTGTTGTAGTGTATGAAGGAAAAACATATTATACGTCCGCCATTAATTATGCGTTAGCTGCCGCAATGAAGGAAGAGCTGGAGAAATATGATGATGTAGAAGTATTATTGAGCCGTACCAAAGATGAGAAGGTTTCGTTACAAAACCGAAAAAACTTTATTGACAGTCATAGAGAAGCCGATTTTTTTATCACAACCTGGGTAGATTCATCCGGAACAGGAAAAGCGTCCGGTCTTCGCGCAGATGTCTATAAAAAAGGAGACTATGATAGTACAGAAGATAAGATTGGCCAGGAATCAGCCTTAGTAGGTGAACATATGCAGCAAGTAATCTCTGCAGTCACTGGTTTGCCAATCTCTAAGCGGCCAATTGGCAAAGACTACTGGGCCGTCACGACTGCTGCTCAGAACGCAGCCATCCCCAATCTCTATTTTTGTTTTGGGGACCTGTCTAACGAAGAAGAATTAAAGCTCTACTGGTCAGATCCCGAAAAAGTAAAGCAGCTTGGTATTATTGCTGCGAGGGGATTTGCAACTGCATACGGCTTAAAGAGAGAAGATAATATCCTCACGATCGTGCTGGATCCAGGACATGGTGGAAATGAATTCGGTGCAGTCTGTACCTGGGACAACATCACTTACCATGAAAAAGACATCAATTTAAAAATTGCTCAATACCTAAGGACTCTGTTAAATCAGTATGAGGATGTACAGGTATTCCTCACACGCGAAGACGATAAGTTAGTTGGCTTATTGCAGAGAACAAAATTTGCCCAGGGAAACTTAGCAGACGTCCTAATCTCCGTTCATAACAATGCCAGCGAGTATCATACCGCTCATGGCTGTATGGTGCTCGTCACCAGTACCCGTTGGCAACCGTCTCATACACCATTAAATCTCTATCAGACATCAGAAGAGCTTGCTCTATCCTTCCTTGCCCGCTGGCAAGCCCTCGGTATCGATCTGTCCCAGGATCTTAATACCAAAAGTGACGGCATCTTACGCCGCCTGCATCCGGAAGAGACCGAGCAAGTCCGTTATCCAAACGGTGATATCAAAGATTACTATGCTATCGTTCGAAACGGAGTAGAAGCTGGTCTGCCAAGTATCATTCTTGAACACGCCTACGTAGACTATGAATCCGATTTCAAAACCTACCTTATGACCGAGGATCAGCTTCGCATCTTAGCGCAAGCGGATTGCGAGGCTATAGTCAAATACTATTCCCTACAAAAGAAAAAGTCTTAATCCTCCCGTCCCCGTAATCATTTGTGACACTCACATTCCGCTCAGTGTTACATCCAGGAAAACGGATAAAAAATGGAGAGATAAGAAGCGGAGACGGAGCGTGTGAGGGACAGGGATGGCATCCCTGCCCCTCACACGCTCCGTCTCTGCTTCTTATCTCTCCATTTTTCGTCTATTCCTGATGCTTAAACTGCTGTTCGCAGTAGATGCAGCGGTAGACGGCTTTGGAGCGGTCGGTCAGTTTGAACACATGAGGAAGTTCCTGTTCAATGGAAGTAATGCATCGAGGGTTCTTGCAGCGAATAATGCCCGTAACGCGGTCCGGAAGCTTCAAATTCCGCTTCTCGATAATCTTTCCATCCTCGATAATATTAATCGTAAGGTTTGCATCAAGCACAGCAAGCATATCAAGATCCGGATGAATTGGTCCCTCTATCTTAATAATATCCTTTTTGCCCATCTTATTGCTTCTTGCATTCTTAATAATAGCAACAGAGCAGTCAGCTTTATCTAAATGAAGATAATCGTAAATCTTCATGGCACCGCCGGCTTTAATATGATCAATAACAACACCCTGATTTAATCCGCCAATATTCAACATTTTTCCGCCCTCCTATACTGATACATTTAAAAGTTTCATAATAAGCGCCATACGTGCATAAACGCCGAATTCGGCCTGTTTAAAGTATACAGCACGAGGATCATTATCAACCTCGGTTGCAATCTCATTGACGCGAGGGAGCGGATGAAGAACAAGCATATCATCCTTTGCGTATGTCATTTTCTGTGCATCTAAGATAAAGCTGTCTTTTAAGCGAATATAATCCTCTTCATTGAAGAAACGCTCTTTCTGTACTCGGGTCATATAAAGAAGATCAAGAGATGGCATAACTTTCTCTAAATTCTTTACTTCCTGATATGGAATATTGTCACGATCCAGCAGTTCTTCTCTTAGATAAGCAGGAATTCTAAGTTCTTCCGGTGAAATGAAGACGAATTTTACATTATCATAACGCACCATTGCATTGATTAAAGAGTGAACGGTACGGCCAAACTTTAAATCTCCGCAGAAGCCAATGGTAAGGTTATCAAGTCTTCCTTTTAATTTTTTAATGGTAAGTAAATCGGTGAGAGTCTGAGTAGGATGGTTATGACCACCGTCACCGGCATTGATCACCGGAATAGAAGAATACATAGAGGCAACTAAAGGAGCACCTTCTTTTGGATGGCGCATTGCACAAATGTCAGCATAGCTAGAAACGACACGAATCGTATCAGCGACACTTTCACCCTTAGCTGCAGAAGAAGAATCGGCAGAAGAGAAACCTAAGATATTACCACCAAGGTTTAGCATGGCGGCTTCAAAGCTAAGTCGTGTACGTGTACTAGGTTCATAGAATAAAGTAGCCAGCTTTTTGCCGTGGCAGCATTCACTGTACTTCTTTGGATCCTCGATAATCTGTTCCGCAAGATCTAATACTTCCTCAAGTTCCTTAACGGACAAATCGAGGGGACTGATAATGTGTTTCATAAGCACCTCCAAGTAATTAAAAGGCAAAGGAGCACAAGTTCATTTCCATCGCCATATGTTCATTTTCAACGTTATATTGTAGTATAAAGCCTATTTGATTTCAAGTGCCAAAACGAAAAAATGGAAGAATCATCTATTAAATATTCTAATTAAGCTTATTAATTACATTTGATAATTATGAGGATTCTGAGGAAGGAGATCAGGATGATATTCACTTAAACAGTGCTGTATGTGTAAAATACGACACAGAGACGCGGATTGCCTCTGTCATTATTATCAAAGCGTTGTAACCGTATAATCTCTCCAAGAAACAGGAGCAATAGTCGAAAAAGAGAAGAGAAAAGTTAGTCATATTGTCCCACGCTTTCTGCATAAGGTGGAAGCAGGGGGTGGTACTATGTTTTCGGCAGATGGGATGGTAATCTATTTATCTTCCTTCTTATTTTTATTATTCACGATCCTTGGCATAGAAGGAAAACGGCGGAAAGCCAAGATGGCAGTGCAGACCATAATAAGCGACTGCCAGTCATTTCTTTTGGAGAACGGGAGATTGGGCAGAAAGCTGATAAAAGCAGGTATCATCTTGATGACAGTTGTCCTGTTTATAAAATCATACCTGGATGCAATACGTATCACAGGAAAGCTCTTTACAATCTATACATTAGGAAATGTCATATTTAAGACAGTTATATATGTGGTGGCTGCGACTATGTTTATTATAATACCGGTGTTTCTGATCAATAAACTGTATGAATTCATTGTAAATATCCGAAACACAAGGCTAAGCATCCGCCTCCTAAAAAATCTTCTGATCTTAACCATTTATACCTTATTTTTATGGCCGTCAAGAGCAGAGATGACAAGGTATGCATCTATCATTTTTACGGTATTGATTATCACCTATATCCTCAATATCCAGATGCTAATCTGGCTCACAATTGAACCGATGTATTTCTTCCGGGACTGCAGTTCTAAAGTACATACTTACGAACATCCAAGTCCGCTTCGAACGCTTCTAACGGGAGCAATTCTTTTGTTAGTGTTGATTCTTTTAAATCTTTATCTTGGCGTGGCCATGGTTTCCTATACGTATAAAGGCGCCTATTATAGTACAGTCGAACAATATGATGTAAGCCTGTTTGACCTGTTTTATTACACTATCATTTCCTTTACCACAATCGGATCCGGAGACATCATCCCTGTACGCGCGGAAAGCAAACTGATGGCAATCATCATTTCCCTCACCAGTGTCATGTGCCTGGTCATCTTCATCAGCTCCCTCCTCTCCCAGAAAGATCGTCTTCGGGAGTAAGAGCAGGGGAGGGGGGGATGAGGTTGTCGAAGGAAGAGAGGGCGGGACTTGTAAGCGGGGTGATGGGTTCGAATGTTCGGACGCATGAGCGGACAAAAAACTGGCAGATTCTTTGCCTATCAGACAGTAAAAGCACCTGTCTGCTATTCAAAGAATCTGCCAGCTTTTTGTTCGTCATGAGCCGGACATTCTGAACCCATCACCCCGCTTACAAGTCCCGCCCTCTCTTCCTTCGACAACCTCTCACCAGCCTTGCATCTGCTCTAAAGTCCCTCAATCCTCGTGGAAAAAGAAAAGGAAAAAGGATAAAAGATAAGGAGAAAAGGGGGGGAGAGGAAAAGGGTTAATAGATGTATAAATAAGAATTAGAAATTTATGTATTTGGTGGTAATATGAATTAATATAAAGTGTTTGAAGGAATGGATGACAATAAGGAGATTTACGAAGGAAAATAAATCATTAGAATTTCTGAAACCGTACAAAGCTAATTTGTGTCTAATTAGCAGAAAGGAGGAAGAAAGGTGGAAGAACAGTCAGAAAAAATAGCAAATATTAAGAAATGGATGGATCTTTACGGAGACTGTGTCATGCGGATGTGCCTGCTATATTTAAAAGATTACCAGGATGCGGAAGATGCAGTACAGGAGACATTTTTTAAAGCGTATATCAAGTATGACAGTTTCTTAGGAAAATCTTCAGAAAAGACATGGATCGTACGTATTTCCATTAATGTATGTAAGAACATGCTAAGAAAAAAGAAGGCGGCAGAAGTCAGTATGGAAGAAGTACTGAACCAGATATCGGTGGATGGCAATTTTGAGAGGCCGATGATTGAGCAGTTTGTGCTCGAGCAGATCATGAGGCTGCCGGTGCGGTATAAGGATGTGATCTTGTTGCATTATTACCAGGAAATGAAAGTGGAAGAAATAGCAGAGGTTTTACATATTCCAAAGTCAACGGTAAAGACGAGGCTTAAGAGAGGAAGAGAACGCTTAGAACCCTTTTTAGAGGAGGAACTGTTGTATGAATAAATGGAAGAAGAATATGGAAGAAGGTTTGGCACAAGTGGTAATGACGAAGGAATGCAAGGAGAAGGTGCTAGAGCAGATCCAAACGAGAGAAGAACGAAGAAAGCGGTCTTATCAGTTTCCGAAACTGGCAGTAGCCATGGTCATCATAGTTCTTGCAATCACAAGCACAGTTACCGTGTTTGCAGCAACCGGTGTTCTTGACTTCTCGAAGATATTCCGTGAAAACAGGAAAGATGAGACAAGTGCTTCCTATGCAGAAGACGGCAAGATTCAGGTTGTAAATGAAACGAAAGAAAATGATATGTGTACGATCACGCTCGAATGTATTACAGGGGATCAGGAAACACAATATGCATTATTTCGAGTGCAATTCAAACAGCCTATATTAGAGGCAAATCAGACATTTACATTGGAAGCGTATACACTTGGGAGTGAAATATACAATGATTTAAGCAAGAGATGTCATTATGCAACAACGGAATCAGAGATAGCGGAACAGTCTGAAAACGAGGAAAGCGTGTACTATGTGAAGCTGAGAGTATTACCCTATTGGTTTCATAATTCCGAGAACGAAATGACGATATCTATGACATCGCTTCATATTTATGAAGAAGGAGAGAAAGATAAAGTAATCAAAAGTCATTACATAAAAAATCTCGAATATCAATTTGTGCCGGACTCTAGTTTCCTTGAGAAGAGCCAGGTCGTAAATCTGGATCAAACAGTAACGAAGAACGGTTACTCTCTACGAATCGATACAGCAACCTTTTCTGCATATCAGACAGCATTTTGGTTTGAGTTTCCCGAACAGGTGCCAGACGATATCCATGCATTTGGGGCAGAGTCTTATATGTCAGAAGCACAGATTCTTGGACTCGTATGGAATTCATTTACCCATCCTTATTACGATGCAAGAGAAGGATATGCCGAGGAAGATTCAAAAGTGTGGGAAGATCAAGACTATATTCGCCTCTATGTAGACGGAAAAGAAGTACCCATTAGTGAGAAATGGATGAATATTGTTCCATCACAGGGCAGTCTAGAGTTTGGAATAACAACCTATTATTCTCAATTGACCTTTGAGGCAGTAGACTATAAAAATGCAAAAACAATAGAACTTCATTTAGGAAATCAGGTCATTCCCATTCCAATTAAAACTAGCAATGAGGAATAGATCCACGAAGTCAATCGATCCCCCCCCCTCCTTTATCTTATTCTACCCACCTATTTCTCACCAATCCTCCATCCCCCCCTACTCATCATTAGCTCGTATGCAATACGGCTCTCATCCCATTTGTGTGTACATCGCAATGCGTTTTGTCTTTTAAACGCATTGCGATATCCCCGAAATAGCCGGAGGGCGTG
>SVEB01000050.1 GCA_015057635.1 Lachnospiraceae bacterium | reverse complement strand
TAAAAAGGAAGAAAAGAAATTTGAACCCAAATATACGAAGAAGAAGCTTCCGGATGATCCGGATATCGTATACGGAAGACCGTTTGATGGTGAAAGCATTCCAATCAGCGATATTCAGGATGAAATCGGGGAAGTGGTAATTCGAGGAAAGATTATCAATTACGAAGACCGAGAGCTTCGTAATGAGAAGTTCCTTGTTATCTTCTCTGTTACGGACTTCTCCGATACGATTTCTGCCAAGCTTTTCGTACGTGCAGATCAGATCGAGGAAGTACGTGGAGCAGTGAAGAAGGGCAAATTTATCCGTATGAAGGGTATGGCGCTTCTTGATAAGTATGACAGAGAAATCGCGATCACATCTGTTGTTGGTATTAAGAAGATTCCAGACTTCACAACGAAGAGAGTGGATTCTTACGATCAGAAGAGAGTAGAGCTTCATGCCCATACGATGATGAGCGATATGGATGCGGTTGTGGATACAAAGGAACTTGTAAAGACTGCATTTGAATGGGGGCATCCGGCTGTGGCGATCACCGATCATGGTGTGGTGCAGTCATTCCCGGAAGCAAACCATGCTTTAAATCCAAAGGATTATAAGGATGATCCGGAGAAGATGGAACGCTGCAAGAACTTCAAGATCATTTACGGTATGGAAGCATACTTAGTGGATGACATGAAGGAACTGGTAGTCGGAGATAAAGGGCAGACATTAGATGATCCTTGCGTTGTATTTGATATCGAGACAACCGGTTTTGGACCAATTAAAGATAAGATTATTGAAATTGGTGCGGTAAAGGTAGTAAATGGAAAGATTACCGATAAGTATTCTACCTTTATCAATCCGGAAATACCGATTCCATTTGAAATCGAGAAGCTGACTAGCATTACCGATGATATGGTTATGGGATATCCGACCATTGAAAAGATTCTGCCCGAATTCTTAGAGTTCTGTAAAGGCTGTGTGCTGGTAGCTCATAACGCTTCCTTTGACGTTGGATTTATCACGAAGAAAGCAGAGTTTATGGGAATTGAGACCGACTTCACGGTTGTGGATACGGTAGCGCTTGCGCGTGTCCTATTATCGGATCTTCATAACTTTAAGCTGGATACCGTAGCAAAAGCGCTCGGCGTAGTGTTAGAAAGCCATCACCGTGCGGTAGATGATGCAGGATGTACCGCAGAAATTTATGTGAAATTTATTGAGATGCTAAAGGAAAAGGGAGCGTATACGCTAGCCGATGTAAATGGATTCGATGAGATCGATCCTGCGGTTATTAAGAAGATGCCGACTTACCATGCCATTATCTTATGCCAGAATGATATTGGACGAGTAAATCTGTACCGTATGGTTTCCCTTTCTCATATTGATTATTTTGCTAGACGTCCTCGTATTCCAAAGTCACTTTTAGCGAAATACAGGGAAGGTCTTTTAATTGGATCCGCCTGTGAAGCGGGAGAACTGTATCAGGCGATTCTTAGAAACCAGCCGGAAGAAGAAATCACAAGACTTGCGAAGTTCTATGATTATTTTGAGATTCAGCCTCTTGGCAACAATGAGTTTATGATTGAAAGTCCGAAATATGATATTAGTTCCATGGATGAACTTAAGGATATCAATAAGCGGATCATCAACTTAGGACGTGAGTTTGGAAAGCTTACCGTTGCGACCGGTGACGTTCATTTCCTAAATCCGGAAGATGAAGTATACCGCCGTATCATTATGGCAAGCAAAGGGTTTAGTGATGCGGATAAGCAGGCGCCTCTTTATTTTAGAACAACGCTTGATATGTTAAGTGAATTCTCTTATCTTGGCAAAGAGTTAGCGGAAGAAGTAGTTATCACCAATCCGAATAAGATTGCCGATATGATTGAGAAGATTTCACCGGTACGTCCGGATAAATGTCCTCCGGTCATCGAGGATTCCGATAAGACACTTCGAAATATCTGTTACGACAAGGCGCATTCCATGTATGGTCCGAACCTGCCGAAGCCGGTAGAAGAAAGACTGGAGCATGAGCTTCATTCCATTATTACAAATGGTTTCGCCGTAATGTATATCATTGCACAGAAGCTGGTGTGGAAGTCAAATGAAGATGGATACTTAGTAGGTTCCCGTGGTTCGGTCGGTTCTTCTTTCGTTGCGACTATGTCCGGTATTACCGAAGTTAATCCGCTCCCGGCACATTATTACTGTGATAGCTGCTTCTATTCTGACTTTGATTCAGAAGAAGTACAGAGCTACTCTCAGAGCTCCGGCTGCGATATGCCCGATAAGGTATGTCCGGTATGTGGAAAGATGCTAAAGAAAGACGGACACAACATTCCGTTCGAAACTTTCCTTGGATTCAACGGTGATAAGGAACCCGATATCGATCTTAACTTCTCCGGTGAATATCAGGCAAAAGCCCATGATTACACGGAGGTTATCTTCGGAAAGGGCCATACCTTCCGTGCTGGAACCATCGGTACACTTGCGGATAAAACCGCATTCGGTATGGTTATGAAGTATTATGAAGAACGCGGCACTCATAAAAGAACTGCCGAGGTAAACCGTCTTGTAGGCGGATGTGTAGGGGTAAGACGTACAACCGGACAGCATCCGGGTGGTATTATCGTACTTCCTCACGGTGAGGAGATCTATTCCTTCACACCGGTACAGCGTCCTGCAAACGATATGACAACCAAAACGGTAACGACTCATTTCGATTACCATTCCATCGATCATAACTTACTAAAGCTCGATATTCTGGGACACGATGATCCGACCATGATCCGAATGTTAGAAGATCTGACGGGCCTTGATGCGAAAGAAATCCGAATGGATGATAAGAAGGTTATTTCCCTCTTTGAATCCACAGAGGCGCTTGGCATCAAGCCGGAAGATATCGGCGGCTGTGATCTTGGTTCCTTAGGACTTCCTGAACTTGGTACGGACTTCGTTATGCAGATGCTTCGTGATACAAAGCCAAAGAGCTTTTCCGATATGATCCGTATCTCGGGTCTTTCCCACGGTACGGACGTATGGCTTAACAATACCCAGACGCTGATCGCGGAAGAAAAATGTACCCTGTCTACTGCAATCTGTACCCGAGATGATATCATGGTTTATCTGATTCATATGGGCGTTGAGAACGGTCATGCATTCAAAATCATGGAATCCGTTCGTAAGGGTAAAGGTCTTACTCCGGAAATGGAAGAGGAGATGCTTGCGAATGGCGTGCCGGACTGGTATATCTGGTCCTGTAAGCGTATCAAGTACATGTTCCCGAAGGCACATGCTTGCGCATACGTTATGATGGCATTTCGAATTGCTTACTTTAAGGTTTATTATCCGCTCGCCTATTACTGTGCTTATTTCAGTATCCGTGCTACTGCATTCAACTATGAGCTGATGTGCTTAGGCAGGGAACGTTTGGAATATCATATGGCAGAGTTTAAGAGAAGAATGGCATCCAATGATCCAGCTCAGAAGCTTTCAAAGAAGGAAGAAGATGTGGTGAAGGATATGAAGATCGTTCAGGAAATGTATGCGAGAGGTTTTGAATTCGTTCCAATCGATATTTATACCGCGAAAGCGCATCACTTCCAGATCGTGGACGGCAAGCTGATGGCATCCTTAGACTCAATCGAAGGTCTTGGTGACAAGGCGGCCGACCAGGTAGTGGAAGCGGTTAAGGATGGCAAGTTCTTATCCCGTGATGACTTTAAGACGCGATGTAAGATCTCCCAGACCGTCGTAGACTTAATGGGCGACCTAGGCCTCATGGGCGACCTCCCACTCAGCAACCAGATGTCGCTGATGGACTTCTTTTCGTAGCTAGGGAGGGTGTCGCACCCCCCGCCCCTGCCCCCACATTTATGTGCGTGTGAGCGGTGAGCGTGCCGCCTGGAAAAAGCAGCTGTGGGCGGTGGAGGATATATATTTTTCGCTGTTCGTCACAAGCTCGGACAAAAAGCAGGAGAATCTCCGACTATCAGACAGGAAAGCACTGTCTGCTATTCAGAGATTCTCCTGCTTTTTGTCCGCCTTGATGCCGTACAGCTGAAAAAATATATCCCCTGCCGCCCACAGCTGCTTTTTTAGCCGGCTTTCTTATTTTTATCCTAGAGGATCTGGTAGCGGATGACGCAAGGGTTTTTGCCGTTGCTGTCTAAAGGGGAGGAGACGATTTCTAGTGTTTTTAGTTTGAGGCCCAGCATGATTTCGTAGTGATATTTAAAGTGGCCGGCACAGCAGAAGCAGTAGTTTTTGGATATGTCGTAATCCCGTTTGAGGTGGCTGAAGTTTGAGCAGGCGCATTGGTATTTCTCACCATCGAACCAGCTGACAGCATATGTAGTGATTGTCCCGTTATGATTATAGACAGGCTGTCCCATATAAGGGACAGATTTGATCTTTTCTAATTTTTCATCGAGAGTAGCGTTCGCATTTTCTTTGGCAAAGGCTTTGGATGCCTTTTCTCTTGCTCCGCTCTTACAACAGGAATTCCATTCAAAGATTTCCTGGAATTTATCCAGATCCATCTGTTCGTTCATGACATCGACGGCATGTTTAAAATAAGCTGCCTTCTTCTTTTTCGGAGCTTTGTCCGTAACATCTTCAAAACCTTCGTTAATCTGTGAAATCACATCTTCATCTACATGAAACTTTGTAAGCGAACCCTTAAACTTTTCGGTACTTGCATATTGATTCTCCTTCCATTTATAATGAGTTAACGGATAATACAATCATATCACAATAATACGAACTTTCCATATATTATAGAAAAAAGTGGGGGGCTTTCTTCTAAACTTTCCCTCACTTATTCAAAAAAATACAAAAAACATCAAAAAAGTACTTGCAATTTCCTTTTGAATAGTATATTATAAAGAAGTAGCAAGGCTCGTTGGTCAAGCGGTTAAGACGCCGCCCTCTCACGGCGGAAACAGGGGTTCGATTCCCCTACGAGCTGCTGACTGATCGTGATTTACGAACAGCCCAACCCGAGAAAATACCTAAGCTCCATATACGTATGGATCTTTGGTATTTTTTATTTTTCAAAAAATAGAAAAAAATTAAAAAAGTGCTTGCAATTTCCTTTTAAATAGTATATCATAAAGGAGTAGCGAGGCTCGTTGGTCAAGCGGTTAAGACGCCGCCCTCTCACGGCGGAATCAGGGGTTCGATTCCCCTACGAGCTGTTGATTGATCGTGATTTACGAACAGCCCAACCCGAGAAAATACCTAAGTTCCATATACGTATGGACCTTAGGTATTTTTTTGTTTATTTTTAAGACGGCAAGTGAAAGATGTGAAGAAGCAGAGAAGTGAAAAAGCCTTCCAAGACAGTTTTTTAGCAGTAAAGCAGCATAGTTGCAATCTGCCATAAACGAGATAAAAATGCACTATATTGATATAAAATATTGAAATAATGGAATTAGTGTTGTATAATGGAATTAATTTAAACTGTTTTATATTGTTCATTGAAATATAGTACGTATGAGCTATAAGGCATATGTTATGGAATGGACTATTATAAACAAAGAAAATCACTTTTATATAAAGGAGTAAAAAATGAAGAGAATACATAAGATAAATCTGATTTTCATTTGGATTTGCTGTGTAGTACTGAGTGTTATCAGTTTCCTGAATTATGGAATGTCAGCCAGCAGTTATTATGGTTGCGCTGCTATTGTTGGGTCATCTGTAGTTGCCACTATTTTGTATCGTTTAAAGATTTCAGATATGGTAAAGGGAATTTTAATGCCAACCACGATAGCGCTTGCAACTCTAGTGGTTTCCATGGTACAGGGAGGAAATCAGCGTGCATCATTTGCGGTGTTTGTGGTGCTTGGGTTTGTTACTTATTATTTTGAACCGATCATATTAATCGTGCATACTGCTATCTATATGACGGCAGCTATTGTTGCAGTGTGTGTGAACCCTGAGATCATCGGCGGCCCTGACTGTGACATAAAAAATGTATTATTTCAGATATTTATTTATGGTGCCCTTGCAGCATTTTTATATGTTTCAATTTTAAGAGGAAAGAAAATTATACTGTTAAGTGAGGCAAAGACAGAAGAAGCCGAAAAGCAGAAAGCCCTGGTAGAAGAACATACGGAAACTGCAATGAAGCTTGCAGGACAGCTGAATGAGGTAATCGCAGTCAGTGTCACAAATATGAATGAATTTTCCAATGAGGCGAATATGGTTACGGAATCTGCAAAAGAAATGACTGGTTTAGTGGAAAAGACATCCGAGTCCATGAATAAGGTGACGATGCAGATTCACGATGCAAGCGATAAGATTGATCAGAATCTTAGTATTGCAAAGGAATTAAAAGAAGGTTATGAAGCAGTTCTTGAGAATGTAACCAGCGGAAACAAAGAAGCTGACCAGGTTATGCAGTCTATGAACAAGATTACGGAAACGGTAACGCAGACCGCAAATGCGACAGAAATCCTGTTAGAGGATGCCAGTAAGATTCAGAACATTTTAGCTGAGATTGATGCGATTGCCAAGCAGACAAACCTGTTATCCCTAAATGCGTCTATTGAGGCGGCAAGAGCAGGAGAGGCAGGAAAAGGATTTGCGGTTGTTGCGGATCAGATTCGTGATCTGTCTGAACAGAGCAAGAATGCATCTTCTACAATCCGAAGTATTTTAGAGAAACTTGTTACTGCCATTGAAGAGGTGCATGAACGCGTAGAGAGCGAAAGTATGACAGTGGAAGACGGAAGCAAGGAGTTAGGAGTACTTTACTCCAGATTCGCAAAAATCTCGGATTCAATTGAAGCATCAAACCGTATGATTGTAGAGGAATTCTCACTGATCACGGATGTGAAGAAGGGAATGGATGTTGTGCTGTCAGAAGTAAGTGATCTGGCGCAGATATCGGAAGAAAATTCATCTATGATTGAAGAAGTGGCGAAGTCCATGGAAAATCAGAATTCAGCGGTTGCCAAAATGGCAAACCAGGTGGATAACATGGAAGTTTTAGTAAAGGAAATCGTAAAATAAAAAATCATATAAATTATGAAATATGCTGCTATGGATGGGATCTTGTCTGATGAAACAGTTACAAAAATGGAACCGGAAGAAAGCAAGACTTCTTTATTTTAGCAGATTATAAAAAATACCTTGGATGTGCTCTAAGCTTTATCAAGAGACAGAGAAGCACACATCCAGGGTATTTTTTATTTAGCGGCGTTTTGAAAGGATGCACTCTTAAATTCATGATGACCATCCTTTTTTGTAAAAGGGCAAGAATGGTGGAGGGAAAACAAAGAAACAGGCTTTATTGTGTGATTAAGTCACCGAAGCTGTCAAAAAAATCAGATATACTCATATCATAAATTAGAAACAGATTGAAGGGAGTTTTGTTATGGTAGTTCACATTTCCAGTGAGAATTTTAAAGAGGAGGTATTAAAGGAGAGCAAGACAGTTGTGCTTGATTTCTTTGCAAAATGGTGCATGCCATGCAGAATGATTTCACCAATTATTGAGGAGATATCCGATGAAATGAATGATACGGTAAAGGTATGCAAGATCGATGTGGATGAGGCGCCGGATTTGGCAAGACAGTACCGTGTATTAAGCATTCCGACTGTTTTAGTGGTAAAGGGCGGAGAAGAAGTGAAACGGTCCATTGGATTTGTTCCGAAAAAGGAAATTGCGGATATGATCGGATAGGGGAAAAGACAATCGAATGTCGGAAGGAATGTAACTTGAAAATGGAAGTACACATACAGCGGAAAAAGTGTTAAAATAAAAAATATAATATTATAGGATGTAAGAAAGAAAACAGCTTAAAATGAAAAGATGATTGACAGGATTGAATCTGTATAGAACCAAATGCAGAGGAGAGATTGTTATACGATAAAGGAGAGAAAGATGGAAGAAAGAGTACAAAAGGCGATGGAGAACCATAAGAAAGGGTATAACTGCTGCCAGGCAGTGGCATGTGCCTATGCGGATTTAGTAGGAGTGGATGAAGAGACCATGTTCCGGATAGCAGAAGGATTCGGCGCCGGCATGGGAGGGCTCGAAGGCGTATGTGGTGCTATCTCAGGTGCTGTTATGCTTGCAGGATTAAAAACAAGCACCTGCAATCTGGAAAGTCCGAATTCAAAAGGAAAGACTTATTTAGAATCCAAAGAAATTTTAGAACGTTTTAAAGAGATGAATCAGTCCATTATCTGTAAGGAGTTGAAAGGGATTGAAACAAAGAAGATTCTTCGCACTTGTTCAGGCTGCATTTATGATGCGGCTCAGATTGCGAAAGAGATGTTTGAGATGGAGGCTGAATAAACAGTCGTATCTTCAAAATAGAGTGGGAAAAGATGCATGTGAACGACATAGCATCTTTTTCCTTTATATCTTTGTTTAAACAAAATAAAAGAATCCAAATGATTGGGCTGATTGTTGGCAGGTTGTGATGAAAGGAATGAGTTGATTGTGTGATTATGAGATTTATGCTTCAACCGTGCAAGCATTGCAGCGGTATTTCGGGAAAGATGCAGTGAATGAATTATTTCTTCATGGAGGCTGTTATTTCTTTGCTTCCTATTTGCATTCCCATATGAAGAATTCCTTTATTATGTTTAATAAAGAAAGAGAACACTGTGCGATTGAATTTCAAAATGAGTTATACGATATTACAGGGAAAATAGGGAGAAAAGATTATAAGATAGCGACTCCGCGTCAGTTAGATTATATGAAAAAGAGATACATACCTGATTTTAACGAAAAGGATCTGATTGTCTATCTGACGGGAAATGGTCCTGAATGATTTGTTTTGAATAGATGCACAATGATAAAAATACAGTGATGAAATACAAAGATTGTAGAAAGAGGAGAATATGTTAACAAGTCTTGCACTAATATTTTTACTTGGTTTGCTGGCAGGCCTGATTTTTCAAAAGTTAAAGCTTCCAAGCCTGCTTGGAATGATTTTAGTGGGGATGGCAGTAAGCCCTTATGCATTCAATCTGCTCGACGCATCCATTCTGTCTATTGCAGGGGACTTAAGAAGGCTTGCGCTGGTCATCATCCTCACAAGAGCGGGATTATCTTTAAATGTTGCAGATTTAAAGAAAGTAGGGCGTCCGGCTGTGCTCATGTGCTTTGTGCCGGCATGTTTTGAGATGCTTGCTGTCATCTTTATTGCACCCAAAGTGCTGCCGATGAGCACATTAGATGCGGCGATTATGGGAAGTGTCATTGCAGCGGTATCACCGGCAGTTATCGTGCCGCGTATGATTAAGCTTATGGAAGATGGATATGGGACAGATAAAAGCATCCCACAGCTGATTTTAGCAGGAGCATCTGTGGATGATGTATTTGTTATTGTGGTGTTTACCGCATTTACCGGACTTGCACAGACGGGAAAGCTTAATGTGATGAGCTTTCTTACCATACCGGTGTCGATCGTATTAGGAATTTTAGCAGGTATTGTTTCCGGGCTGGTGGTATCTTCTCTTTTAAAAAGACTTCCAATGCGGGATACAGCAAAGCTTTTAGTTGTATTAAGTATTTCTTTCCTGTTATTGGAATGTGAGACAAGGTTAGAAGGAATCATTCCGATGTCCGGTCTGCTTGCCATTATGAGCATGGGAATTTTAATCCGTCAAAAGGAAAAGAAGATGGCGGAAAGCCTTGCAGGGCAGTATAACGCTTTATGGGGAGCGGCAGAGGTGCTTCTTTTCGTATTAGTCGGAGCAACCGTAGATTTAAATTATGCACTTCAGTCCGGTCTGGCAGCAGTTCTGATTGTAGCATTTGCCTTGCTGGTGCGAATGGCAGGTGTTTATGTGTGCTTGTTAAAGACAGAGTTAAGCGGCAGGGAGAGAATGTTCTGCATGTTTGCTTATATGCCTAAAGCGACCGTACAGGCGGCAATCGGTGCGATACCGCTATCGATGGGGCTTGCCTGCGGGAATCAGGTGCTTACTGTGGCGGTTTTAGCTATTTTAATCACCGCGCCGTTTGGAGCGATTCTTGTGGATAAGACCTATCAGAAGCTGCTTACGAAGCGCTCGTAATGTTAGATTAATCAGAAGAAGATAAGTAAAAGAGAGTTTGAAGAAGTCCCATGTCAATGGGACTTTTTTCATTTTATAATTTACGAAAAAATACGAAAATTCACGTGGACTTTCCTTCCATATTGTGATATTACTATAGTGTATACAAAATATGGAAAGAGAAGGTGTGAAGTTCATGAAAAAAGGCAAGTTTGGCATGAAACTCATCAGTCTGTTAGCTGCGTGCTGCCTCTTTGTATTAGAGTGTGCAGGTGCGGTAACAGTCTTTGCTGACACCACAGGACAGGCTTATCAATCAGGCAATTTCACAACCGAAGAAGAGACAAGGGCAGACGAACAGAACGTAGAAGAGGAAAGGGTAGCAGAACAGGTTGAGAACGGAGAGACCGTTGCTCCTGAAGTGCTAACAGAAGCAGTAACAGGCAGTGCAATTCAAAGTCCGGTCGTATCCGGAAGCGCGGTGACATTTTTCTATTATGGGCCGGAAGCAGACAATGTGATGGTAGCAGGAAGCTTTACGGAATGGCAGAATGGTGCGTTAGCAATGACAAAAGGGGAAGATGGTATCTGGTCCCTTCTTGTTACCTTAGCACCGGGCAATTATGAGTATAAGTTTATTGCAGACGGCAACTGGCTGAAGGATGAGAAGAATCCGAATGAGAAAAATGGAAACAGCTATTTTTATGTAAACGGACTTACCATTTCAGACAGGGTAGAAGTAGCAAGAGGAAGCCTGGTTAACCTTCCACAGACCGGTGTTTTCTATCAGGATGGAGAGGCGTCAAGGGCACAGATTCTCTATTATGAGACAGCAGACGAGAATCAAAAGCTTACGATTCAGGATTATACATTGACGGTCGCATCCGATTATGAGGAAAGCACAGTTAAGCTCATTGCCTATACAAAAGGCGCAAGCTGCATCCTTACTGTATCGGTACAGAATCAGCTTTATACCTATCATTATTATTACTATCGAAGCGATGAATCTTATGCGGATAAGGATTTGTGGATCTGGGGAGATGGCATTAACGGGAGTGCCAATCTGTTCACTGATACCTTTACCGATTCTTATGGACGGACATGGGCAGAAGGAACGCTTGTATATTCTCTTTCTTCCATCAGCATTATAGCTAGAACGACCAATGCAAGCCATGATCCAGGTGTGTGGAATGGTCAGGAAGCAAATCGCAGCTTTAGCATGCCGGAAGGCGTGACCGAATCGGATATCTGGATTGTTTCCGGGGATTCTTCGGTATATACACAGATGCCGGGACCAAGCGAAGAGACTCTTCAAAGGGGAATCCTTGTTCAGTATGTCAGAGACGATAAGGCTTACACAGACTGGAACATCTATACATGGACCGATGGGACGAGAACGGTTGATTTTGATGAAAATGGCTTTGCATATGTGACAGTAGCAGAAGCCACCACCCAGTTAGATTTTCTGATTCGCAAAGGTTATCCGCAGGATGGGGAGACATGGGTGAAAGACGGCGGAGACCTGGCGATTCAGATACCACTTAATCAAACAATTGTAAAAGCTGTGATCACAAGCGGAAATACATCGAATATGGAGCTGATTCCTTACAATACCGGATACGAAGCAAATGTCAACGATAACGTGATTCATTTCTACTATCGGAATGATGAGAAGTTTAAAGATGGTACGCTTGCAGACCTGTATCAGGTACAGCTAAGCGTAGACGGTACCCGTTATGCTATGGTGTACGATGAGAAGGAAGAACGTTATGAATATGACTATCAGAACCCGGAAAATGGTACGCACACTTACTGTTATTATGTAACAGAAACAGTCGGTGCGAATGAAGTACAGATTTTAGATATATTTAATGAAAATATCGAAAATGGACTTTCCGTGATGGAATATTATAAGCTTAATGCGGCAGTGAAAGCTTTCGTAAGCCCGGCTTCCATTTCGTATACCCAGAATGCGATATTATCCATTGAGGCATCTTATGAGAATATGGAACAGGAATTCAACCCATCTGCTGTGTACGTGGACTTAACAAGTTTAGGCGGAGATGAAAAAGTAGCAGTCGAGACAGAGTTGATGGAGTTCACGATTTGCGTAGCGGATACAGTAGAAACTGGTAAGAAAGTAATACCGGTAACGGTAGTAGATCAGTATGGACAGGCATTCGAGACAATAGCAGAGGTTACGGTAAGCGATACAAAGACGACAGACTTAGGCTTTGATGAAGCCGTGATTTATTTTATCGTGACAGACCGTTTCTTTGATGGAAATGCTGCCAATAACGATGCTTACGGTGTAGGCGACTACAATACTGACAGCGAGACCGGATGCTCGAGCTATCATGGCGGGGACTTTGCCGGTGTGACAGCAAAACTTGATTATCTGAAAGATCTTGGAATCAATACAATCTGGATTTCCCCAATTGTAGAGAATGTGCTGGAGAGCCAGACGGATAGCAATACAGGAATGCAGACATATGGCTATCATGGATACTGGGCTAGAAATTTTGAGGCGCTGAATGCACATTTCGGTACGGAAGAAGAACTTCGGACCTTAATTGAAGAGGCACATAAGCGTGGAATCAAGATTATGGTCGATGTCGTGATCAATCATGCCGGATATGGAACGGAAGATACATTTGCAGGCATGTTCCGTGATCATAACGTGCCGGGAAACACGATTTTAGATTCCTTATCCGGTATGCCGGACTTTGCAACCGAGATTCCGGCAGTACGGAATAAGCTGATTGAATGGCAGACTGCATGGATGACGGAATATAATATTGATTATTTCCGTGTGGATACCGTAAAACATGTGGAGCCAACTACATGGGCGGCATTCAAGAATGCTTTAACAAAGGTTAATTCGGAATTTAAACTGATTGGGGAATATTCCGGTGCCGGTGCAAGCAATGACTTTAATTATCTGTTTACCGGAAGAATGGATTCTTTATTAAACTTCGACTTTAACGATCTGGCAGGACGATTTGTGTCAGGTGAGCTAGAAGAAGTGGAGGCATCCCTTGAGGCAACGGATCCAACGTTAAACAGTGCCGCGACGGTTGGAAATTTTTTAAGCTCTCATGATGAGGATGGCCTGTTAGCAACTCTTCTTAAGACAGAAAATAAGGAGGATGCTTATAATAAGATGAAGCTAGCGGCTTCCCTGCAGCTTACTGCGAAAGGACAGCCTGTTATTTATTATGGAGAAGAAATCGGTCTGACCGGACTCAATAACTGGCCATATCAGACAAATCGTTATGATTTTGACTGGAGTCTTGTAAATGAGACGAACGAGATGTATGTTCATTATAAGAAGCTGTTAGCAATTCGTAATTCCTATACAGATGTATTTGCAAAGGGCAGCAGAATGCAGCTTGCAGGAAATGATGAGGCAGGATATCTTGTAGCAGAACGTACCTATGAAGGACAGAGAGTGCTTCTTGGATTCAATGACCAGAAAGAGGCAGCAAAGGTTACCTTTAGTCCAAATGGAATTACTGGATATGTTCTGCATGATATCTATAATGATAGTACCTATGCACCGGCAGCAGACGGAAAGATCACGGTAACCATCCCATCGATTGAGGAAGGCGGAACAGCAGTGTTTGTTTATCAAAAGAATGCGAATGAAGACAGTGGTAATAATAGTGGATCTGGCAGCAGTGTATCGGAGAGCGTTTCCTTAACGTCTGCTGACTGGGCGGCAGTAAAGGATCAGATTACGGCAGTCGCTAATAAAGCAGGTCTCGTAGAACAGCAGCAGCCGGAAGAAATCCGGGTTGATATGAAGAATGAAACAAAAGTACCAAAAGACGTATTGGTGAATATGTCCGGAAAGAATATCAGACTTGTACTGGTAATGGGAAATTACATCTGGAAGATTGACGGAATGGATATTGATTCTGATCAGTGGAAAGAACTTACGGATGGCATATCGAACATTGATCTATCCATCACTGTAATAGAAGGCCTGTTTGAGGATCAGAAGCTTGCAGAGAAGTTAGATGCAATGTTAATTCAAAAGAATTATTCCGTAAAAGGAATTGAAAGTTTTATAATTGGAAATGGAAGTGCTTTCCCGTTCCGCGCTTATCTGAGTGTGAAGACCGATAAAGAATGGAGATATCATTACTTATATGCTACGTTATTTGATTCCGCATCTTATAAGCTTACACCGGTTTCTTATGGGCAGGTAAGAGAGAACGATGCTGTTACATTTGCAATCAGCCAGGGAGGAACTTATCTGATTACCAATGCAAACCCAGTACGTCCGTTTATTGGAAAATATCTGTCTGTATTAAAAGGTGAGCAGATCAATATAGCAGATAAGATCCAGAATCTGATCGGCGGGGAGCGGATCTATTATGAGTCCGATAACCCGGATGTAGCGGTAGTAGAAAAGGATGGAACGCTAAAAGTAACAGGAAAAGGAACTACTGTTTTGACCATTAAGATTGTACAGGGCAGCAGATGCTTTGTATATCAGACAGAGTTAATAACGGAAGACAGGCTTTCTTATACGAATTAAACGTAGAACTATAAAAAGAGGCTGGGGCTGTCGTGCTAATAGAGTACGGGCTTTAGCCTCTTTTTAGTCTTATTGGTATAAAGATTTGAAGACATGAGGGCACACAAGAGCTGACGTTTCTTTTGTTAAGGAAGGTGAAAAATGCTATAGAGGCAGGATGAATTCCGCAAGGAGAAGTAGCCTTGTTCTGCTAAAAAAGGTATGATATAATACCGGTACAACGAAAGCAAAAAAGGAGAAGATACTTATGTTTGAGATGAAAGATGAATATTTAACAGGAATTAAGCAGATTGATGAGGAGCATGCCAGATTATTTGAAATTGCAGAAGAGGCGTATCAGCTGCTAAAAGAAGAGTATGTTGTGGATAAGTATGATAATATCGTAACTATTATCAACGAGCTGAAGGATTACACCAGGTTCCATTTCGCACATGAAGAAGAGTATATGGAAAGCATCGGATATAAGAAAATGTTTACACAGAAAATCCAGCATATGAACTTTATTGAGAGATTAGAGGAACTGAATCTGGAAGAGGTGGATGTGCACCAGGAAGAATCGATAGAAGAGCTTTTAACCTTCCTTGGGAACTGGCTTGTAGAGCATATC
Source organism: Lachnospiraceae bacterium (assembly GCA_015057635.1). Lineage (GTDB taxonomy): Bacteria > Bacillota > Clostridia > Lachnospirales > Lachnospiraceae > Lachnoclostridium. The sequence continues at coordinate 54,819 of SVEB01000050.1, read as the reverse complement.
TTAGAATGTGATAAGCAGATCGGTAAGTAAATGGATAATGATAGTAAGAAAATTAGTATAATTAGTCAGTTTTGCATTGACATACGGGGATGTAAGCGTTTACAATAATGGAGTAGCCGCCATATGATTTATATCGCGGATCAGTGTATATGATAAAGGAGAATTTAGAAATGACAAAAGAACAGATTATTTCCAAAATGAACAAAGACTGTTTAGTAGCTGTAGTTCGTGCTGAAAACAAAGAACAGGGCGAAAAGATCATCGACGCTATCATCGCTGGTGGTATCAATTATATTGAAATCACAATGACAGTTCCAGGCGCTGTTGAAATCATCAAAGCTATGGTTGAAAAATATAAAGACAATAAGGAAGTTGTGATCGGTGCTGGTACAGTATTAGATCCAGAAACAGCTAGAGCCGTAATCTTAGCAGGTGCTGCTTATGTTGTTGCTCCAAGCTTAAACCCAGAAACAATTAAATTATGTAACCGTTACAGAGTACCTGTATTACCAGGCGTTATGACTCCAACCGAAGCTGTTCAGGCTCTTGAACTTGGCTGCGACGTTATCAAGATCTTCCCAGGTAACCTTGTTGGACCATCTGCAATCAGCTCTTTCAGAGGCCCACTTCCACAGGGTCAGTTCATGCCATCCGGCGGTGTTTCTATCGACAACGTGGGTGAATGGTTAAAGGCTGGTGCTTTCGCTATCGGTACAGGCAGCAACTTAACAGCAGGTGCTAAGACTGGCGATTACGCTAAGATCACAGCTACTGCACAGGAATTCGTAGCTGCTGTTGCTGCTGCAAGAGCTGCTAAATAGGTAGCGCATCACGGAATTGGGCAGACGGACGGTCCCCTGGACGCCAATAGGCCGCGGGACTTGGAGCATCGGATGTTCAAATGTTCGGACGCATGAGCGGACAAAAACAGCAATATTCTTTGCCTATCAGACAATAAATTGTCTGCTATTCAAAGAATATTGCTGTTTTTGTGCGTCATGAGCCGGACATTTCGAACATCCGATGCTCCAAGTCCCGCGGCCTATTGGCGTTCAGGGGACCTGAATGGTGATGGGGATAGCGGGATGAACGGACAGATAAGAAGTAAGAAATAAGAGTGGCTGTGAAATGATAAATTGAGCTTGATGCTACAAAAAAGCAAAGTTAACTTTACAAAACATGCAAAGTAGACTTGACAAAAAATGCAAAGCGCACTATACTAAAAGTGCAAAGTGAACTTAGCAATAATGTTTTAACGTAAGTTACAGATCAAAGGAGGCATCCCTTGAAAAATAAGATTAAAGAGCTTAGAAAGGCTCAGAAGCTATCGCAGGAGGAATTGGCCTTTGCAGTAGGCACGACAAGGCAGACCATTACATCCATAGAGTGCGGGAAATATACAGCCTCACTTGTCCTGGCGTATAAGATAGCAAAGTATTTTCATTTGACAATCGAAGAAGTGTTTGATTTTACAGAAGCGGAGGATGATAAGTTTTCCGTAAAAGGAGGAGAAAATGGAAGAGTATAGAAAGCAGATTATAGGAAGGATGAGCATATCTGCAGGCATCTGCATTCTGTTTTTAATCGGGATCATGTTTCGGATTCCACAGTATGTACAGACAGGAAATGAGCACTATTCAGATTTTATGCAGGGCTTTTTTATAGGACTTGTCATTCTTATGGAAGTGTATGGAATTACAAGAATCGTTCATTATGGAAAGATTTTAGGAAAAGAAGATCTGTTAAAACGCGAATACTATGAGGAAAATGACGAGAGAACCCGCATGATCTATGAGAAGGCAGGCGGAAACGCTTTGTACGGCTGTGCACTGGCAGTCCTTGTGGCAGCAATTGTGGCAGGATTTTTTGAAATGACAGTATTCATAACGCTGATTTGCTGTAGTGTATTTTTACTTGGAACCAGGAAAGTATTGAAAATCTATTATGGAAGGAAGTTTTAATATGAAACGAGAACTCAATCGAAACCCTTATTTTTTAATGGGAGTTGGATTTTATGCTGTTTTTGCATTGACAAAGGATTTAGATAGTATGCCTGAGTTTTTGAAAGGAGTGTTTATGGGCCTTTCTCTGACGGGATATCTGCTTTACTTTTTTTCAATGGACTGCCGTTTGACACGCATGCGTCAGTGGAAAAAGGATAAGCTTTGTTTCTGGAAGAAAAGATAGGACAAATTTCAAAAAACGGATTAAAAAAGTTACATAATAATAGACTGTTCGATAATACTCTGTAATAGGAAATCAGAGAAGGGGTATTGCATATGACGGGAAAAAGGAAAAGGACGATGCTGATTTTTAGCATCGTTTTTTTGTTGTTAGCAGTGACGGCAGTAATAGTCACAAAGCTTGCAAAGGAGGTCCCATCAAAGAAACTGAAGGATTTTAAGATTATCGGATATTTGCCAGACTGGTATGAAGATTGCTATAAGGACGTTCCCTATGACCGTCTGACCCATATTAATTATGCGTTTGCGATTCCGACAAGAGAAGGGACTATCCTGAAATTTAAGGATCCGGAACAGGTAAAGAATCTAGTTCGGAAGGCACATCGAAATCAAGTGAAGATCCTGCTTTCCATAGGCGGCTGGTCCTATCAGGGGGCAGTATTAAGCGATGTCTTTAAGGAAGCAACCTTAACAAAGGAAAAGGCAGAGTATTTAGCGTTTAATATTGTAAAAACGGTGACGGAGTATAATTTTGATGGAGCAGATGTTGATTGGGAATATCCCAATGAAGAGACTATGAATCAGTATGCTTATTTTATGAAAGTACTAGGAGATGCCTTGCGGAAAGAGGAAAAGTTGTTTACAGCCGCAACAACCGGTTTTAGCGAAAGTGCGAAGTATCAGCCGGATTCAGTTGTGAAGAAGTTGGATTGGATCAATATAATGGCATATGATATGGATATGGAAGGGGATCATGCAAACTATGAGGATATGATTTCCTTTGCAGCATACTGGACGAAAACAAGAAAAGCAGATCCAGGCAAGGTGGTAATCGGTGTCCCATTTTATGCAAGACCGGATGGGTATTCTTACCGACATATTGTAGAGAAAAATCCGGAAGACTCCAACAAAGATCAGACCGTATATGAAGGAGTGACCGTTTATTACAATGGACTCAATACCATTAGGAAGAAAACAGAGTGGGCATGTGAGAATCTGTCTGGAATTATGATATGGGAAGTCTTACAGGACAGCGAAGAAGAGGAATACAGTCTTTTGGAAGAAATGTATCAGACAGCGAAGTCATATTTTAGACGAATAAAACAGGATTAAACGAATAAGACAGGATAAAAAGGCCAATGCAGGATAAGGGGGATAGCACACAAGGTAAAAACAAAAAGTACAGATATATTACATTTATTGACAATGTTTTTGATTTCCTTTATACTAAAGAAAAACTTAATACGAAAGAAGGAAATAATATGAAGAAACAGCTTGGACTTGGAATCTGTATGCTTTCCATGCTGTTATGTGCGTGCAAGGCAAGACCAGGAGCGGTATCGGAAGCGGCAAATATCAGGCAGCAGGATCAGGAAGTACCGATTCAGCTGTCTGGGACTTCTATTCTTGAGGAGATGGAAGAGGAGAAAGGAATAGACGCGGGATGGGAGTATGAAATTGATGGAGAACATGCGGTGATCTTGGCATATCGTGGAGATAAGGCGGAAGTGAGCATCCCGAGCGACATGGAAGGTTATCCGGTAACCGAGATTTATCAGATGGCTTTCTATGAATGTGAGAATGCCGACAATATCACAAAAATTGTAGTTCCCGACAGCGTCACGACTATTGGCGCCCTTGCATTTGCTTCTCTTCCATCGTTAGAGGAAGTGGTGTTGCCCGATAATTTGACACAGATCAGCAGCGCGTGTTTTTCGATGGATACGAGTCTTAAAAAAGTTGTGATTCCGGATGGTGTGACAGAAATCGGAGAGGAGGCATTTTCCGGATGTGACAAGCTGATTGAAATTGAGATTCCACCAAGCGTGCGTGAGATTCAGGCAAACGCGTTTGCAAAAAGCGGTCTGGAAAATACCGTGTTTCATGAGGGGCTTGCTGAAATCGGATCATATGCCTTTGCCGAAACGAACATGAGGAATGTGACATTCCCGGATAGTCTTAAAATCATTGGTTATCATGCGTTTGAAAATTGTCCGAGACTAAAGAATGTGGCACTGCCTGGATCGGAACTTTCGTTACAGGGATTTGTATTTTATAAGTGCAAGAATCTGTCGAATATTGAGTTTAACAGTACACGTCTTTTGACTGGGGGATATGATTTCGCAGGAACGGACTGGATGGATAAGCAGTGGGAAGCGGAGGAGGAGTTTATCGTTGTAAATGGAACCCTTCTTACCGTACGTCATTTTGAGGGAGAGATTGTGGTGCCGGATACCGTGACCGTGATCGGAGGTCAGGCTTTTGTCCAGTGGACAGAAGACGGATATGGTATAGAAGATAATTATGACATTACAGGCATTATAATGCCGGATAGTGTTGAGTACATATGTGAGGATGCATTCGTGCAGCTGAAGGGGGTGGAGAGACTGGCGATACCAAAGACGGTTCAGATGATGGAGGCACCTCAGTTTAATGGATGGGAAGAAGGACAGACGGTTGTGATTAAACCGGATGAGACGGTTTATCAGAACTGGGAAGAGCAATGGAATAACAATAAGAAAATTACGATGATTTATAGTGAAAAGGGAGAGTAATTCTTAAATTTTTATGTCAATAAAACTATTTTCTGTTCGATTTAAAAAAAATATGGTATAGTAATACATAATCCCAGGCGAAGAAGGAATATGGAATAGTCTGGGGATGAGAAAGAAAACAGGAATCTGGCAATAGGCCGGATGATTGGACGGAGAAAGGAATCGAAAAGAAAATGGGAAAGAACAATTCGAATGGAAGTCGCCACAGTATGAAAACGACGGTCATTGTACTGGTCTTTTTAGTTCTGATCGCTGCGATATTCGGAGCGAAACTGGGAATGGATTATCAGCAGAAGAAGGCGGATGAGAGCAATCATAGACAAGCTATCACTTCCGATATCCTCCATCAGCAGATGGAACAGATTGGCGAACTTGCTACAGTCAGTTATTTTTATACTAATATGGGCAAATTTGAGGATGCGCTTCAGCTGTTTGACCGGGATGTGCCGCTCACCAAAAAATCCTTCACCATTTCTTATGACGGAGTGATCAAAGCAGGTGTGAAGTTATCCGAGGTGGGCGTGTCGGTAGCAGGCAATGAGATTATAATAGAGATACCGCAAGCAACGATAGTTTCGAATGATATTGATATGGAATCCGTTGTGGTTTATGATGAGAAGAGCAGCATCTTCAATGGGCTTTCAACAGAGGATGTGACAAGTTTTTTAAATAAACAGAACATATTGATCGAGGAAAAAGCCATGAATAATGGAATCCTTGATACTGCAAGGCAGAATGCCATGAGTACATTAAAGTTACTGATTGGAAGAGTGGTAGAAGATGATACTTATGAAGAAGGCTATACGGTTCAGGTTGTTTTAAAGGACAGCTAGATTTAAAAAAATGGATTGACAGAGTTCTCTCACTCTGTTAACATAAAATTACAAAAGGGAGTAGCTGGCATCTTAACGAAGATGTGTACGATGACGTCAGTACGAAGAACCATTTTGGAAGACAGTATAGATTTATGTATTGTCATCTATGGGAAGAATCCGGATCGTAACTAAGTAGCAAGACTTTTATTGTTATGTGAATGCGTGCAATAAAGGGCTTGCTTTTTTATTGCAGAAAAATAAATATTTTCTGTCGTAAAAAGGGAGATCGTTGGTTTCTGGCTGTTTGTAAGATGAATGTTGTCAGCCAAAATATCTATGATCAAGCCGCTTTATTCTGCGTAAATAAGAAAATGCAGGAGGCTTACTATGAAAGCAATAAGCAAAGCAGAAAAGATGAAAGCGCTTGGCTCGAGTGAGAGCGGGATTGGTACGAAGGAGGCAATGGATCGTCTTAGGACGGAAGGGTATAATGAGATTGCAGAAGGCAAGAAAAAGAGTTTGGCGTTACTGTTTTTGTCACAGTTTCAGGACTTTTTAGTTATCATTCTGATGATAGCGGCCGTAATATCGGCTTGTTTAGGAGATGGAGAAAGCGCGGCTGTAATCTTTGTGGTCATTACCATCAATGCGATACTCGGCACCATCCAGCATCAGAAGGCTGAGAAGTCATTAGATAGCCTTAAGAAGATGTCGGCACCAAACGCAAAGGTGCTTAGAAGCAGCATACTTCAGGTGATTCCGTCAAGAGAGGTTGTGCCGGGGGATATTCTAATCCTAGAAGCAGGGGATTATATCTGTGCGGATGGACAGATTGTTGAGAATGCAGGTTTAAAGGTAAATGAAAGCGCTCTGACGGGAGAGAGTCTTCCAGCAGAGAAAAAGGACTGTGAGATCTTAGAGGATGTGCCATTAGGGGATCGGGTCAATATGGTTTATTCGGGCAGCTTTGTAACGTACGGAAGAGCAAAAGTTTTAGTTACGGAGACCGGAATGAATACGGAGATCGGCAAGATCGCATCTCTTCTTAAGAATACGGCAGAACATAAGACGCCTCTTCAGATCAGCCTGGATTCCTTTGGAAAGAAACTTTCTTTTATTATCTTAGCAATATGTGCAGGCGTTTTTCTGTTAAATATGATACAGGGAGAGTCTTTAATCCGTTCCTTTTTATTCGCAGTAGCACTTGCTGTAGCGGCAATACCGGAAGCATTAAGCTCTATTGTCACGATCGTGCTTGCATTTGGAACGCAGAAGATGGCAAAGGAAAATGCGATTATTAGAAAGCTTCAGGCTGTGGAAGGCTTAGGCAGTGTATCCATCATTTGTTCCGATAAGACAGGGACCCTGACACAGAATAAGATGACAGTAATCGATCTGTATTATAACAGAAACAGTCGAAAAGCAACGGATGGCATCCCATCGGATGCACTGACAGAAAAGCTGATAACAAGCTCTGTATTATGCAATGATGCTACGATTACAAAAGAAGCACAGACCGGAGATCCAACGGAAATTGCATTTGTCAGCCTGGCAGATGGCATGAAGAGAGACGATAAGGTGAAAACAAGTGCATGTCTGAAGAATGAGAAAGATAAAAAATATAGTGCAGATCAAAAGAAAGCCAAGGAAAAGAAAAACAGCGCTGGCGTAAAGAGGAAAGAGAAAAAAGTAAGTGCCGGCCTGAAACAGGAAATAGCGATAGAATGCTCTATAACAGAAGAAATCCGAAAGAAGTATCCAAGAGAAGAGGAACTCCCATTTGATTCGGACCGTAAGCTGATGTCAACGGTTCATCGGATTGGAGGAAAAAGAATTCTAATAACAAAAGGTGCAGTCGATGTACTGTTGGAACGTTCGGAGCGTATGGAGCAGCAGGATGGTGTCATACCGTTTACCAAAGAGGGCAAACAAGAAATCCGTGAGCAGAATGAGTGCTATTCCAAAGAGGGGTTGCGTGTCCTTGGATTTGCCTATAAGGAGATTCAAGAAGGGGCAATCACTCTGGAAGATGAGAATGACCTGGTGTTCCTTGGCATGATGTCGATGATCGATCCACCGAGACCAGAATCAATAGAAGCGGTAGCGGAATGTATGCGGGCAGGAATCCGGCCGATTATGATCACCGGTGATCATAAGATTACAGCAGCAGCAATCGCAAAACAGATCGGGATTCTGAAAGACGGATATCTTGCAGTAGAAGGAGCGGAAATGGAATCATTATCGGATGAAGAACTGAAAGACTTTGTGGAGAATGTTTCGGTTTATGCAAGAGTCACACCGGAGCATAAGATCCGGATTGTCCGGGCATGGCAGCAGAAAGGAAAAATCGTAGCGATGACAGGAGACGGTGTGAATGATGCACCAGCTCTAAAACAGGCGGATGTAGGGGTGGCAATGGGCATAACCGGAACGGAGGTTGCAAAGGATGCGGCATCCATGATTCTGACCGACGATAATTTTGCTACAATCGTAAAAGCAGTGGAGAACGGCCGCAACGTGTACCAAAATATTAAGAAATCCATTCAGTTCCTGTTATCCGGAAATATGGCAGGAATCATGGCAGTTGTATATGCTTCCTTAGCGGGGCTGGCAGTACCGTTTGCACCGGTTCATCTTTTATTTATCAATCTTCTTACAGATTCCCTTCCGGCAATTGCGTTAGGGTTAGATCCTCATACAAAGGATGTAATGGAAAAGAAGCCAAGAAGCAAAACGGAGTCAGTGCTGACAAAACGTCTTTTATTAGATATCGTGACCGAAGGTGCGATCATAGCTGTGATGACAATGACCGCCTATTATATTGGACTGGAACAGGGTGGTGCAGGGGCGGCATCAACGATGGCATTTTCCGTGCTTTGTTTGTCCAGACTTTTGCATGGATTCAGTTGTAAATCCCAAAAGTTTCTTCTGTTTGGCAGGGAAATGTTAAATAACCGGTTTTTAATTGGTGCATTTTTAATCGGTCTTATCTTTCTAAATGCAGTTCTGTTTATTCCGGGATTATGGGGTGTTTTTCAGGTAACCAAACTAAGTATTGCGTTAGTTGGATGGATATATGGTTTATCTGTAATGAGCTTTGTTTTCATACAGATTGCAAAGAAAATAAGAGAAAAATAATTAGAAAAAAGACGGAGAGAGACTGGCCAGGCAGAATGGTCAGTCCCTCTTTTTTTGTATGTGACCGAATGAACCTGAATTCGCAATAAAATAGAATTAGAAATAGAAAAAAGAATTTCACAATGGATGACAAAAAAACTAAAAAATAAAAGGTAAAAATATATAAAACAATATAGTAAAACATTGACATAATTGTAAAAAATGTTAAAATAAAACTAGAAAAACAAAACGAGTTTTCACAGTTTTCACACAGAACAGAGGGGAGTATAGAATGCTTTTGCGTATTTTACAGGCAAGTATTGAGGAGTTAAAGGAAAATGGGGTTAAATTCACCATGGATTCTCTGGCAAAGCGGCTTGGAATCAGCAAGCGGACGTTATATGAGACGGTATCATCCAAGGAAGATGTCATAGGACTTGTGATTGAGCATGTATTTGCAGATGTTAAGGAGAAACAGCAGGCAATCTTAGAAGATTCGAGCTTATCCACTGCCGAAAAGCTAAGAGAGCTGTTTAATGTGGTGCCGGCTTATGTGGATGTTTTGGATTATCGAAGAATCAGTGATATAAAAAAGAGCTATCCGAAGATGCATGAAAGTATTTTGGTGCATATCGAAAGCGACTGGGAGCCGACCATCCGACTGTTAGAACAGGGAATGCAGGAGGGCGTGATCCGCTCTTGTAATCTGGTTGTGCTAAAGATGCTGTTATGCGAGATCTTTGAGCAGCTTTTAAATGGAACAATACTGATTCAGAATGAGATTTCTTATGAACATGCATTAAAAGAGATGATTGGTATCATATTAGAAGGGATTCTAACAAGAGAGAAGGAGGAAGCAAAATGAGTCGTACAGAGTCCATATTTGGAAACCAGATGAAGAAACGTGTTATTAAGCAGGCAGGGAAAAAGCAGCAAAGCTATGTAAGGAAGTTTGGAGATGACAGGAACGTTGTCTATCATCTTGCAGAACAGGAAAATACAAGCATTGGTCCGTTTTTTGGAGTAAAGAATATTGTGATTGAGCAAAATAATGCTAAGACATTTTCACCGGATTGCGAGAAGGGGGTGATTGTGGGAAATATCCGAATGGGATTCGGACATTACCGAATTTCCATGGCGATTGCATCCGCAGCTAATGCGCTTGGATATGTGCCATACTGGATGGATTTAAACTCCTATAGTGAGACAACCGGAGGAAAGGTAATCCGGGCACAGAATGACCTGTATTCACTTGGGTCTCGAATATCCGGAAAGAGCAGGCTGTTCAACCACTTTATATGGGAGCCGATGAATTATGAAGGTTTCCGAAAATTAAGCTATAATGCAGCTGATCAAAAGAATGCCGAGCTTATGACGGCAGTATTTAAGGAAGTGCCAAAGGATATGCCGTATGTGGCTACTCATGTGTGGCCGGCACAGGCAGCTGTTCATGCAGGTATGAAACATGTGGTGAATGCAATACCGGATAACTGGCCGATGGCGCTTCATCTGGCAGAAGGAAGTCTTCATACCGTGCAGACCCATTCTTCTTATCTTGGCTATCGAGTTTTGAATGGAATGGATAAAAAGAAAGTATTGAAACCGATGCCCAAGGAAGCAATTCAGTATGCAGGACATTATGTGGATCATGAGCTTGTTTCGAATATTGAGCATGATTGTATGCTGCGTGTAAAACGGCAGCAGGAGAAGAAACCGATGCGTTTTCTTCTGACGATCGGAGGAGCGGGAGCACAAAAAGAAATCTTTGCTGCGATCATTAAGGAGCTTCTTCCATTTATTAAGAAAAGACAGGCTGCTCTTTATGTGAATGTAGGAGATTATAAAAATGTCTGGGAAGAGCTAAAGAGTGAAATTAAAGCACTGGAAAAAGCGACAATTCATTTTGATGACTGGAAGGAAACATGTCAGTTTGCAGCCGATGCAATTCAAGGAGAAGTTACAGGGATTCATGTCTTTTATCATGCGGATATCTTCCAGGCGGTGTATACTACCAATCTTTTAATGCGTAGTACGGATGTGCTTGTGACAAAACCAAGTGAGCTTTCATTTTACCCGATACCAAAACTCTTTATTAAGAGAGTTGGCGGACATGAGAGATGGGGAGCCATCCATTCATCCGAGATTGGAGACGGAACGTTAGAATGTCGGGATATTCCGCATACACTTCAGATGCTCCATCTGTTTTTAGAGGATCGCTACTTATTAGAATCCATGTGTGATAATATCCTACAGAATAAGCAGATGGGTATTTATGATGGCGCTTATAAAGCTGTAAAACTAGCGGTTTCTCAAAGCGGTAAGGGGAGATAAAAGCAAAGTAAAACAAAATAAGACAAAGTAAAACAAAGCAAAACATAGTAAAACATAGTACAAGGGCAGAACAACAACAGGACAACAACAGAACAACACACAAGAAGAACAGGTAACAAAAGAAGTAAAAGAAGTAAAAGCATCAAAGCAAAGTAAAAGCATCAAAGCAAAGTAAAAGCATCAAAACGAAGTAAAGCAATCATACAAGATGAAAACAGAATAGAAATAATGAGTAAAGAAATAACCAGTAAAGAATACAAGTAATACAGACAATCAATCAGAAGGTAAACGGACTATAACATGGAGGGTTTATATGAAGTCATTACAAAAAGGGAAGATGTGGTTATTTGCAGTAGGACAGCTTGGATGGGCAATTCTGTCCGGTTTGATATCAAACTGGCTAGTTTATTTTTATCAGCCAGATGAAACAGCGGTTGCAGCAGGACAGAAGCTTCTGCTTCCGCAGGGACTTGTTATTTTAGGCATATTTACGGTAATTGGCGGGGTTACTGCACTAGGAAGGGTGTTTGATGCAGTGACGGATCCGTGGATCGCTTCGTTATCAGATAAGTGTACGTCAAAGAATGGGCGAAGAATCCCCTTTTTAAAATGGGCGTCCCTTCCGTTAGCGATTGCAACGGTCCTTGTATTCTGTGCACCGGTTCCAAAGGTCAGCAGTCTAAATGCGGTATGGGTATTTGTGTTTGTAATGCTATACTATCTTTGCATTACCGCTTATTGTACTCCATATGCGGCGTTGATTCCGGAACTTGGACATGATCAGAAGGAACGCCTTAATATCTCAACGGCGATTTCCCTGACATTTATCGTAGGAACTGCATTCGCATATGCAGCACCGGTAGTGTGGGGGCTTTTCGAAGACAGTCTTGGACGTATGGCGGCCATGAGACTTACGTTTGCGATATTCGCAGCAGTTGCATTTATCTGTATGATGGTGCCGGTTTTTGCGATACGGGAGAAAGATTATGTGAATTCGACACCGGCGAAAGGAACTGCCTTATCCTCTTTGATTAAGACATTTCGAAATCGGGATTTTCGTGTTTTCGTAGGATCAGATATCTTATACTGGATCGCGCTTACTATGTTTCAGACCGGTCTTCCATTCTTTGTTACCTCTCTGCTTTGTCTGAAAGAAAGCATGTCTACTGTTTATTTTGTTGCAATGACGGCGTTATCACTTGTATTTTATGTGCCGATCAATATGCTAGCCAGAAAGATTGGAAAGAAGAAGATTGTGTTCACGGCCTTTTTACTGTTTGCTCTTTCTTATCTGTATACCTCATTTCTTGGAAATGCCATTCCAATCAGTCCTGTGGTTCAGGGATTTGTTTTAGTTGTAGCAGCGGCCATTCCAATGGCGGTTTTTGGAATCCTTCCGCAGGCAATGGTAGCCGATGTGGCCGAGAGCGATGCGTATCAGACAGGCGAGAATCGGGAAGGTATGTTTTATGCGGCTAGAACATTCGCATTTAAGTTAGGTCAGAGCGTTGCCATGTTATTGTTTACTGCGATTGCAGCTTCTAGCGGAAATGGAGCATTGGCGTATCGGCAGATTGCAGGAACTGCATCCGTATTCTGTCTGCTTGGTGGAGTCGTCCTGTTATGCTATAACGAAAAGAAAGTAACGGAGCATCTTCGTTAAGGTACATAGTGATTCATGAAAACTGGACGTACTTTTTCAAAAATGAAGCAGAAAAAGAGTAGAAATGAGTGAATTAAATCAACCGAAAATTCGTACAAAAACGATTTCGTATTTGACGCCCGTTTATGGAATCTCTATAATAAAAATTGTGAAATATAACCAAATTTCTTAGGAGAGAGGCGTATAAGGGATGAAGTTTAAGCGAGTGCTGGCTGCGTTACTTGCCGCCGTCATGGTGGCATGGACAAGCTGTCCGATTTTCGTAAATGCAGCACAAACAGAGGACAGTACGAAAGAAGCATATATGGTTGGCGATGTCATAAATGGATTTAAAGTGACGAACCAGTCATATAGCAGTACGTATCAGTCGAATGTGTACACATTTGAGCACGAAAAAACAGGTGCGAAACTGCTTTGGTTCGAAAATGATGATATAAACCGCGGTTTTACCATCAGTTTTCGTACCCCAGCAGAGAATGACAAAGGAATCAGTCATATCATTGAACATTCGACAATTGCAGGAAGCGAGAAATATCCGGATCGCAACTTATTTTTCTCGGTATCCAACAATACGTACACTTCTTTTATTAACGCGATGACATCACAGAATATGACGATGTATCCGGTTACATCCTGTAGTGAGGAACAGCTTTACAAACTGACCGATATTTACTTAGACTGCGTGTTTAATCCAACCCTTCTTACAGAAGAAAAGATATTCGAAAGAGAGGCATGGCGTTATGAACTAAGCGATGCATCTTCCGAAATCGTACAGAATGGTACGGTATATAACGAAATGAAAGGCAGTCTGTCGGACATCACGACAATGGCATATTATAATGCCATGAAGACAATATTTGAAGGAACAGCAGAAGGAACGGTTTCGGGAGGGGTTCCGGGAGAAATCCTGAATTTAAGTTATGAGGAACTGATTGCTACCTACAAGAAGAATTATCACCCTTCGAACAGCCTTGTCATTCTTTACGGTGATATCGACTGTGACAAGTTCTTAAAATTGATTGATGAGGACTATTTCTCAAATTATGTAAAGAAAGAGGTTGTAACAGATCGTACCGAAACAAAAGAAACAGATGAGTTAGTAAAGAAAAGTTATACATTCCCGGCAGCAAATGGAAGCGATACCGTTAATAAATCCATTATTGAGTACTGTATGACACTGCCCGATTTATTAAGCATTGAGAAAGGGGAATTTGCAGCATTAAGTATTGCGGCAAGCCTTTTGAATCTGGAGAACGGAAGCTTTATGCAGGCATTAAAGGCAAGCGGTATTGCGGAAAGTTACAGCATTTCATTTGGCACGAATACGTACCAGCCAGTCTTTATGGTCATTGCCAATAATGCAGATGAGACAAAAGCAGATGAGTTTTGTACCCTGGCCAAAACAGAGCTTCAGAAGACCGTTAAAAACGGGCTTGATAAGAATCTTGTGACGTCTTTAATTAAATCCCTTCGTTTTAGCGATGTATTAAGCAATGAAGGGTCAGCCGGACTTAGCGCGATGCTTCAGGCGGCTGTTATGGACTGTGAGTATGAAGATGCTACTGCTAATGTAACGGACTACTATTACAGCATTGAGCAGAAGCTGAATGACAAATATCTGGAACAGTGTATATCAAAGTACCTTCTGCAAAATAAGCGTCAGTCGCTGATTACGACTACACCGGTTGCAGGACTTTTAGAGAAGAATAATGCGGCACAGGCAAAAAAACTTGCTGATTATAAAGCATCTTTATCTGCAAAAGAGATTCAGAAGATGGTGGAGCATACAAAGGAATTCAATGAATGGAATAGCCAGGAGACAAGTGAGGAACTGATCGATTCCATGAAGGCAGTATCGGTGGATGAACTTCCGGTGGAAATAGATGAATATGATACAACCGATCAGGATGTATATGGTGCCAGAGTTGTGACGAGCAAGGCGGAAATCGCCAATATAAGCGAGACCGGCATTTATTTTGATCTGTCTCATCTGGATAAGGAAGAGTTATTATATCTGCAGCTTTATAACAATATGCTTTCTCTTGGCATGCCGGCTGGTGACTGGACCGAGAATCAGGTGATTGCCAATATGATGAATCTGACTTACGGCATGCAGATGGCACTGACCGTGAAACAGGATTACAGGACGAATGAGATCGCACCTTCTTACTATATCAGCTTCTATGCAATGCGAGATGAATATAAGGAAGCGGCTGATTTCCTTACCGATGTGCTGTTAAAGACAAAATTAGAAAACGCTGAGACTTATATCAAGAGAGCGATTGATGCGATCAATGCAGCCTATGTATCGGTACTTGCAGATCCGTTAACCGTTGCGATGTATAGTGCAGCAGGGTATTCTAATCTGGCAATGCGTTATCAGGATTATTGGGGCGGATTAAGTTTTTATGAGTTTATTCAGGATATTGAAGAGCAGATGCAAAAAGATCCACAGAAAGTAATCGAGAAGCTGGAAGAAGTACGTCAGAAGACATTTATCCGCAATGGCATGTCAATTGCAATCGCAGGAGACGAATGGTCACTGAATGCATTCAATAAAGTAAAAGCAGACTTTGTAAAACAGTTCCCGTTTATGACCGTAAAAGATGCGGAATATGAGCTTCCAACTTGTGCAAGACATCAGGCTTATACCACAAGCTCCGATGTGCAGTATGTGGTATGGAGTTCGGATTTTACAAAGTCCGGTGTGGAGTTTGACGGCGGCATGGTCAATATGTGTACGATGTTAAATGATGGTTATCTGATTCCGGAGATCCGATTTAACGGAGGCGCATATGGAGCAGGTGCATCACTGGATGAAAGTATCTTCCTGGTGTATACGTACCGGGATGCCAATGCGGCAAACTCGATTGAAGTGATCGATAGCATGGATAAATATATAAAATCCATTGCATCCAAACTAACAGATAAAGATCTGGAAAGCTATATCCTTTCAACCTATGCAGGATATTCCGTTCCGTCCGGAGAACTGACCGGTGCATTCACATCTGCAATCCGTACCATCAGTCATTATGATATTAATGAATTAAAAGAAATGTTAGAGCAGATCAAGACGGCAAAAGCATCTGATTATGGGACTTATGTTGAGATGTTAACGAAACTGATTGAGGAATCTAATTATGTAGTGGTGGCATCTCCGGAATACATTGAACAGCATAAAGATCTGTTTGATGATATTATTAAACTTCAGTAAAAAAGTAGAAAACGTAGGATATACAATAGAGAAATATCATGAGGTGCATTATGATAGATCTCATGGGAGAAAAATCAATGTGCCAGTAGACGAGGGGAAAGTTTAGATAAAGAACGAAGATAAAATTATAATAAAAAGTCAGAATAAAGCCGCTTTCTTGGCCTTATCCTGACTTTTTATTGTATATAGAAGTTCTTTAGAGAACCCAATTAAATAGAATTTTTTATTTTTAGAGAAACCGCTGTTAAAATAAAAGGTTTCCAGCCAGATATAAAAGGATGATATGAGCTGGATAAAAGATATAGAAGAAGTATTTTAACCCGGCACCTTTTTGATTATTGTATCCAAGCATCAGAGGAAGTGAGAATATCATCATCCACTGATAGTTTTCATGAAGAAAGAAATGGACATAATCGGTAATTCCGTATGCCTGGCTCATGGCAAAGGTAGTGATGAATGTATAGATCACGATGAAAGCCACATAGACGGTAATGAGTCCACGTTTGGATTCTTTCTGATGATACATCAGTACACCGAGTGCCACAAAGATAAAACTGCCTTCGCTGAAGATAAGATTAGGAAGGATGGCGCCGACAAAGGATGATATTCCATATAAAGGGGCAAAGGAACCAAGCAGGATGCAGATGATGGTAGAGAAGAATTCAAATGCAAAGAAGCAGGTCCACATAAAGATGCGTTTGTCCGGTCTCTCTTTTGCTTTTTCAGAAATGGTTACGATAATGCCGACAAGCAGTAAGGTAACAAAGATGTTATTGCTTATGTAGTGATATGGTTCGGAAAGGATATTGTTAAGAAGCAGATTAACAGCTGCCATAAAGACGCCGAAGAAGTACATCCGTTTCAGATAATGCATCCGGTTTCTGGTGTAATGCAGTCCCCATACCATACAGAACATGAATAGTGGGGCAGACAGCCTTCCGATCCATCGAAGGTAGACTGGCATGCCAGGGATGAATTCTCCTATGTGGTCAAGAAACATCAGAATCAGGGCAAGCAGCTTTAAAGATGTAGTGGTCATATAGATATCTCCTTATCATTTAGACTTAATGCCTATTTTAGGTTTATAATTACTATAAATGGAAAAGCATTTTGTGTCAATAAGGATTAGACAAACAGCCAAGGGCAAGAATTTTAGCAGCCTACTAGATTTGTGAAGGGAAATTTGCTACACTAAAAGCAACAGCTTACCAAGGGAAAAGTAAGAGAAGACAGAAGAAAAGGAAAGACAGAAAAGGAAGGAATATAAGATGAGCAAGAGAACAAACTGTGAATGCTGCATGAATTATGATTATGATGAAGAATATGAATGTTATGTGTGCTTAATGAACTTAGATGAAGATGAGATGGGCAAGTTTTTAACCGATACATTCGATGCCTGTCCTTATTTTCAGTTTGGTGATGAATATAGGATTGTGCGTAAACAGATGTAAGGCTGTAATTTCTTCCTCTCTTTTAGCAGTCAAAAAAGAGATCAGGAAATGGTAACAAGACTGATAAGAGAGGAAGAAGGGATACTGTTTAACCAAGGGTCAGATGGATCCTGCCGGGTTCCAGGTCGCGATAAAACACTGGGAATACGGATCAAATAGAAAGCAAGCTTCACCATAGCAGATGCTATCATCTTTTAAACTATAGAAAAAGTAACAAAGAAGGACATTGCCGACTATTTTTCCATTCAGGCTTCCTTTGTTATGATCATAAAAACCAAGAATTGAATTGGATAAAAGGCCGGGAGAGATCGGATTCAGGAGGGTACGAAGAATACCTTCTTTTGGAATCTGCTGCCCCGGCATTTCATTGTATTCCCAGTACATACCGTCAAGCGGATAGAAGTTCGGATAGACAAGATAGCCAATACGCGGAGGACCCGAGAGTGTGGCTGGTTCCCCACACTGGGAGTAGTTCATATGAAAACGATTTCCATCTTCCGTAAAAGCGATTCTTAATTTTCCAGGTTCAAATGTTTCTTTGCAGTAATAAGGCGGATTTCCATGCCAGTTGGCTTCGATTATAATCTGTTTGACACATTCCTCTTCTCGAATCACCCCCAAAAAGCTTCCGCTTCCATAGAGTTCCGGTATACCAAAATAAGTTCCGTATATGGAAGAGCCGGACACTTTTTCAAGGAGAATAAAGCCTTCTTCGGATATTTGATAGGAACCGGTCGGAAAACCTCCAGGACCATCCGTCAGTGTGGCGCATTTCCAAAGAAGTGTGCCATGCTCGTCAATTCTGGTATCATCAGATAAAAAGCAGGGAGGGAGCACAGGCTTTGCCTCCGGTATGGGCGGTACCCATGGAGGAACCGGACAGGAGTGCTCATTTTTTAGTTTCCCACTGAGTTTTAGATAACGAGTGCAGGATTCAAATTCTGCCACAATTACGACGCTTGCATAAGCTTCCGAAATGGCTGGGGAGAGATCCAGACAAATATGAAATGGCTGCTTGGCTGTCTCAGAAGGAGAAAGGATGAGATAAGAGATTTCGGTGTTTTCAGGATTGGCAATATCGGTTAAGGATACCTGGATTGTTGCTCGCAGACAGCCTCCGGCTGAGCATATTTCCACATAGCCATTCAGCTCGAGATGAGAACTTAGGCTGTGTCCGATTAATACACGCTCGGCATCCTTTCCAATAAAGTCATCCTGTTTGTGGATTGCGGCATGGCTGATGGAGTAGAAAATCTGCATTCCATGAAATGGTTTTGCCGGAAAAATCCCATTTGCCGGATAGTTGCCGGCATAGGCTTCCGGAATGGTACTATCAGAAGGGGAAGAGGAGGTAGGATAATAACGCTTCCCTGTGCAAGTTTCTTTTCGGTATTCCAACTGTCTCACTCCCAAAAAACAATCTTATTAATAGTGTATTCTGCTTAGTGTGGAATGTCACCTGATTTGGGAATTTACAGAACAAATGTGTATTTTTTATAAAATAAAATCATAATAGATGATGAAAATAGTAGAATCGGAACTATATGTATTGCCATTTTATTGAAATCGCGTTAAGATAATCAGTAAATCACTATCAGGAGGGAAAAGGATGAAATTTAAAGATATGCCATACAAACGCGTCCAGTTTGAGGACGTGGAGACAAAGATGAATGAATTAATGGAAGAATTCAAAGCGGCGAAAAGTGGGGAAGAGCAGTTCGAAGTGCATAAGAAATATTATGCGCTGACCTCTGAAATCGATACATTGATGACGATTGCTCATATCCGTTACGATATCGATACTCAGGATGAGTTCTATTCCGCAGAGAATGATTACTATGATGAAATTGGACCAAAGATTGACAGCTTAAATGTTAATTATATGATGCTTCTTTATAACTCACCATACCGTGATTATTTAGAAGGCGTGATTGGCAAAGTTGCATTTAAGAATATGGAATTGAGAATTAAGTCCTTTGATGAAAAATTAATCCCATTAATGCAGGAAGAGAATGCTTTAACAACCGAATATACAAAGCTGATCGCAAGTGCTAAGATTGACTGGGAAGGTGAGACTCTTAACTTATCCTTATTAGGAAAGTACTTAAATAACTCTGATCGTGAAGTTCGTAAAAAGGCACATGCAAAACGTTCCGCGTGGATGGCGGAAAATGGTGAAGCGCTTGACCGTATTTATGACAGCCTTGTAAAGAACCGTGACAAACAGGCAAAAGAGTTAGGATTCAAGGACTATGTGGAACTTGGATACTATCGTATAGGACGTAACTGCTATGATAGGGAAATGGTTAAAAACTTCCGTGACCAGGTCAAGAAGTACTGGGTTCCATTTGCAGAAAAACTTCATGATATGAGAAGAGAACGTCTTGGACTCGATAAGCTTTCTGCAATTGATGAAAGCGTTTATTTTAAAAATGGTAATCCGGAACCAACCGGAACACCGGAAGAGATTATGAAAGATGGACAGCAGATGTATTCAGAACTGTCACCGGAAACAAAGGAATTCTTTGATTTCATGACAGAGAATGAATTATTTGATGTATTAGGAAGAAAGACCAAGAGAGCCGGCGGCTATATGACCTACCTTCCAAAATATAATTCTCCATTTATTTTCGCAAACTTTAATGGAACCAGCGGTGATATTGATGTTATCACACATGAATGCGGTCATGCATTCCAGGGCTATATCTCCGGCAAGGATCCAATTCGTGAACATGCCGAAATTACAATGGAGACAGCAGAAATCCATTCCATGTCTATGGAATTCTTTACAGAGCCTTGGATGAAGTTATTCTTCGGTGACAGAACGAAGGATTATGTTGAGATGCATATTGAAGATGCAGTAGCATTTATTCCTTATGGCTGTACAGTAGATGAATTCCAGCATGTTGTATATGAAAATCCGGAGATGACACCAGCCGAAAGAAAAGCAGCATGGGTGGAATTAGAGAAGGAATATAAACCACATCTTGACTACGGTGATGATTCGTTTATGGCAAATGGCGGTTTCTGGCAGAAACAATCCCATATCTATCAGGTGCCATTCTACTATATTGATTACTGCCTTGCACAGACATGTGCATTCCAGTACAAGGTATGGATGGATGAGGATTATAAGGCAGCATGGGCTAGCTATTTAAAACTTTGCGAACTTTCCGCAAGCGATTTCTTCGTAAATATGCTTCCGGCAGTAGGCCTTAAAACTCCATTCGAATCCGGCTGTGTTGCCGACATCGTGGAGAAGCTTTCAAAGAAGATGTTCTAGAAATACGGAATAGGGAATCGGACAAGGAAAGAGGGACAGCCTGTAGGCACGACCGCCTAGTTCCAAATGTTCGGACACATGAATAAAAGACTCTGCTTCCTTTGACTATCGGACAGTAAAATACACTGTCTGATAGTCAAAGGAAGCAGAGTCTTTTGTTCGTTATGAGCCGGACATTTGGAACTAGGCGACCACGCATACAGGTTCTTCTTCTTTCCTTGGCCGATTCGCTCGCTTGTTTACTGAGAATACCGGAGGAAGGGTTTGGGGAGGATTTTAAAGAGAGTTGGAAGGACTTTGGAGCGGGGGGAAGGATTTTGAAGGTAGGGGATGGATGCAAAGGAACAGGGAGTGGGATTGATGAGGGGAGGCATTGAGCGCAGGATAGAGGAGTGGAAGACAGTATAAATAAAGGCAGTCGAGATGGAGCGAGAAAGCAATGTGACGCTGTGACGTGGTATTGATTTAAAGTAAGTATTTGATTAATTTTGGAATACATGGTATTTATTATAGAAAGTATTCATGTATACAAGTTCTGCGGGAGGGATTAAGATGAAGATCATTGCGTTCGAAGTGAGAAATGATGAGCTGGAAAGCTTTAAGAAGACGGAGATGGAATATCAGGTGGAGATTACATACGTATGCGATGCGCTGACTAAGGAGAATGCGCATTTGCTGGAAGGATTTGAGTATGTAAGCATTCTTGGATTTAGCAAGCTTGATAAGGATCTGATTGATCGGATGAAGGTATATGGAGTGAAGGCGGTTTCTACCCGTACGATTGGCTATAATCATATTGATGTAGACTATGCGACGAAGGCAGGCATTGTAATCAGCAATGCGAATTATGCACCGAACGGGGTGGCGGATTATACGATTATGCTGATTTTGATGGCGATGCGAAATTATAAACAGGCTTTATTCCGAGGAAATGTGAATGATTATTCGCTGGCAGGACTTCAGGGAAGAGAGATGCGTAATATGACCATCGGTATTGTAGGTGCAGGAAGTATTGGAGCTGCGGTTATCCGGAATCTGCAGGGATTTGGATGTGAGGTCTTAGCGTATGCAGGACATCCGAAAAAGGAGCTGGAAGGAATGTGTACGTTTGCATCTATGGATGAGATCTATGAACGATGCGATATTATCAGTTTCCATGCACCACTTACAAAAGATACCTATCATATGGTGAATGAAGAGACACTCGCAAAGATGAAAGATGGCGTTATTTTAATCAATACAGCAAGAGGAAGTCTGATGGAACTGTCTACTTTGATTAAGGGAATTGAAACGAAGAAGATTGGAGCGTTAGGCTTAGATGTGATAGAATATGAAGAGGGACTTTATCACAGAGATTTACGCTCGGATATTATCAGTAACCGTGATATCGCCTATCTGCGCCAGTTTCCAAATGTGACGATGACACAGCATATGGCGTTTTATACAAAAGAAGCGGTGGAAAGCATGGTTCGATGCGGTGTTGAGAACTTATGGGAATGCGAAAAGAAAGGTGACTGTTCTTTAAGAATCGCATAAAAGAAAGAACTTGTCTTAGGACGGACATCCGCCGGAGAAGGAATACATAAAAACAATCAAATGAACAGCATAGAAGGAGGAATGGATTTGAAACGGAAGATGACAATCTTAAACTTTGACAATGCATATAAGCATCAGCATTTTTATAGGAAGATGCCTTATGACTGGATTGACTTTACGACGCTCTCCGGCGCAGATGGATATTGTGATGAAGAGGCCGTAACGATTATAAGGGAACGGCTTAAAAAAGCAGAAAAGACAGATGTGCATTATATTGATTCCGGAAATTATCATTATGTTACTTATTTATATCTGGAACAGATTCATGTTCCATTTATGCTTGTTTTATTCGATCATCATACCGACCTTCAGCCATCTATGTTTGCGGAGCTGCTTTCATGCGGAAGCTGGGTGAAGCGGGTATTAGACGAAAATGTGTACATACAGAAAGTAATTCTGATCGGAGCGAAGGAAGAACTGATCAGACAGATTCCAAAAGAATATCAGGAAAAAGTAATTAGCTTTAGTGAAAGCAGCATGGATATGGAACAGAGCGTAGAGCTGTTTTCTGAGTCGGGGCTCTTGTATCCGGTTTATATCTCAATTGACAAAGATGTATTGGATGAGTCAGAAGTGAAGACAAACTGGGATCAGGGAAGTCTTACTGTTCGGCAATTAAAAAAAATATACGAACATATCTGTGAGAAACATAAAATCCTTGGTGTGGATATATGCGGGGAAATAAGGGAGTTTGAGCAAGTAAGCCAGAGTGAACTTGCATTTGAAAAGAACAGCGAAGCAAATGAAGAAATACTGGAAATGATTGAGCAGGAATCACAATATCTTTTTGAGTAAAAAACAGGGAACTAATGGGAAAGGTTGTAATCAAGGGGCAGCCCCTTTATAATAAATCTATGTCACGTGTCGAAAATTGACATATTTAAAGACAGAAAAATGTTGAAATGTGACAAGAGAAAAGGGATAGAAAGAGGATTTATTATGAAACGAAAACTATGTATGGCTGCCATCTGTACCGCATTCTTACTGACTGCTTGCAGTAATAAGAGTGTTGATCTGCTGGCAAACCCTGCAGATGCAGAAACAGAGACTACCCTGGCATCATCACAAGACACTAAAGTGAATCAGACAGTAGAGAGTACAGACCCGAAAGAGAAGCCTGCTGCTATGGAAAATACGGAAGATACAGAAAATATAGTGTCATCAAAAGAGGACATACAGAGCGACGAGGCAGATTTCGCATCTGCAAAAGATGAGATGACATCGGCTATGTCTGCTGATACATCTGTATCAGAACAAGTGGATACTACAATTATCTCAGAATCTGACAAGACAGAAAACTCACCCATAATGGATCAGATTGTAGTTGAGAATCAGACAGCGACGCCAACGAAAGTACCGACATCAGCTGTTAAGCCAACAGCCGTGCCAACGAAAGTGCCGGTATCAACGGTTAAACCGACCGCAGTACCAACGAAGGCTCCAACAGCAACTGTAAAGCCAACTGCTGTACCGACTCAGAAACCATCAGATAATACGAATTCCAATGAAAATCAGTCTTCGGAAGCATCCATTCAGATAAAAGGACAGACCATTTCTATTGGCGAGTCCAAAAGTTCTCTCGTATCGAAGTTAGGTTCTCCGAACCGTACTGACGTGACAGAATTTAATTATAATTATTATGTTTATAATTCCAGCTATACGAAGTTTGCGATGATTGCAGTCGCAAATGATAAGGTAGTGGGATGGTATACCGATTCTAACGATTTTTCTTACTGTGGTCTGACAACCAATTCCACAGTTTCCAATATTAATGCCGTATTTGATACATCCAAATCTCTGTCTAAGACAATCACCGTAAGCGCAAACGGACAGAAGATCACATTCTTTATGGATATCCTTGGAAACGGTACGATTGACGGCATTTACGTGGAGTCTTCCAATGTTACAAGTTCCGGTAAAACGGATGCAGTATTAAAAGCATGGGAAAAGGAAGTATTAGATCTTACAAACTCATTTCGTGCAAGAAACGGACGGTCTGTATTATCCTGGTCTGATGAGGCAGCTTCTTCTTCCAGAAAACACAGCCAGGATATGGCGTCAAAAGGCTATTTCTCTCATACATCATTGGATGGCAGAAGTCCCTATGATAGAATGGCAGCAGAAGGAATTTCCTATCGTGCAGCCGGTGAGAATATCATCGGAGGATATGGCAATGCATTATATTCTGTAAATGGCTGGGTGAATTCAAGCGGACACAGAAGCAATATGCTGAATACTTCCTTTACAAACTTGGGTGCCGGTTATGCATTAGGCGGCTCTTACGGTAATTACTGTACACAGAATTTCTTTAGTTAAATTTTACAAATGTTTTCTTGAGGATCCAAAAATGCTGTGCTATACTTACTTTAATTTCCACTAAAATTATGGTAAATATAAGGGGAGGCGGCTATGGGAAGATATCTGATTTTAATTGCCGGAATGCCTGCAACCGGGAAAGCTACATTTGCAGAGTATCTGAGCAAAAAAATAGGGGTTCCAAGAGCATGCAAGGATCAAGTGAAAGAAATCTTATTTGATCAAGTTGGCTTTCGGTCCTCTGTGGAGAAACGGAAGCTTGGCATTGCAAGCAATCATCTTTTGTATTATATGGCAGAAGCCCAGATGCGTACTGGCGGAAATATCATCTTGGAGAATGTATTTCATGACAGAGAGAAAGAAGAGCTGAATGCACTGGCAAAGAAATATTCTTATGAAATTCTGACTGTTTTGTTTCAGGGACAGATGGACGCCGTATATCAGCGTTATATGGAGAGAGAGATGTCCCCGGAAAGACACAGAGGACATGCAGCCGTAGGCTACGATTCACAGAATGACAGGAATGACAGCTGTCCGCCGCCGATACCGTTAGAAGAGTTCCGGGAATGGATTCATTCCATGGGAATTTCAGAGTTCTCATTAGGAAAGACTGTTTTGGTCGATACTACAGATTTTACAGGTGTAGATTACC
The DNA here is from genome assembly GCA_015057635.1 of Lachnospiraceae bacterium. Lineage (GTDB taxonomy): Bacteria > Bacillota > Clostridia > Lachnospirales > Lachnospiraceae > Lachnoclostridium. The sequence continues at coordinate 29,643 of SVEB01000050.1, read as the reverse complement.
CGGAGCTTGTAAAACAGATTGAAGGGATTATTGCTAACACCAAGCCGGAGACTGCAGTCATGCAATAGAATATCAGCGCGCAATAAAATCAGGTTTTAATAAAACGAGATTTTAACAAAATCTGATTCCGGAAAAATTAATTTCTAACAGAACTAGGCTTAGACAAAGTTAGGTTTCAAAAACAAAAGGTGCCGCCACACGAAAAATGTGGCAGCACCTTTTGGCTTCTTATTATGATCTATTTTGTGAGCTGTTTTAGAATAGAGCTGTCTGGCCAATATCCCCAGGACTCTATGATTTTAGAATCTTCAAGGAAAAACATCTCAATCGATTCGAATGAAATGGTGTTTCCGCTGGCGGGGATGCCCATATAGTCACCTTTATGTGTTCCGGTGAACAGAAATCTTCCCACTACCTTGTTGTTTTCTTCTACAAGATCAAGAATCTCGGCGTGCAGATCAGGAAAGGCAGCGGTAACCTGCTTTAAAGTGTCAATAGCCGCTTCGGGAGAGGAACTGCCGGCCGGGCTGTGATCGATATAGTCCGCAGAAAGCAATTGCATTACAGCGCTGAAATTCTTATCATTGTAACCTTCTTCTATAAATAGATTGATTACTCTTTTATTGGATATCATATGCATTCTCCTTTACTATTATTAATAGTCATCTTCAGGCAGGTAAAATCTTATAATCTGTAGTTATGTATCTGTAGGCAAGATAATAAAATCAAGATCCATGCTTACGATGGTTTCTTCAGCTTAAAATAATTACTCTTTTAGAATATTCCGGCCCCCATTTTTTATACACCGAAAACACGAAAGAATAAAATTTATATCTGAATTTGTAATATATTATACCACAAAATACAAATAATGGAAAATAAATTTAGAAAAAGTAAAAATTTTAGTACCTATTTCCTAGCATACGTTAGGATTAAGGGCTGAAATAGTTCATAAGGTATTCTTATTAAAAATAGTTTATAAGGTATTCACATTTTGAAATAGCTTAAAATGTGTTTGGAGCAAGGTTGCGAAACAAGAGTAATAGAAACAAATCGGCTGCCACACTTAGAAGCGTATCAAAGTGTGGCAGCCGATTGATTATTTGCACGGATTGAAAAGAAGTGCTTAATTTATGATATTGTCAGAATGATATGAGTTAGGCTCTCTGGGTTTTCTGCTTACTGATCAAAAGAGCGATACAGAAGATACAGAAGCCGGTCAGAAGCTGAAGCAGATATTGGCCGAATATATCTTTTCTTAATGCAGAAGGAAGAACGGTATATCCGCCGAGTGTCTGATTGATCTTCGTATACCAGTAAGTCGGAAGGATTCTTGCGAAATACTGTACCTTCGTGCTGATCATGGAAAGCGGAACAAAGATGCCGCCCAGGAAACATAAGGACAGGGAAACGATATTGCCAATCATGCTGACCTGCTCTGCGGAGCTAATGCTGATGCCGATCAGATAAGCGATAGAAAGGCTGGTGAATGTCATGATCAGTCCGTTTATCATGTAATAAATCCAGATAGAGGATTCAAAGAGCGTTCCTTTTGTTAAGATATATCCGATTCCCATTGTAACTGTAAAGAATATAAGGGAAAGGATAAGGCTTGCGATGGTCAGCTGCGCATTCCGGCTGTAAAGCGTTAGGGAAGAACAGAGCGAACGGCGTTTGATATCTGTTTTATTAAAGTTTAAAAGCAGGAGACTGATGCAGCTGATGACCAGTGCCAAAAGTGGATATGGCAGAAGGCGGAAGTAGTAATAAGTCTTGGAATGATTTTCGGTTGCATGTTCCCTCAGCCGTAAGGTGACGGATGTTTCCGATACTTTTGAGGCCTGATCAATGGAGTCTAATGCTTCTGAAACGGTGTAGCCGCTATTTACATAAAGTTTTAAAGTGGAGAAAAACTGTTCTAGATCAATATCCGTATAGATGGAAGTATAGGAATCCGGAACCTTAACCGTGTCAGCGAGGGAAACATCTTCTTTATAAAGAGATTCCGAAAAGCCTTCCGGGAGGATGACAAGATATGTGATATCACGGAAGAACAGGGCATCCTGAAGGTCGTCTTTGGAATCATTTACAGAAACTGTATGATAAGTAGAATTCAGGTACTCTTCAACTGCTTCACTCTCTGCACTATGATCACGGTCTACAATGGCGATTGGAATATCCGCCTCCTGAAAGGAATCTTCCACTGCACTTGTATTGCTGTTCATGATCATAACGGCCAGTGCAACGAATACGCCGAGATTAATAAGGCACGTTGTGATCTCACGTTTGGTAATTCGAAAAAATGCTTTAAATACTTGCATAACGTTCCCTCCTAATAACAAGAAAGTTTCCGATTAACAGGATGGCTGCCAGGATGATAAGGGAAATCAGGCTTTTTATATAGCGGGTATAATCATCATACACAGTCAGACTGTAGAACATATCCGTAATCAGCGCATTGGGATTGATCGAATTGATAATAGGTGCTTTTTGTGCAATCATATCTTTGATCTCTGCTACCATCAGGCCGCTTAGAAAACTTAGCAGCATGGAAACGGCAACGCTGATTGACATCTTTAAGTTTTCGCTTCCTTTTGAGATGGCACCGATAAACTGTCCGATGCAGATGCCAATCAGGCTTCCGAAGAAGCATGCCAGGAAGAATAGGGCCGGCTTCACTGCAATGTTAACGCCGAGGATAAATCGGATATAGCATACAACTAACAGGATCTCTGCAAAATGAATCACCAGGGCAGCGGCTAAATCGGAGAGAATCAGTTTCATCTTATGAGTCGGTGTGATGGTTCTTCTGGCTGCAAGAGGGGATAAGTTTGCTAAGACATCCGTGCTGTTCTTGGTGCCAAGAAAACAGCCGTAGATACAGGTCATGGCAATCAATGCGTAATAATACTGATAGTTTGAGGAAATGGATTCGCCGCCAAGGGATACGGAATTTAAATAGCTGTTTCCGTCTGTCAGCATGCTCATCGCATTTTCCAGTTTTTCAGGATGATGAATGGCAATATCGGTAAGGATTGCGTTGCTTCGCTTATACTGTTCTACAAAGGATTTTACAATGCTTTCTTCCAGTCCGCTTTTGCCTACCGTAAGCTCAATGGAAGAACCATAAGTAATAATTCCGTTTATGCTTTTATCATCGAGTAAGGAGAATGCCTCCTCCTTTGACACATTTTTCACTAAAAAAAGAGGGTTCTCTCCATTTTGAATCTTTTCCACGGTAGAAAGAAAGGTATCAGATCCTTCTTCCTGTTCCACCACGACAGCGATGGGGATGGTGGAAAACTGATCCGTAACATCTGTTCCGTCACCAAGAGTTAACTTAAATAAGGTTGCTAAGGAAAGTGGGAAGAGAAGAAGCCAGAATAAAAGCTTTTTATCTCCAAGCAGTGCTTTGAGCCGATATCTGAATAAATGAAACATCATAATTAACCTCCTAATCCCGTAATGCTTTCCCTGTAATTTCAAGGAACACATCGTTTAATGTCGGAAGCTCGGAATAGACTCTTCCGAATGAAATATCCTGATTCTTCAAGTAATCTAAGATACGAATGACATTATGTTTTCCGCCGCTGTAGCGGATCTTCAGCTGTTTATGATCATAGTCAAGCTGATATACATGAGGAAGTGTCTTGATGCAGGCAAGATTCTCTTCCGGAAGAGAAAGCACGTCAATGGAAATGGTCTCTCCGGTTTTGATCATTGCCTTTAATTCCTCTTTTGTTCCATAAGCTACATTCTTCCCTTTGTCGATGATTGCTATCTTAGAGCAGATCTGTTCGACTTCTTCCATGTAGTGGGAAGTATAGATGATAGTTGCGCCATTTTTATTCAGTTCCTGGATGCCTTCGAGAATTTTATTGCGGCTTTGCGGATCTACGGCTACCGTCGGTTCATCCATAAAGATCAGATCCGGTTTATGAGCAATTCCGCAGGCAATGTTCAGTCTTCTTAAAAGGCCGCCGGATAATTTCTTTGGATAGAACTTGCGGAATTCATCCAGACCTACAAAATGAATGGCATCTTCCACCATCTGTTTTCTTGTATTTTTATTCGAAACATAGAGTCCGCAGAAATAATCAATATTCTCATAAACGGTCAGTTCGTCGAATACGGCTACGTTCTGAAGCACCACGCCGATTCTCCTTTTTAATTCATAGCTATCTGGGTTCATCGGCTTTCCAAATACTTCGATATTGCCCTTGTCATACTTTAAGAGCGCTAAGATGCAGTTCATGGCAGTTGTCTTGCCAGAACCGTTTGGGCCAAGCAGACCGAAGATCTCGCCCTCCTCAATCGATAAGTTCATATGATCAAGGGCAACTAAATTCTGATAGCGTTTTACCAGGTTTTCAACTTTTACAACAGTACTCATGCTTAAAATCCTTCCTTTCTGATTCTTTCTATTTTTCATTCCCATGATGTCTTTTCGTTTCTTTCTAATGCCATTATATCCATTTCATTTTTTGCAGGTAAGTGTCAGGGCTCATGAATCAAGATGACAAATGTCATTTGTTTGTATGAAAGAAGCAACATATAGGTGAAGACAGAAACAATGGCTTAGATGGAAGGAGTGAATAGAAGATAGGATTTTAAGTGATTTGCCTTTGATTATCCGGTTTGGATATGGAAAAGAAATGGACATGACAGGGATAAAATGGTTATAATAAAGAAAGAGGAATTGTTAAAATTCTGGAAGCAGAGCAGAGGAGGCATGTATGGAAGCAATAAAAGACAAAGGGATTCTGTTGCTTGTGGGCATTCTTTTGTTCGCCGGCAAATGGGATATGGAAGCAGGCGTTGTGATTTTATGCATCGCTTTTATTTCAGCCTGTCTGCAGTCCTATTTTGAACATTCCCATAGACAGAAGGCGGCTCTTTTAGGCGGTGTGATCATGATGTTTCTAAGGCCTGATGCCGTAGCATTTCTTCCGTTGCTTATTTATGACACACTGCTTTATCGGGAGTGGATCTATGGGGCGGCGGCATTATCCTGCTTAATACCTTACCTGGATGGATGCAGCATGGCAGGAGGGGCATGGATTGTCATAGGCCTGCTTCTTTCTGTATTACTTGCAAATAAGACTGCAAAGTTACAGAAGCTTTCAATGGAAAACCGGCAGATACGGGATTCCGGAGCAGAGCTTGCTATGCAGTTAGAGCACCAGAACAAGGAATTATGTGAGAAACAGGATAATGATATCTATACGGCAACCTTACAGGAGAGAAACCGAATTGCAAGAGAGATCCATGATAATGTGGGACATATGATTTCCCGTTCTATTTTGATGGTAGGGGCACTGAAAGTAATGAATAAAGAGGAAGGAATGGGCGGTTACTTATCGGAGCTTAAGAATACACTGGATGAGGCAATGGACAGCATACGAAAATCCGTGCACAATCTGCATGATGAATCGGTGGATTTAGAGCAGGAGGTAAGAAAGCTGACAGAGTCTTTTACCTTTTGTGAGATTACGTTAGACTATGATATGGGAAAGAATGTGGACCGCAATGTGAAGTACTGTTTTCTTGCTATCGTAAAGGAAGGATTATCGAATATCATCCGCCACAGCAATGCAAGTAAGGTGGAAATCGTGCTTCGGGAACATCCGGGAATCTATCAGCTTTTGCTAGAGGATAATGGGACTGCTAAAAAAGCGGAATCCGGCGGGATGGGCATTTCCAATATGAGAGAACGAGTAGATGCCTTAGACGGTATGATCAATATTACAAATGACAAGGGGTATCGTATCTTTATCTCGATACCAAAGAAAAGGAAGGAACAGGGGTGATGGAATATGAAAGTTTTAATCGTAGATGATGACAGGCTTGTATGTACTTCGTTAAAAATCATACTGGAGATGGATCCGGATGTAGAAGTCTTAGGAATTGGAAATGATGGAGCGGATGCAGTAACGCTTTACGAGGAGAAAAAACCGGATATTCTTCTGATGGATATCCGAATGAAACATATGACGGGGCTGGAAGCGGCGGAGAAAATATTTGAAAAGCATAAAGATGCTAAAATTTTGTTCTTAACGACATTTTCTGATAATGAATACATAATAAAAGCGCTCCATATGGGGGCAAGAGGCTATCTGCTAAAACAAGATTATGAAAGCATCATCCCTGCGCTACGAGCGGTGAATATGGGCCAGAGTGTTTTCGGGGATGAGATTATTTCAAAGCTTCCGGACATGATTGCAAAAAAGCCATCCGTCGATTATGCAAGCTTTCATATTAATGAAAAGGAAAGCGAGATCATAGAGAAGGTAGCGGATGGCTTAAGCAATAAGGAAATCGCAGAAGAGATGTACTTAAGTGAAGGAACTGTACGGAATTACCTGAGCACCATATTAGAAAAGCTGAATTTAAGAGACCGGACGCAGCTTGCCATCTTTTATTACAAGAACCGGTAACGGGACATAAAAGCAGTAAGCAGTTTGTATGATAAGACAGTAAATCTTATACGCTATAAAACAAGCATAATGATTGGAGACAGTTAATGTTTTATAGAAGTTCTATAAATGCTTTGTAATAATCACAGCGTTTGGTCTCATAAGCTGTAAACAGGTGTCTTGCGATGGTAACGCCGGGTGTTTTGTTAAGCTGTGTGCGGATATAGTCATGATGCTTTGAAAGGTCATGTACGCTGTGGTCATCATAAGATACCTTTAAAAGACATCTAAGATATTCGTTTTTGGAAGAAGCAGAACTCCATAGCAATGGTTCTTCTGGGTTTCTTAAATTCTGATCTTCTTCCCTTATGACGGCAAGGCCGTAGAGCGGAGAGTAGGAACAAGGGGAAAAGTATAAAGAGAAGTGATAGGAATCACTCATGCAGGCATCCCAGTGGCTTTTATCTTGGAAATGAAAGGGCATCAGCCAAGCGGTATCCGGCGTTTTGATCTGGTAAGGTTGTGTAAGAAGGGAGATATATTCTTCAAAGTGTTCCTGTTTCCGTTTCACTTTTTCTTTTGTTTTAATAAGCTGGGCAATCTGATCGTCCAGCTCTTTTTCTTTTTCGGCAAGAGTATGACGAAGAAATTCGGGTGTTCCGGTTTCTACTTTCCGGATATCTTCAATCGGCATCCGAAGAGCGCGGTAAGTTATTATATCGATGATTTCATACATTGTCATAATGCTGAATTCGCGGTAATGATTTTCTTCATTGCGTTCCAGATGAATCAGCCCTTCCTGATCCCAGTAACGGAGGGTAGATTTCGGAACACCAAATATTTTGGATATTTCCTGTATGCTAAAACGATCTTTCATAAATAAGCCTTTCTTCTTTTTTTATTATATTACGACATTTACTGTTGACATTCAAGTTACTTTAACGTTTATAATCTACAACAGCCGAGATAATAATAGAAACTTATCTTGGGAAGTATGATAAAAAGGGATTGAGGAAAAGAAAATGAAAACACGCAAAAAACCTGACTTATTACAGGATCCGATACGAGGATTGTTCTTTAAGTACTTAGTACCGTCTGTCAGTGCGACGCTAGTGACATCAATCTATGTACTGGCAGATACTATTATTGTAGGAAAAGGATTAGGGGCCAATGCGGTTGCGGCATTAAACTTAATTCTTCCGTTATTTACCATATTCTTTGGAACCGGGCTGTTATTTGGCGTTGGCGGTTCTGTTATGATGGCTGTCTCAAAAGGGGCAGGAGATCATAAGAAGACAAAGGAATTCTTCACAACTGCTTTATTTGCAAGCATTGCGATGATTTTGATTTATGATGGACTGGGAATTATGTACTTTGATGAGGTCCTTACCCTTCTAGGTGGTACGGATGCTACAATGGGACTTTTAAGGGAGTATGCAAAAGTGTTTATGATCGGAACACCGTTCTTTGTATTCTCTACATTTTTGCAGGCATTTATTCGTAATGATAATGCACCGAAACTGGCGATGACAGCTGTTATCACAGGCGGTATCTTAAACATTATCCTGGATCTTATCTTTGTATTCCCGATGAGAATGGGGATGGCAGGAGCAGCTTTTGCTACCGTGTTAGGCTCTGTTATTACCTGTACGATTTTATGCAGTCATTTCTTTTGCAAGCAGAATACGCTTAAAGTGGATCTACACGGATTTTCCTTTAGAAGTCTTGGACGAATCTTTCAGAATGGTCTTTCCAGCTTCTTAATTGAAATGGCAAACGGTATCGTGACATTTGTATTCAACCGTCAGATTTTAATTTACTTAGCGGATATTGGGGTTACGGTATACAGCATTATTGCCAATACCGCGATTATTGTGATGTCTCTTGGAAATGGTATTTCTCAGGCAGCACAGCCTTTAATCACAATGAACTATGGTGCAGAAAAGATGGATCGTGTCAAGGAAGTGAAGAGAATCGCGCTTGTATCAGCAGCCATACTTGGAGGGCTTTTTGTACTTCTTGGTCTTTTATTGCCTGAGACTGTGGTGCGCGTCTTTATCCATCCAACCGATGAAATCATGGCATTAGCACCGGCTGCCATCCGTATTTATTTTGTATCCTTTATCGGGTGTGCCCTTAACATGTTTTTAAGCAATTATTATCAGGCAATTGTAAAGCCAATCCCGGCGCTTACAATCTGTCTGCTACGCGGATTAATCTTAAGTGTTATTCTGATGATGATACTGCCTGCAGTTTTTGGAGCATCCGGAATCTGGTTCGTTATGCCGGTTACCGAAGCGGTAACATTAGGAGTTGCAGTTTTGATCGGAAAGAAAAGCAACTGCTAGAAACGGTCATCGCGATTAAATGAAATGGATAGACTGCTGGAAAAACAGTTTTTGCACAAAGGACTTCTATCATAAAGATAAATATATGTCTGAACCGATAGAAAAGCTGATTTGTATCTGCAAGGATGTGATGAGTGTTTAACTCAGAATTTGTAGTTGATTTTAATGAACAGGAAAGTCTTGACTTCCTGTTCATTTTAAATTCTCTGAGAAATGCGGAGGGAAAGCTTGAGGGGAGGAAATCAGCTGCGAAGTCTGAATTAAAAGACAGACCGGTGCTCAATGGCCTCGTTTTGCCTGAAAGCGGGCAAGTCGGAAAACTCTCTTTTAATGTTGAAAAAATCCCCTGAGAATGCTATAATGTACCAAAATTATACATTTATCCGCAAGAAAAGACTATATTCTTCTTTTACGGGGAAAGAGAAAAGGAAACGGACTTATGGATTTTTTTAACTTGAAATTACATAATACAGACTTAAAAACAGAAATCATGTCCGGAATCACAACATTTGTTTCAATGGCCTATATTCTTGTTGTAAATCCAATTATTTTAAGCAGATGTGGAATGGAATATGACGGAGTGCTGGTCGCTACGGTAGTGTCCTCTGTTTTTACAATGTTAATCAGTGCGTTTTATACAAAGCTTCCGATTGCATATGCACCCGGTCTTAGCATGAATTATTACTTTGTGATAATTGTAAATTTAGAGTATGGCGGCTCATGGAAGATGGCACTGCTTGCCACCTATTTATCTGGAATTATTATTATTGCTGCTGTATGTGGGGGCTGGTATAAAAAATTATTGGGGATTGTACCCGATGGAATAAAGAAAGCAATTATTGCAGGGGTTGGACTGGGGGCACTCAGATCAGGAATTCATTTTACTTACATATTTGATCATAGTTCATCCCTGGAGCGGTATAATGTTTTTGGTATTTCCCTGACTGGGCAGACAATTGGTCTTTTTACAGCTTTTTTTGCTTATGTAATTGTTCGAAAGTTTTATAGAAAAGGTGCCCTCACAATTAGCCTGCTTGTAGCGGCGATAGTGGGGATTTTGTTATCTGTTTTAAAAAAGCACAATATTCCAACAGAGATGCTAGAGCAAATGGCTGCAAAAGCTGAGTTTTCATTAGGTGCGATTCGCAATAATGCATTTCATTTTCCACACTTTTCCGAAGTGTTTCAGAATATAGGGACGGTGCATAGCCTGATTATCTCGGTGTTTGTAATGACAGTCACTCATTTTTTTGATGCGAATGCTACAATAACAGCAGTGTTGCGTCCTGTACAGCAGGATGATATGAATTTTGATCCGAGCAGTATAAAAAAAAGCGTGTTTGTGAATGGGGTTGGCAGCATCATCAGTGGATGTGCTGGTACCTCCAGCGTGACTGCCTATACAGAAAGTGTGGTGGGTACCACAGCAGGAGGAAGAACCGGGGTGTCCACTCTTGTGACCGCATTATGTTTTGGTGTCAGCCTGATTTTTCATGACTTCTTTAAAAAAAGTGAATCATTTGTAATGGCACCAGCACTTGTTGTTTCCGGGATACTGATTACGAAAATTATTAGGGAGGTTGACTGGCATAAAAGGATTGAAGCAGTCTCTGCAGCCTACACATTTATTGCAATTGGTCTATCTTATGATGTAGGCAAAAGTGCTCTCAATGGAATATTTCTATATATTATTCTCAACCTGCTTGCAGGAAGAAAAGAAGAGCTGAAACCCGGATGGAAAGTAGCATTTTGGATTGCAATCGAAAACTTGCTGGTGCATGTTTTCATACATTTATAAGCAAAGAGTGGGAGTGATGATTTGAGTTCGATAGAGGAGCTAGTACTGGATGGAATGGCAGTGATCACTATGCTATTCGCGATCCATATGTTTTTAAGTGAAGAAAAGAATATAGGAGCAAACTGGTACTTGGGTATTTTATGCCTGGCAAGTAGCATTTGGAACTTTTCGCTGATAGTGTTAGCAAGGTGTACGTATCAATCAAGTGATTTCTTTCAGTCTGTATTATGGACCGGAGTCTATATATTTTGGAGTGCAGTATCTCTTGCATTTACAGAATGGGTTCCGATAAAGGAGAGAACAAAAAAACTGATCAGAAGGATTGCTGTTTTGGGGGGACTGGTGACATATCCATTTGTAGTATCAGAAAATAGATTTTATTTTTATCGTGATTCATCGAATCCCATGTTTTTAAAACGTGATGGAATTGGTTTTCGTGTTTGCACCATATATTTTTGCGGCATGCTTCTTATTTTGCTGATTCTTTCAATTCATGGAATCGTGCGGGCAAAAAAGAAAAGAGAAAGGCAGATGGGAATCTCTTGTTTGTTAGCAATCGGTATGCTGATCGCTGCTATGGTAGGTGATTATCTGGAGGTAAAGGGAGAAAGTATTATAATTTGCAGGAGTGGATTGGATCAATTTTGCTGCACTTTGTTTTTATATCTTGGGTCAGGCCATTATTATGCTTCCAGGATTACAGTTCGAAATGTATCGGAATATATTTATTCCGTTGTAAAGATACCAATTCTTCTATTAACAGAGGAAGGGGAAATTGAGATCTGCAATACAAGTGCAACGGAGTTTTTTGATATGCCATCCGATCAGATTGCAAAGAAGAAGTTAGAGGACTTATTTTACTTTGATGAGAATCAAGGGGGAAAAGAAGCGGAATGCAAGATCAATGGGGCAAAATGTGACTTAAGCATCAGCATAATCTATGATCGGTATAAACAGCCATTAGGAAAAATGATCATCATTACGGATATGACGGATAAGCTAAAGATTATTGAGGAATTGAATGAAAGCCGTATGGAAGCAATACGTGCCAATGAAGCAAAGAGTGCTTTCTTAGCGAATATGAGTCATGAGATCCGTACTCCGATGAATGCAATAATTGGGATGAGTGAGATGCTGTTAACGAGTCCGCTCTCAAGTGAGGCAAAAGAGGATGTAAGCAGTATCAATCGTGCAGGAAAAGGATTGCTGGAGATCATCAATGATATTCTTGATTTCACTAAGATTGAAGCCGGAATGTTTAAAATCGTACAGGCGGAGTATTCTTTCTCCACTTTGATAAATGATGTAGTTCATATGATCAGCATCCGCCTTAGCAGCAAGCCAATCCATTTTCTTGTATATGTAGATCGAAATATTCCGGATGTTTTAATTGGAGACGATGTGCGGATACGCCAGATTCTGATCAATGTGCTTGGAAATGCAGTGAAGTTTACCAATCAGGGTTTTATCAGTCTGATGATTACGGGAAAGACAGATGATGGAATGGTAGAATTAAAGATTGAAATAGAAGATAGCGGAATCGGTATTCGGAAAGAAGACTGTGAGCATATCTTTGGGGTATTCAGTCAGGTCGATTCGGTTAAGAACCGACATATCAAAGGGACCGGATTGGGACTTTCCATCTCGAAGAATCTCACTGAATTGATGGGAGGCAGGATCGGTGTAGAAAGCATCTATGGGACCGGAACGAAGTTCACCATCTATCTTCCACAAAAAACAGCGGGAAAGACAGAAATTTACGGAGAAAAAAAGGAATGTGAGGAGTCAGTTCTTGTAATTGAGAACGATCCTAGAATAGCGGAAACCATTCGTGCTATTTTCCTGTTTTATAATGCGGAATGCGAGATCCTTCCATCCTTTCCGGAAAATTATTACGGACAGTATGATAAGGTATTTATCAGAAGAAAACTGTTCATGCAGAAAAATGAGAATCCCAACCTGTATCCGGCTAAAGAAAAGATATATATGATCTTGGAATGTGATGAGAAGAAAGGGCATCGGTGTTATCCATGCCGTGAAATTTATCTGCCTGATCTTCAGATGGAATTGTCTTCAATCTTATACGGCAGAAAGACAAAAGAGGAGATCGTTAAGGTTTCGCAAAAGGGTGAAGTGCATAATGCATGCATGGAAAGGCACATACTGGTAGTAGATGACAATCCGCTCAATCTGCATGTGGCTGCCGGATTTTTAGCTCGATATGGGCTAAAAGTGGAGACGGTGCAAAGCGGAGAGGAAGCCATCAAGCATGCCAGACAGGAAGCCTATGACTTAATATTTATGGATCACTTAATGCCGGGATTGAATGGAGAAGAAACCCTAAATCAGATTCAGACGGATTCCCAGACCAAGAACAGAACCACTCCGGTCATTCTAATGACTGCGCTAGAACGTTCTGAAGCCCAGCAACTCACCGATGCATCCGGCTTTTGTGCGTATCTATTAAAGCCAGTGAACCAGGAATCATTAGAGGCAATTCTGAAAACCTACCTAAAAGAAACCTGTCCATTGCCTGAAAGGAAAGAATCCCATATCTCATCCGTCACCTATCTAAGTCTGAAAAAAGCCTGCGTGGAAAAAGACTACGCCCTTCTTCAGGCGTATCTAACCGATCTTGCCCGTTTCACCTATCCTTCGGCCGAGGCGTCATTTCTATCCCGCCTTACATCCGCTCTCGACCACTACGAGTACGATTCCCTTATCTCTATACTAGACGAGCAGCAGGACGCTTAAACGTTTGTTTCATCTTTATTTCTTTGCATATTGGTATCGTACTTGATTAGCTATGTTGATTTTATACCTGTTTGTTTGATTATTCGTCTTGTCCTTACGTATCTGTTCATTGGATTTGCTTTTGGATACAGCATTCTCGCCATACAGGAAATGGGCCGGAATACGCAAGGTAATACAGCCGCATATCATGCCGGCGTGCCTTGTGCGATTTTTTCCGGAGTGTCCGACTTATAACGAACAAAAAGAGCATAGGCTTCTTCGCCTATCAGACAGTAAATTCCTGTCTGATAGGCAAAGAAGCCTATGCTCTTTTATTTGCTTATGTGTCCGAACATCCGAAAAGAAATTGTGCAAAGCACGTCGGCATGGTATGCGGCTGTATTACCGCATACATCTCGGGCTATTTCGATCCGTCTGCACGTACCATCCGTCTTCTAGAAGAATGGGAACACTTTCTTCTTGAATTCTGCGTTGAGGATCTGACCTACTGCATTGTAGATAGCAGATAAACCGCAGAAGATACCAACGTAGCCAGCAACAGTGTGAACCATAACAGAACCACTGAAGTTTGCGATTGCTAATAAGAAGAATAAAACAGTAAGGGAACCGAATACCACCATAGAGATGATGTTATGCTTTAATGTACCGATGAACATGAAAGCTGTGAAGATACCCCATAATAAAAGGTAGAAGCCCATGCTCTTGCTGTCACTTGCAGTGATGTTAGCGAATGGGTTCATCCAGATTAAGATTAAAGACCACCAGAAGAAGCCGTATGCTGTGAAAGCAGTTGCTCCGAATGTATTGCCTTTAATAAATTCCATAATACCAGCGATGATCTGTGCAGCACCGCCTAAAGCGAAGCCCATAGCTACGATTACGATGGAAAGTGGAATGATTTCTGCATTATGAAGATTTAATAAGCAAGTAGTCATACCAAAACCTAATAATCCTAATGGAGCTGGATTTGCAATGTTTGATTTTACTTCTGACATGTAAATTCCTCCGTTATATATCTAATTTTCGTTTTTAGCGACAAAAACTGTATTATTTCGAACTTTTTTGACGCACGAATGGTATTCTATCAAATATATAAAAACTTTTCAACTATAATTTTTAGATGGAGCAATATACCTAAAATAAGATGGCAGCAGAGGAAGAAAAGGGGAGAGCATATTTTCATAACCGCCTTTATATGTTATAGTAGGTCTGGATATCCATAGAAACAAGTAAGATGGATATAAATTGGCCAAAGGAGGAAAGGTATGGATTTGAATCAGATGACAGCAAGAATTGTGGCAATCGATAAGGAACACATGGATGCGGCAAAGGAGAGATGGAGGAAAATCGCGAAACCGCTTGACAGCCTTGGCAAACTTGAAGAGGCAGTGACAAAAATCGCCGGCATTACGAAGAATGCCGAACAAATTTCAATAGAGCCTTCCGCGCTTGTTATTATGTGCGGAGATCATGGAGTAGTGCAGGAAGGGGTAACCCAGACGGATTCCAAGGTTACCAGAATTGTTGCGCATAATTTTACGGAGGGAAAGACAAGTGTGAACGCGATGGCAAGAGTAAGCGGCACAGATGTATTCCCGGTAGATATCGGCATGGATTGTGAGCATGCCAAATGCAGGGAAGTGAAGCCATTTACCCTGATTGACCGTAAGGTGGCAAGAGGGACAAAGAATATGGCGTCAGAGGCGGCCATGACAAGAAAGGAATGCGAAGAGGCGATTCTGATCGGAATTGATATGGTAAGAGAACTAAAGGAAGCAGGATATAAGATTATCACGACCGGGGAGATGGGAATTGGAAATACGACACCAAGTTCGGCATTGGCTTCCTTTATGTTAGGAGAAAAAGTGGAGACGGTGACCGGATATGGGGCCGGATTATCCAAAGAAGGAATGGAACGAAAGATCCATGCAATAAAAAAAGCCATTCTGCGTGCCAATCATGAAGGAACCGCTCCACAAGATGCAGTAGAAGCATTACGGCAGCTTGGCGGCTTTGAAATCGCAGGGATGGCAGGTCTGTTCCTAGGGGGAGCCATTTACCGCATCCCGGTCGTGATAGATGGTTTTATCTCAGCAGTATCGGCACTGATGGCAGTAAACATTGAGCCGAAGACAGTGGATTATATTCTTCCGTCCCATGTATCCAAAGAGCCGGCAGGACAGATGGTATTGGATGCGATGAAGCTAAAACCGATGATCACATGTGATATGTGTCTGGGAGAAGGAACAGGAGCGGTTGCGGTGCTTCCTCTTCTTAAAATGGGACTTGCGGTATACAATGAGATGGGGACCTTTGAGGATATCCATGTGCAGCAATACGAACATTTCAACCATGAGAACAATAGAAATGAGGAATAGTAGATGGTAGCGGTCGTAACAGGCGGAAGCGGAAGCGGCAAGTCGGAGTATGCGGAAAATCTGGCATGCTCCCTTGCCAAAGGGCCGCTTTTTTATATTGCAACAATGATGCCATTTGATGGCGAGTGTGAGAAAAAGATCAAAAGACATCGGGATTTAAGAAAAGAAAAGAATTTTATTACAAAAGAATGCTATGTGAATATGAAAAGCCTGTCCTTTACAAAAGAGGATACGGTCTTATTAGAATGCATGTCCAATCTTGCGGCAAATGAGATGTATGCGGATGATGGGGCAAAAGAAAAGGCGTATGAGGCGATTACCGAAGGAATCAAAGCATTAAGTGAGAGCTGTGGTAATCTGATTGTTGTGACAAATGAAGTCTTTTCGGATGGGTGTGATTACGGCGAAGAGATGGATGCTTATATCCGTTTATTAGGAACAGTCAATCAGTATATGGCAGGAATTGCAGATGAAGTGACGGAAGTTGTGTATGGAATTCCGATTAGACATAAGAAAAAGGAGGAGGCAGAATGAAAGGATTTATTATCGCGTTTTCGATGTATTCGAAGATTCCGATGCCAAAGCTAGAATGGACAAAGGAGAATATGAAATACGCGATCTGCTATTTCCCGTTAATCGGAGCTGTGATCGGCCTTATCTCTTACGGGGCATATAGCCTATTTAATGTGCTTGGAGCCGGGGATGGGCTTCGTGCTTCAATCCTTGTGGTGCTTCCGCTTCTCGTTACCGGAGGCATCCATATGGATGGATTTTTGGATACGTCAGATGCGCTGAATTCATATGGTGACCGGGAAAAGAAGCTTGCGATACTAAAAGATCCGAATGCAGGAGCATTTGCGGTGATACGTGGATTTATCTATATGTTTCTTTTGTTTGGTTTGTTTAGTGAGGCAGACGAGAAAAGCATTCTGCTAGCTGGGATCGGTTATGTGTATTCCAGGGCATACAGCGGGCTTTCGGTAGTCAGCTTTCAAAATGCAAGAGGAAATGGCACCCTGGCAGCATTTTCACAAAATGCGGAGAAGAAACGGGTACAGCTTGTGATGATCGGATATCTGCTTTTGTCAGCCGGATTATTTTTAATGGTTGATATGGTGGCAGGAGCAGCGTGTATGGTGGCAGGAGCCGGTGTGTTTCTCTATTATAAGAAGATGTCTTATGCAAAGTTTGGCGGTATTACAGGCGATCTTGCCGGATACTTTGTGGAACTATGTGAATTGGCAGTCTTAGCGGCAGCCGTTATGGTACAGCTGATTTCTGCCATGATTTAAAGAACAGAAAAAGGAGTTTATATGGAATTTATCATAGGCGGCATGTGTCAGGGAAAACTGGCATATGCAAAAGAGCATTACAATCTTGCAGGAAAGAAGATTGTGGATGGAGAAACCTGTACGCTTGAAGAGTTAGAAGAAGCGGATGTGGTTTACCGATTTCATTTATTTTTAGCAAGAGAACTTTCAGATCCATCAAAGGCTGGAAATCAAACGTATTTTGAAGCGCTTATTAATCGGATGGAGGAAGGAAAGCCGGAAAAGATCATAATATCTGATGAAATCGGCTATGGAATCGTGCCGGTGGATAAAACGGACCGTATGGTAAGGGAACAGACCGGACGAATCTGCTGTTATCTGGCCAAAAGAGCAAAGCGTGTCATCCGGGTTGTATGCGGAATCGGGACGGTGATCAAAGGATGAATGTGTATCTGATACGACACGGAATGACAGACGGCAATAAAGAAGGACGTTATATAGGATGTACGGATGAAGCGCTTTGTGAAGAAGGAAAAGAACAGTTACAAGAACTGCTAAAAGGACATCAAAAAGGACAACAAGAAAAACAGCGAGAAGGGCAACGAATGGCACCTTCCATTTTTGGCAGTCCGGAATACGTTTATGCAAGCCCGTTAAAACGCTGTCTTATGACGGCTGACATTCTATATCCGGGAGTTTTGGTTCATCCTATAGAAGATTTAAAGGAATGTGATTTCGGTGAGTTTGAATATAAGAATTATCATGAGCTAAACGGCAATCCCGATTATCAGAGATTTATTGACGAAGGCGGGGAATGCGGATTTCCGGGCGGTGAGGATAAGAAGACATTCTGCGCACGTGTCTGCCGGGCATTTATCAAAGCAATGGATGATGCAGAACAGAATGGATACCGAGAAATCGCATTTGTTGTCCATGGCGGAACGATTATGGCGATAATGGAAGCGTTTGGTGTGCCAAAGGGGGACTATTACTCCTGGCAGGTTTCAAACGGCAGGGGATTTAGAGTAGAATATGATGAAAGGAAATGGAAGGATAGAAAATACGAATTAACGCTTTTAAACAGGATTACGTAATGCAAAGCGTTTAAATGGAATAGTAAATGGAATGAAAACAAGCGAGGTAGGATAAATGTTAGTAAATGGAATGGAGACAATCCTTGCAGTGACAATCGGATTTCTCTTAGATTTGTGTTTTGGGGATCCATACTGGATGCCGCATCCGATCCGGGCGATGGGAACCCTGATTGCCAAACTGGATGGAAGGCTTAGAAAAGAAGAAGGGCAGTCTGACAGGCAAAAGCTTGTGTGCGGTATCGTGCTTGTCGTTATCGTGACGGTGCTTTCGGTTCTTTTTTCTGTGCTTATGCTAGTAACGGCCTATCACATTCACCCGGTCGCAGGGACTGTTTTGCAGAGTATGATGTGTTATCAGATGTTTGCGGCGAAGTGTCTTAAAAAAGAAAGCATGAAAGTATATGAAAAATTAAAAGAAGATGACCTTCCGGGTGCCAGAACGGCGGTATCCATGATTGTAGGAAGGGATACGAAAGAGCTTACAAAAGAAGGGGTAGCAAAGGCAGCGGTGGAAACGGTTGCGGAGAATACATCGGACGGTGAGATCGCGCCATTATTCTATATGGCGCTATTTGGAGCGGTTGGCGGCTATTTTTATAAGGCGGTGAATACGATGGATTCCATGGTAGGCTATAAAAATGATAAATATCTTTATTTCGGAAGGGCAGCAGCAAAACTGGATGATGTCATGAATTATGTGCCGGCCAGAATATCTGCAGTCCTGATGATTTTAGCAAGCGGTATTTTACGCCTGAACATGAAAAATGCGATCCGAATCTTTAAGCGTGACCGTTATAATCATGCAAGCCCGAATTCAGCTCAGACAGAAGCTGTGTGTGCAGGCGCACTGGATATTGAACTGGCAGGGGATGCCTATTATTTTGGAAAGCTTTATAAAAAGAAGACAATCGGGGACCCGATCCGTCCGATCACGTTTGACGATATCCGTCTGGCAAACCGTCTGCTATATGGAACGGCAAGCCTTGGTGTATTCTTTATGATCCTGATTGGATGGATCGTCTCATCTTTATTTTAAATTAAAATAGAATAAGACAGAGTTAATCGGACAGTCAGTATGAAATCACCTAAAAGTATAGAAGAAACAAAACAGTAGTTTGGAGAACAGAAATGACAGTACATGGCGGAAATATATACGAATACGAAGGATGTCTTGATTTTTCAGCGAACATAAATCCGCTTGGCATGCCAGAATCCGTAGTGGAGGCGGCTAAGCGCGGTGTAGAGGCATCCATTCATTACCCGGATGTAAAAGCAGATAAACTGATACGGGGAATAGCTGAGAAAGAACAGACCGACCCACAATGGATTTTGTGTGGAAATGGAGCAGCGGAACTGATCTTTTCTGTAGTCCGTGCCGTACAACCAAAGCAGGCGCTTTTATTGGCACCAACCTTCGCAGAATATGAACAGGCGCTGGTAAGCGAAGAGTGCAAGGTATCCTATTACAAACTGAACGAACAGGATTTTCAAGTTAAAGAAGATATCATCAATCAGATCAGCCATGACACAGATATCGTATTTTTATGCAATCCGAATAATCCGACCGGAAAGCGGACCAAGCGGGAGCTATTATTGAAAATAGCAGAAAAATGCAAAGAATGCTTTTGCATGCTTATAATAGATGAGTGCTTTTTAGAGTTCACAGAACAGGAAGAGGAATTTACGATGGTTCCTTATCTGGTTCAATTTCCGAACCTATTTATTCTAAAGGCATTTACAAAGATCTATGCCATGCCGGGATTAAGACTTGGATATGGGATTACCTCGAATACATCATTATTAAGCAGAATGAAGTCCGGAATGCAGCCGTGGAACTTATCCGTACCGGCTCAGTTTGCAGGAATAGCCGCTTTAAAGGAAACCGAATATGTAAAACAGACAAAAGAGTATATCAAAGCAGAACGGGAATTTTTATATCAAGGCCTTATGAAACTTGCAGATCAGGCATTTTATGGTGAAGCAAATTATCTTTTCTTCCGGTCAGAAGAAGGTCTGAAGGAAAAGATGATAAAAAAGAACATTTTAATCCGGGACTGTAGCAATTACGAAGGATTATCCAAAGGGTATTACCGGGTCGCTGTGCGCACCCGCAAAGAAAATGAAGCATTCTTGAAAGCATTTTCACAGATCAGAGGCTTTGAATAAGAAACCGATTGCTGCTTAAAGCAACGGATAGAATAGCAGTAAAAATAGAAGAAGTCGTAAAATGAGAAAGAGAGAAAGAGAAGTATGGCAAAATCAATTATGATACAGGGCACCATGTCCAATGCAGGAAAGAGTTTTCTTGTGGCAGGGCTTTTGCGTATTTTAAAGCAGGACGGCTATAAAGTCGCTCCGTTCAAATCGCAGAATATGGCGCTGAATTCCTATATTACGGAAGAAGGGCTTGAGATGGGACGTGCCCAGGTCATGCAGGCTGAGGCAGCAGGAATCAAGCCAAGCGTCCGTATGAATCCCATCTTATTAAAGCCAACCACCGATATGGGGTCTCAGGTTATTGTATGTGGTGAAGTACAGGGCAATATGCAGGCAAGAGATTATTTTAAGATGAAAAAAAGCCTGATTCCCAAAATTAAAGAAGCCTATGATTCCCTTGCCGAAGAATACGACATCATTGTAATAGAAGGAGCAGGATCGCCGGCAGAGATCAACTTAAAAGCCGATGACATCGTCAATATGGGCATGGCCAAGCTTGTGGATGCTCCGGTCCTTTTAGCTGGCGATATCGACCGCGGCGGGGTATTTGCCCAGCTTTACGGAACGGTCATGCTATTAGAAGAGGAGGAACGTGCCCGCATCAAAGGAACGATTATCAACAAATTCCGGGGAGACGCTACCATTCTAAAACCAGGTCTGGATATGATTTATGAAAAAATCCATATCCCATGTGCCGGTGTCGTTCCTTATATGAACGTAGATATCGAAGACGAAGACAGTCTTACCGAGCGTTTCCATAAGAAAAGAGAAGTCGCTCCGGTAGAGATTGCAGTCATCAAACTCCCAAGAATCTCAAACTTTACGGATTTTTATAGTTTAGAACACTTAGAAGGTGTCGGTCTTCATTATGTATCCGATGTATCCGAACTAAAATCTCCGGATATGATCATCCTGCCAGGCAGCAAGAGCACCATACAGGATCTAATCTGGCTAAGAGAGAACGGCTTAGAAGCCGCCATCAAAAAAGAGGCCGCCAAAGGCACCTTAATTTTCGGAATCTGTGGCGGCTATCAGATGTTAGGCATGAGCATTGATGACAGTGAGATGGTAGAAGGCATCCGTCATATACGAGGCATGGAACTTCTCCCGATAAAAACAACCTTCACAACTTCCAAAGTCATGACCCAGGCCACAGGTCATACCGGAACAATAGAAGGTCCATATGCGGCTCTCTCCAATATTCCGGTAACCGGTTATGAAGTCCACATGGGCATCTCCACCCCAGTGCTTTCCTCAGAAGACATTCCGTCAGCCAATGTCGCTGATCAAACACATCCGTCATCCTGTCCATCCTTTACTCAAATTACCGTCACCACAGAATCAGCAACCGCTAAATCAGATGGCAGCGTTTTGTCCAACATAGCCGGAACCTACCTCCATGGAATCTTTGACACCGAATCCATGCAAAAAGCTGTGCTCGATCTGTTATACACCCGAAAAGGCCTCACTTACGACGCCTCCGCCATCCAGTCCTACGATTCCTACAAAGAATCCCAGTACGACCATTTAGCCTCTATCCTCCGAGAATCTCTAGACATGCCCCTCATCTACGAAATCCTCGGCCTCACCCCACCCTTAAACTAGCCACGTAAATTCAAAGCAACCAAGCAATAAATAAGTGATCCAGTAAGCATTCATTAAATACGAATCGTGCGTTCTTCTCCCTCAAGCATGTCTTACCCTTTTGCTATGGGATATTGCCATTCCTGATTTCTTGCTTTTCATTTTCTGTTTTTTTAGTCCCATCATCTGTCATCAGTAGTACAGGGAAGGAGAGGGGAAGCACCGCTCCACGCAGAGTTTTCCCTCCAGCTTCCCCCTCTCCATCCCGTCCGACTCGTCCGAAATCCTATTCGCACTACATCCCGGTAAGAATGCAAACTCTTTTTTTGACGGATATGAGAAGTTGATGGGAGCAGAAAAATGGAATTAAATGGAAAAAGATATTTACACTCACAAAAAGGTGTGTTACACTACTGACTATACGAAAGGAGAAATGTCATGTTAAAAATATATATTTGCCCGCATTGTTTTAATATTCGTATGGTGTCAAAAAAACCAAATGCCGTTTGTCTGCACTGCAATCAGAAGTTAGTCGAGTGCGACATTGATTATACAAAGTTTACAAGCATGGATGAAGAAGAACGGATAAAATATAGAGATAGATGGAGAAAAACACATGAAAAGAGCCTGTTGGGATAGATATTTCCGATAAAGTTGTTATAAACTAGAGATAGTTATAACAGCTTTTTTTATTTATAGGTATAGAAAGGTAAAAAAGCTTTGCTATAAAATAAAAAACTCTTCGAGGGATGCGCACGAAGCTTGCAATTCGGCGGGAGAAAGTGACATCGCCTCCGGAAGAGAAGATATGCAGAGCTTAGAGTGGCGAAGCTACTTTGTTATTGTATCAGAACATTTATTTATGTTATAATAACATGCACGAAAATTTAAAAGATCAGTCAGGTACGGTTAAGTACGCAAGATAATATGGGAGGGTAATGTTTATATGAAGATGTATTTTTACTATGGTGCGATGGGCTCCAGCAAAACTGCGAATGCATTAATGACTCGTTTTAACTTTGAAGATAAAGGAAAAAGAGTCATCTTAATGAAACCAAGCATCGACACAAGAGACGGTGCAGAAATCGTGAAGTCAAGAGCAGGGTTGCAGGCGAAAGCGGTATTGATCGAGCCGGATAGCAAGATTCGAGATGTCCTTCCAAAGAGTGCGGATTACTATGATAATATCATTGTTGATGAAGCACAGTTCCTTAGCAAGGAGCAGGTAGACGAGCTTCGTGAGATTGTGGATCAGGGAACTGTTGTTATGTGTTACGGATTAAAGACAGATTTCAGAGGGCTTATGTTTGAAGGCTCCAAGCGTCTGATGGAAGTCGCGGACAGCCTTCGTGAGATCGTAACGATGTGTTATTGTGGAAGAAAAGCCATTATGAATGCCCGCTATATCGACAATAAGATCATCTATGACGGAGAGCAGATCTATATCGGCGGTGACGAAGCATATATTTCAGTCTGTCACCAGTGCTATATGAGAGGCACAATTGATTTCAAACAAAAAAATCAGGTAGAGGATGAAGAAATTTAGTCATTCCGTAAGGTATGATTCCGAAAAAATCATCCCATCATATAAAAATAGGAATGGGTTTCTGGTAGAAAGTATCAGAAACATTGACAAATCAGGAACCATTCCTTATAATTTAAAATTAGTGTTTCGTTATATAATCATGGCATTTTGTGTAACCGCAACGGTCATGAATCAGTTTTGTGAGTTAAGCGTGTTTGGGTATAAGAATCAGACACGAAAAAGATAAAATCATGATGATTCACAAAGATAGAATGAAGATACTTAGGAGGCAATGACAGTGAAAGCATATGGAGTAAATGAGTTAAGAAAAATGTACCTTGACTTCTTCGAAAGCAAAGGTCATTTAAAAATGAACAGCTTTTCATTAGTACCACAGGGCGATAAGAGCTTATTATTAATCAATTCCGGTATGGCACCATTAAAACCATACTTTACAGGACAGGAAATTCCACCAAGAAAGCGTGTGACAACCTGCCAGAAATGTATCCGTACAGGTGATATCGAAAACGTAGGTAAGACAGCAAGACATGGTACATTCTTTGAAATGCTTGGTAACTTCTCTTTTGGTGATTACTTCAAGCATGAAGCGATCGCATGGTCTTGGGAATTCTTAACCAAGGTTGTAGGTCTTGATGAAAACCGTTTATACCCATCCATCTATTTAGAAGATGATGAGGCATTTGAAATTTGGAATAAAGAAATCGGAATCGCTCCAGAACGTATTTTCCGTATGGGAAAAGAAGATAACTTCTGGGAACACGGTGCTGGTCCATGTGGTCCATGTTCTGAAATCTACTATGACCGTGGTGAAAAATACGGCTGTGGCAGCCCTGATTGTACAGTAGGCTGTGACTGTGACCGTTACATGGAAGTGTGGAATAATGTATTTACACAGTTCAATGGTGATGGCGCAGGAAACTACACAGAATTAGAGCATAAGAACATCGATACAGGTATGGGTCTTGAACGTCTTGCAAGTGTTGTTCAGGATGTTGATTCTATCTTCGACGTAGATACAATCAAAGCAATCCGTGACCGTGTATGTGCAATGGCAGACGCAACTTATAAAGAAGATGCAAAGAAGGATGTTTCCATCCGTCTGATCACAGATCATATCCGTTCCGTAACCTTTATGACTTCCGATGGTATCATCCCATCCAACGAAGGAAGAGGATACGTATTACGCCGTTTATTAAGAAGAGCTGCCCGTCACGGCAGATTATTAGGAATCAAGGGATTATTCCTAGCTAAACTTGCTGAGACTGTAATCGCAGAATCCAAAGACGGTTATCCAGAATTAGAAGAAAAGAGAGATTACATCTTAAAAGTAATCACAATTGAAGAAGAAAAATTCAATAAGACAATCGATCAGGGTCTTTCTATTTTAGCAGAAATGGAAGAAGCATGCGTAGCAGCAGGCACTAAGACATTAAGCGGAGAAGATACCTTTAAATTATATGATACTTATGGATTCCCTCTTGACTTAACAAAGGAAATCTTAGAAGAAAAAGGCTTCACAGTAGATGAAGAGGGCTTCAACAAAGCAATGCAGGTTCAGAGAGAAACTGCAAGAAGCGCACGTGCTACTACAAACTACATGGGTGCAGATGCGACTGTTTACGATGAAATCGATCCAGCTATCACATCTAAGTTCGTAGGTTATGACAGAGCAAGTCATGATTCTAAGATCACAGTATTAACAACAGAAACTGAAATCGTAGACGAAATCGTTGGCGGACAGACAGCAACAATCATCGTGGACGAAACACCATTCTATGCAACAATGGGTGGTCAGGCTGCAGATACTGGTGTTATCACAAAAGATGGCGCTGTATTCACAGTAGAAGATACTATCAAGTTAAAAGGTGGAAAAGTAGGTCACGTTGGTACTGTAACAGAAGGCATGTTCAAAACAGGCGATACTGTAACATTAACAATCGATACTGAAAGAAGAGCAGAAACAGGCAAGAACCACTCTGCAACTCACCTTCTTCAGAAAGCATTAAAAGTTGTTCTTGGTTCTCACGTAGAACAGGCTGGTTCTTTAGTGACAGCTGACAGACTTCGTTTCGACTTCACTCATTTCTCTGCTTTAACAAAAGAAGAGATCGCAAAGGTAGAAGCTCTTGTAAATGAAGAAATCGCAAAGAACGTAGCAGTTATCACAGAAGAAATGACAATTGAAGACGCTAAGAAGAGCGGCGCAATGGCATTATTCGGTGAAAAGTACGGCGAAAAAGTTCGTGTTGTATCTATGGGTGACTTCTCTAAGGAACTTTGCGGTGGTACTCACGTAGCAAACACAGGCGTGATCACAGCATTCAAGATTCTTTCTGAAACTGGTATCGCAGCTGGTGTAAGAAGAATTGAAGCAATCACTTCCCACTCTGTATTTGATTACTACAAGAATGTAGAAAAAGAATTACATGATGCAGCGAAAGCAGCAAAAGCGGAACCAGCATCTTTAGTAAAGAGAATCGAAACTCTTCAGGAAGAATTAAAAGCACTTCATTCTGAAAATGAAAAATTAAAAGCAAAACTTGCTAACAACTCTCTTGGTGATGTTATGAACCAGGTTGTAGAAGTAAAAGGCGTAAAAGTTCTTGCAGCGAAAGTTCCAGATGTTGATATGAACGGACTTCGTAATCTTGCAGACCAGTTAAAAGAAAAATTAGGTGAAGGCGTGATTTTATTAGCTTCTGCATTAGATGGCAAAGTAAACTTAGTAGCAGCAGCAACTAACGAAGCAATGGCAAAAGGCGCTCATGCAGGCAACTTAATCAAAGAAGTTGCAAGCTTAGTAGGCGGTGGCGGCGGTGGTCGTCCAAACATGGCTCAGGCAGGCGGTAAGAATCCAGCAGGCATTGATGCAGTAATTGAAAAGGTAGCTTCTGTTGTAGAAGGACAGATTAAATAAGAATCGGACACTTCAAACAGGGGCAAAAGATCAGGCATATGATTCGTGCATGATCGATTATAGCATAAATATAGGTTCTATTATGTAGGCGGTTAACGATCGCATGATAGGCTTCGATAAAAAAAGACGGATATCATTCCTTTCAGAAACAGGGAGGAGTGGCATCCGTCTTTTTTGCTGCTTAAAAAGACATTTTCAGCACAGTTCCTTTTAAGGGATCAGTTACTTATTTGTTTTATATAATTTATAAAGTATCGGAACGCATAGAAGAAGAGAAAATAACAGATTACTATTTAGATAAATTAATTCAGTGCAGACGTACTGTGTTTTAGGCTGATTCAAAGGAGAAGTTCTTATGTTACATCAAGCAGCATTCAGGCGTATCTTTGCAAGGCACGTAACAGCACATTGTGAGTTTATCTGCATCTTGCGGCGTCTGATGCTTGTATTTTACCTGGCAGCAGTATCTGTGTTTGCAATAGGGGTATGGGAGTCATCGACAGAAGGAAAAGGGTATACGTATCCGAATTATCTGCCTGCAGATCTTTCTTTGGTGATTCAAAAAGAGAATCTTACGAAGGATGATTATAATTTGCTCTATCATCAGACCGGGCTTGGAAAAGTATCGGTTGATGCAATAAAGAGGGAAGAGGATGGGGGCAGACGTATTCTGAAGTTTCAAAAAGATTTCTTTACAAAGCAAACGGTGATATGCCGCTCTATATTTTTTACTACCAGACAGGAGCGCATACAGACAATGGAGGGGGAGTATGCATATGAACTGGCCCCGCTTAAGAAAGGGGATATTCTGATTACAAAGGGAACCCATTTCTTTGGCTGGAGACATGGCCATGCGGCACTTGTAATTGATGAGAAAGAAGGGCTTACCCTGGAATCCATGACAGTTGGTCAGAATTCCATCATTCGTTCGGTAAACTCCTGGAGAAGATGTCCAAGTATAATGGTTCTTCGCTTTAAAAATGCTTCACAGAATACTCTGGATAAAATCGTGGAATTCGCAAAAGAAAATCTAAATGAGATTCCTTATCGGATGTCGGCCGGTGTGCTTTCCCCAAAATATAAAGAAGGAGAGAGCATTACCGGGACACAATGCGCACATTTGATCTGGTATGCATTTATGACATTTGGATACGATATCGATTCAGACGGAGGCAGGATTGTTACACCAAAGGATATTGCGGAAAGTGATTTGTTGGAAGTTGTCCAGGTGTATGGGGTGGATCCGGATGATATTTGGCCATAAGAAAACAAAAAAGGAATCGGAATGATTGCCAGAGCGACAAAATCAAAGAATGTCTTTCTTAATTCGACAGGAAAAGAATTGATAATTCTTACAAGAACACCCTTCAAAGCGTAAGAATTGACAATATTTCGTGGGCATGGAATAACTTTCTTAAAAAAGAACCGCAATAATTCACATTATTAGCAAAAAAGTGGTTGACGAATCTGAAATTTATGATATAATCTTAATAGTGCTATTCAAGAAATACCCAAACAGTTGTATAGGCACAATACACAACTGGAGGGAGGTTAGGTGTGAGTCTATGTCAAATGTAATCGTAAAAGAAAACGAGTCTTTAGACAGCGCTCTCCGCAGATTCAAAAGAAACTGTGCGAAAGCCGGAATCCAGCAGGAAATCCGTAAGAGAGAACATTACGAAAAACCAAGCGTAAAGCGTAAGAAAAAGTCTGAAGCTGCTCGTAAGCGTAAGTTTAAATAATATGTGCAGGGAAACTCCCAGTCCTAGACTGGGGGTTTTTTTCGTGTTGTGGGACATGCATGGAAATGAAATGTAGGAGGTCAAGCTGCGAACGGATGGCTTTCGGACGGCTTGTGGGCTGGATGGCTCGGAACGGGGACCTGCCTTCCTGCCCTCCTGCAAGGCATATCCTCATTCCGAGTCATCCAGCCCACAAGCCGTCCGCAGTTTGAACTCGTCTGTTTTCGGCTCCTTCATACAACGTTAATCTAATGGAATGGTTGATAGGATAGGATGCTGTTAAGTTTAATGGAATGATTGATTTTATAACTGACAGAAATGGAGTTTTATGGTATGATATGGGAGCAAGATATTTCATTAGAGAAATCATAAAATCCTTGCCTGAGAAGGAGAGCTTACTTGTTGAGGCTAATGTTCCTCAATGTGGTAAGAGAAGCACCTGTACATTCTCTACACGAATTAGCTTAAATGCGGTTCTTGTGTCGGCATAGATATAAGAGGCTGAGTTTTTGCCGTATCGTAGAAATGTAGTCCGCTCGCATAAAGCGAGCAGATGCCGTAAGGCATCTATAGGAAACACGCGACTTTAGTCGTGTGAGGCTTCACAATATTAAGATATCAAGTTTACCGATCTTACTAAAGAGAAACACGGTGATAAATCGTTTCGCACCGTTAGTGGAAGTGTCTGAGCTGATGGAAGAGAGGCTGATTGGGGCAGGGATTACAGATAAGTATGAATTCTTGGAAAGAATGGAAGGAGCGGAAGAAATTCTTGCAATGGAGTCTGACATGGAAGTGGGGCTGTTGAGGATGCTCGAAAGGTTTCTTCATCTGTATGATTTTAAATGCCGCAGAATAGCGGAACTAAAAAGTGCGGATTCAGGTTTTATACAGGAGCTTATTCGACATGGAATCAGGACGTCAGGGGATTATCTGGTGGTATGTAAGGTACAGAATGTATATGGAATTGCTAAAAGATTCAGTGTGGATGAGGAAAAGGTACATAGAGTGGTTGGTTTGTGCGATCTGATGAGGCTGCCTGGAGTAAAAGATATACGTGCAGCACTATATTACGATTGTAGATACAGGGGACTTTCCGATTTTGTAAAACGAACTCCGGAAGAAATGCGGGATAAGATTGAGCAGTTCGTCACTAAGAATAAGATAGGGAAGAGTGTTCCCTTTTTAAAAGAGTTATCAACTCAGATTGCGGTTGCCAAAGCATTGCCGCATCTTGAAATTTTACAGGGATATACAAAATAGAAGAATAGATGAACGAAGAAAAAGGAGAGCAAAAAAGATGAGTTTTGGTTTTGGAGGATTTAATTTTATGTTTACACTGGTATTTATGCTGGTAATTGGAATGTTTATCTTTACAATAGTAAAAGGGGTCGGAGAGTGGAACAAGAATAATCATTCGCCGCTGCTAACCGTAGATGCCGATGTGGTAGCAAAGCGCACCAACGTATCCCATCATCAGCATCCGAATGGCGGCGATGCAAGCGGAGCACAGGGGTTCCACACAACCACATCCACCACATACTACGTAACATTCCAGGTAGAAAGCGGTGATCGTAT
>SVEB01000049.1 GCA_015057635.1 Lachnospiraceae bacterium | reverse complement strand
TAACCTGGAACTGATTCAGACTCTGCAGGTTTATATTGAGGAGAATGGGGATATGAATGAGATTTCCAGACGACTTAATATCCATCGAAATACTCTTTCCTACCGATTAGAACGCATTAAACAGCTGACAGGGAAAAATCCGAGAAATATTTTAGAGTTGTTTGAACTTTTGTGCGGACTGGCATGGAAGTAATATGACAAATTGGGAGTATGACGGCATATTGTAAAAAGAAAGCAATCATACAAAGAAAGACAATGATGTAAGAATGATCGTTATTGTTGAAAGAGATGAAAAGAATGATAATAAAGCTGTTGATGATACAGATAGAATAGATAATAAAAAAGAGAGTGCTAGACGGCTCTCTTTTTTCGTGCAAGATTAAGTTTGATTTGCTCTGGATCACTGTTGGCGAGGAGCCAGGAGAGCAGTTCGGGGTTGCTGTCGAATGTACGGGTAAGGGCTTCCTTTGTATCACCGTCATAATTATTTACATAGTAAAAGGAAGTAAAGGAGATGGGGATGCCTTTTAAATCGGCAGGAATTAAAAAGATGACTTCATTTTCAGGGTTGAATTGTTTGAATAGCAGTTTGATCTCTTTTTGGTGTGTGTTGATGAAATCGATTTCTTCTGCATTCTGTATGGCACGGATACAGCAACATGGTTTTTCTAACATAAGAAGAAAATGCTCATTTCTTCTTGCATATTTTTCTTTTACAGCCGGATATTCCAACATGAGGAATGCGCTGTTTTGTATATCATGCAGAAAATGAAAGTGATATCTAATATCTTTAATTTCTCTCGGTTTTGCAGGTACCGCTTCTAGGTTCTGGTATTCAAAGAAATGTTCAAAGCGTTCCTCAATTGTCTGAATGACTCCGTCAAAGCCTGAGAAGCACCAGTCAAATGGTCCGCTGCAGCTGCGCAACCCATATCGGTCCATGCTGGCAGCAACGCCGCAGAAAAATCCCAGTGAGATGATGTAGTGAAACATAAGTTTTCCTCCTTTTATTTATTATATGAGAAAGAAAAAATAGTAGTTCCGAAAAATGGAAGGTGATAATTTTGGGGAAAAATGAGTAAATATAGGAATAAAAGGAATCACGATGGTGAAATATGGGTTATATTTATACATAATAAACCATATATATTAATATATCCCAAAAATGGTGTCGAAAAATAAAAAAATATTAAAAAAATGTTACAAAACAGTCACATTTTATGTTATAATAATTACCGGAAGCCCCTAAAGGGGATCCACTTACAAAAAGGCGATAAGTGAATAAAAATAGAAAAGTATGTAGAAGGGATTTAAAAAACATATGACACCATGGTTTAAGAAAACGAAGTTACATATTGTTGCGGCAGTAACCGCTTGTGGCATTATTGTAATTGTTATGGCACCAGGCAGCAATAAGAAGAATGTAGCAGATGAGGCAGCTTTAACAGCAACCAATTTTTCAATAGAGAATACAATTTATAGTACATTTGGAACTAGAACATTAAGCGAGGAAACAGGCGAAAGCACAGAAATCAACGGAATGTTTCGTTTAAGCAGCCTTTTTGAGGATGCAGAAGATATGAATGCCGAACAGATTTCCGGAGATGACATTGCAGCAGCAGGCAATGGAAAGGATACAGAAGAGGCAGAGGAAACAGTGGAAGAAGAAGCACCAAAGTTTTATACCGTTGGTGTTGTACACAGTTCCGTAGCTGAGATTCAGCAGAGACTGATGGATTTAGGATTTATGGAATACTCTGAACCAACCACTCTTTATGGTAGAATTACATCGGAATCCATTATGATGTTCCAGCGTCAGAATGATTTAAAACAGGACGGTATCTTAGGACCGGATACAAAAGAGATGCTGTTATCAGAAGATGCAAAGAAATATGCAGCAAAGCTTGGCATGGATGGTGACGATATTAAACGTATTCAGACACGTTTATACGAAATGGGTTATCTTGCAAGCAAAGATCAGGTAACCGGACATTTTGGTGATGTGACAGAAGCAGCAGTTAAGAAGATGCAGGAAAATAACGGACTGTCAGCAGACGGTAAAGTTGGAACTATGACTGCAGAACTTTTATATAGCGGTGAAGCAAAAGCAAACTTAATCGCATTTGGTGAAAAAAGTGATTTAGTTTTAGAAGCTCAGAAGAGATTAAAGGAAATGGGATACCTGACATCCACACCAGACGGAACTTACGGAAATGATACATTAGCGGCAGTGAAAAAGTTCCAGTCCAGAAATGACTTAGTAGTGGATGGATACTTAGGACCTAGTACAAGAGAAGTATTATACAGTGCGAGTGCTGTTTCTAACGGTATGATGCTAGGTGAAAGCGGTGAAAGCGTAAGACGTGTTCAGGAATTATTAGTGAAATACGGATATTTATCAAGTTCAAGCGTAACCGGTTATTTCGGCGATGTGACAGAAGCAGCGGTTAAAGCATTCCAGAGCAGAAATGGTTTAATTGCAGATGGTAATGTAGGTGCTCTTACAATGAATAAGCTGACAGGAGATAATGTAGTGAAGGCAGCGACTTCAAGCTCCGGATCTTCTTCTAATTCAGGCAGCTCCTCCAATTCAGGTTCTTCCTCAAACTCCGGAAGTTCCTCCAATTCAGGTTCTTCCTCAAATTCCGGAAGTTCTTCGAATTCCGGAAGTTCTTCAAATTCAGGCAGCTCCTCAAACTCCGGAAGTTCCTCCAATTCAGGTTCTTCTAACTCCGGAAGTTCCTCAAACTCAGGTTCTTCAAATTCCGGAAGCGTATCTTCCAGTGCAAGCGCATTAGTAAGTGTTGCGAAGTCCAAAGTAGGCGCTCCTTACGTATGGGGTTCTAAAGGTCCAAACTCCTTTGACTGCTCCGGTTTCGTATACTGGTGTTTAAATCAGGTCGGCGTAAAACAGAGTTATATCACATCCAGCGGTTGGGCGAATATTGGAAAATACAAACGTATTTCTAAACTGTCTGATGTGAAGGCAGGTGATATCATCGTTGTTAGAGGACATGTTGGTATTGCAGCAGGCGGTAATATGGTAATCGATGCTTCTCCAAGTGAAGGTGGCGTTGTATATCGTAACATGACTTCCTGGTGGAGCTCTAACTTCATCGTAGCATGGAGAATTTTTGACTAAATTAAAAGTAAATAATCCACAATACAAAGCCAGAGTGCTATTATATCACGTAAATAAAAGAACGAAAGTGTTTGAACTAGATTCAGACACCTTCGTTCTTTTTTTATTTTAAAAGATGGTCTAAAAATAAGTTAGGAAGGGATTATGCCATTCGCGTGATGATGGGAAGCAGAAGAACCGGACATTCCATTTAAGAGATGGCCTTAAGTGGTCCGATGGAAGCAATTTGACAGCAAACGACTTTGTTTACAGCTGGAAACGTGTATGTGATCCGGATGTTGCAACACCATATGCAGAAACCGTTCTTGGTATGGTAAAAGGCTATGATGAGGCAATAGAAGGAAACATAGATGCACTCGCTGTATCCCCACCGGATGATAAGACATTAATAGACGAACTAGGCTCACCATGCTCTTATTTTGGAAGCCTGGCAGCATTTGCAACCTTAAGCACGGTACAAAAAGCAACGGTTTTGGCAAACCATGATGCATGGGATTGAATTCCAAACTACTTTGTAGTACAATATACTAGTATTAGGTAGTACAAAGTAGCATGGAGGAATAAAATGAATTACGACAGATCGCAGCTGATGCGTGGAACCCTGGAAGGGTGCATCCTAAAAATAATAAGCATAAAAACTACATATGGTTATGAGATTATTGAGCACTTGCAGGGATTTGGCTTCACGGACGTTGCCGAAGGCACAATCTATCCGTTGCTATTAAGACTAGAGAAGCAGGGCAATATCGATTCAAAGCTGATGCCGTCGCCCCTTGGACCAAAGAGAAAGTATTTTACCATCACGGAAGCGGGGAAAGAATATTTAAGCCAGTTTGAGACTTACTGGAGGAGCTTTGATCAAATTGTAAATCGGATACTTGAGGAAAGTGGTGAGTAGTATGGGAAAAGGGAAAAAGGAAGGGAACTTAAAGTTAACTACAGAGAATAAACAGGCGATCAGAAGAATTAAGTTTTATCTCGAATCGCATTATGTAGATGAAATATATTTAGAAGGAATCATGAGCGATATTGTGGGAATGGCATTAGAAAGTCAGAAAAGAGGCGAAGATTTCTCAAAGACAGTAGGGCTTGACTATGCCGAATTTTCAAAAGAGTTAGTGGAAAACTCTCCGAGACAGACCTATGTGGAGAAAATCTTCAATATGATTATTTCAACTGTCGCCTGTGTAGGAATTGTGCTTCCAATCATGTATGTGCTTGGATTTGTCTTCCGGATTCGCCAGGTAACATGCCGGACTGTCATGCTGGTAGCGCCGTTAGCATTTATCCTAAAGTACATGCTGATCGTATTTGTGCTTCAGGTTGGCTGGATTTTGGTAAAACGAAGCATATATAAGTCACAGACATTCTTAGCTGGAATTTATATCAGTACGATCGTGCTTGCGCTGATTGTATCCGATTACATAACGATGTTGAAACCGGTATATGAGCTGACCGTGGAAGTGAATGTCTTTATCTGGCTGGCGGCATTTTTGGCCATTATCGGAAGCTTATATTTTGTAAAGTTAAGAATTGTAACTCTGACCGGTTTCATCAAAGGCCATTATCGGGAATTTAAAGAGAAAAGGGGCTGAAAGTATGAGTAAAGTTACTGTAATTATTCCCTGTTACAATGGAGAAAGGACGTTAGACAGATGCTTTAAGAGTGTGTTAAGTCAGACTTATCAAAATCTTGAAATTCTGTTTATTAACGATGGATCGACAGATAACACTCTTAGTATCGCTTTACGCTATGCAGCTGCCGATAAAAGAATTCGCATTTTGGATCAAAAAGAGAACAAAGGAGTATCAGCTGCCCGTAATTTAGGCATTGAAAAGGCTACCGGCGATCTGATTCAGTTTATGGATGCGGATGATGAGATGCTTCCGAATATGATTGAGACCTTATATGATGTAATGAAGGAGGAGAAAGCGGATATCGCTGTCTGCAATTTCACCGGCAATCCAATGTTCTATACAAAGTTTAAAGACCGCGTATACGATTTGCATAATGAGAATGACCTTTTAAAGTATTATCAGGATACGTTCTGTATGCTTCTTCCATGGAACAAGCTATATAAAAGAAAGGTGCTTACTACAAAGTTTGATGAGAAGATACATTTTGCAGAAGATGAGTTATTCAATCTTGCGGTATTAAGAGATGCAAGGAGAATCGTCTGTATTGACAAGCCGCTTTATATTTACCATTATGCTCCTGCAGAAGAGGATATGGATATGGTGGAAGAGAAGTCCTGTCTGAATAAAATTATTGATTCTTCAGCTGAGAATATCAAGAACAGCATTTGGTATATGGGACGGGAGCTTCTGCCAAGAAGAAAGAAGATTTTAGAGAGACGGCTACGAGGAAATCTGATCTCCAATATCGATGATTATCTGTATACAAGGGTATTTGACTTCTATTTTTGGGAACTGTCAGCCTATGCGTTTATGAAGACAGATAAGGAATGCATTATTCGGGAGACCATTCAGGTATTTGAGGAGAATGAGTTTAAGAGAAGCATGGCAGTTCAGGAGAAATACGGCATTCATTTTATACAGTATAAGGGAGAGAAGTTAGAACTTCTTGTCCGCATGTTTATTGAGTTTTGTTTAGAATGCTATGAGGACATTATGGAAAATGAACTCTCGATCAATGCATATGAAATCTTTCTGCTTCATTTTTTAAGAATATTCTGCAAGGAAGGACCGAGAAAATCAGCCCAGTATAATAAGTTAAGCGAGCTTAAGCAGGATGTGATAAACCATGCGACGAAAGAAGCGGCTTATTATGATGCGTTTTATGAAGAACGTTCCTTAATGAGAGAGGAAGTAGTGGTATGAGAAGAAAAGACCTTCCGATGAAGACCGTTTACTATACCGATGAGCGCAATGATGAATTTTCCGGAATTACGCGGACAGACAAAGTCATCGATGAGAACTATACATATATTCACCATAATCCAGTCTGGCGCTTTCTTTCCATAATTGTATATGGATGCACGCTTCCTGTTGCGTATCTGTATTCTAAGATTAAGTTCGGAATCCGGATTGAAGGAAAGGAAGCCTTAAAGCCATATCGAAAAGAGGGGTATTTTCTATGCGGGAATCATACACAGGTACCCGGAGATGGATTTATGCAGGCACTTGTTTCCTTCCCAAAAAAGAATTACGTGATTGTGAATGCACAGAATGTAGCGCTAAAAGGAACGGAACAGCTGATGCTAATGGAGGGCGCGATGCCTCTTCCAACGACCCTAAAGGGGTATAAGAATTTCCTTGGCGCATTAGATGAAAGATGTGGAAAGGGAGATTCCATCGCACTTTATCCGGAGGCTCATATCTGGCCATATTATACGGGAATCCGCAACTTCCCACAGCATGCATTTAACTACCCGATTCGGGAGAAAAAACCTGTCTTTTCTTTTACGACTATTTATAAGAAACGAAAGAACAGAAGCACTCCGAAGATTGTAATAAAGGTCGATGGTCCATTCTGGCCGGATTCTAAGCTGACAGGCAGGCAGGCGGAGAAGGAACTGCGGGATCAGGTATATAAAGCAATGAAAGCGCGTTCCATGGAAAGCGACTGCGAGTATATCCGATATATGAAGCGGACAGAAGAACAGGGACAATCAGAGAAGCAGCAGTCCGAAAGTCAGAAAAAAGCAGAAAACAGCGTAAGTATGACTTCAAAAGAAGAAGTTGCAGCATCCAAAAGCTGATTGGAAAGTTAGGAGTGAGATCATGATAAATTTGCTATATTGTGCGAATGCAGGAATATTTGATGGGGTCTTGCTGTCCCTTATGTCGGCAGCAGACAAAACATCCAGCCCTGTGACGGCGTATATTCTGACTATGGATTTGACCGACCTTAATACCGCTTATAAGCCATTTACAAAAGAACATGGGCACATAATAGAAGAAGTGATCCGGAAGAAAAATGCAGATAATCGGGCGATTGTACTAGATGCTACAAAAGAGTTTAAAAGAAGGCTTGGCAACTCTCCGAATCTTACAACCGGATATACCCCTTATACCCTGCTGCGGCTTTTAGCGGTGGAATTCCCACTTCCGGATCAGATCCTTTATGTAGATGCGGACACGATGTTTAATGGCGATATCAGGCAGATTGAGGCATATGATATCACAGATTATGAACTGGCGGGAGCAGTGGATTATTTAGGCCGGTACTTTATCGCAAAAGATTATCTGAATGCCGGGGTACTCTATCTGAACATGAAGAAAATAAAAGAGACGAAGTTATTTGACCGTGCGCTTACGTTATGCCTTACAAAAGAAATGGTATTTCCGGATCAGGATGCGATCAACGAGCTGGTGGAATTGAAATTAATACTGCCACGAAGATTTAATGAGCAGCATAAATGGAGCCCTGACACCATCATTCAGCATTTTGCCAAGACCATATATGTTTTCCCATACTTTAAGGTAGTGAATATCAAACAGTGGCAGATAGAACTTGTTCAGAATACATTAAAGCTCCATGTATATGATGCCATCTATCAGCAATACCGCAAAATCCGCAACAGCCTTAAGACAGAGCTGTTAGAACCGGTCTGCACCTATAAGCCATTTACCATATGGCAGCAGATCAAAATCAATATAGCCGAAGTAAAAGGATACCTTGCCTTAAACGGAGGGATCTTCAGGCAGGAACAGGGGGGAGAATCATGACAAAGGACAAGCAATCGGTTATCAAATATATGGAAGAGTGTGAGAAGAAGGGACAGTTTGATATCCATACAACACCGCCGCCTATGGAATTAGCGCGTCCGGTAGATGAACATTATGATTATTTAAGAAGGGGAATCAAGCATTTCTTTCCAAGCCTATTTGTAAATATATTCAGTTTCTTTAAAGAAAGGGAAATCATCCATGACTTATTTCATCTGACTGTGGAAGGAGAGGAAAACTTAAACAACATTCCAAACTCCGTAGTCGTATGCAATCATGTTCATATGTTTGATTGTGTCATCGTAAGACATGCATTCCACAGAAAGCATCTATACATAACTGCGGCTGAGTTTAATAATCGAGGGGACTTCTTAGGGTTTCTTATGCGCTACTTAGGCATGATGCCAATCAGCTCCAACCATCAGGCCATGAAACATATGAACAATGCGATCAAGACCATTCTAACCGAAAAAGAGGGCCACATCCTCTTTTACCCGGAAGCATCCGAATGGTGGTATTATAAAAAACCAAGACCATTCAAAGCCGGTGCCTTCCACTATGCCGCAGACCATCATGTCCCAGTCCAGCCAATGTTCATCACCTTCAAAGACACCGGCCGCACGGACAAAGAAGGCAACCCAACCCCAGATGCCACCCTTCACATCCTGCCTGCCATCTACCCAGATGAATCCCTTTCACGCCGTGACCGCATCCAGGCTCTTTCCGACCAGTCCTACCAGTCCATGAAAGATGCCTACGAAAAAGCCTACGGCATCCCACTGACCTACACCTGCGATCAGACCAAACAACAGGCGTAAAATTGTCCCCTTCCCCCCCTCTCCCACAAGCTGTTATTTCAATCCATAGTGTACCATCATAATCCGCTTGGTGTTTCAATGTTCTTGTGGGGAAGAATGGAAAAAGAGGAGGCGGAGGTTGGCGGGCCGGTGGAGAAGGGTGCCATATGATTTCGGGATGTCCGGCTCATGACGAACAAAAGGCCAGTATTTCTTTGAGTAGCAGACAGTGATCTCCTGTCTGCTATTCAAAGAAATATTGGCCTTTTATCTGCTCATGCGTCCGAACATCCGAAAACATATGGCACCCTTCTCCACCGGTCCGCCAACTTCCGTCTCCTCTTTTTCGATTCTTCGTCCATTCCTAAAACTTAAGCACTCCAAACGTAGAAAGAACAGAGCTTAAGAGGATGGCGAGGATGCAGATTGGGGCGATGTATTTGATAACAACGGTGAAGAGTTTCTCGCGTTTAAATGCAGAAGATATCTTAACTTCATCAATAATCGTCTTAACCCCAATAATGCGGGAAACAAAATAGCAGGTACATAAAGCTGCGATCGGCATTAATACCGAGTTAGTTAAAAAGTCAAAGAAATCAAGGATTCCAAGACCAAGAGGTGCAATGTGTCCCCAGATGCCGAAGCCTAAAGAACAAGGGATACCGATTGCGATTGTAATTACAGCCATTAATACACAGCTTAATCTACGTTTTAAGCGGAACTGATCCATAAATACGCTGATACTTGCTTCCATTAAAGAAATAGCGGAAGTAAGGGCAGCGAAAAATACTAAGATAAAGAAAATACCGCCGATTACATTGCCGAAAGGCATGCTTGCAAATACTTTAGGAAGAGTAACAAACATTAAGCTTGGTCCAGCTCCTAATATAGAAGGATCTCCGCCGGAGAAAGAGAATAC
Organism: Lachnospiraceae bacterium; assembly: GCA_015057635.1. Classification (GTDB taxonomy): domain Bacteria; phylum Bacillota; class Clostridia; order Lachnospirales; family Lachnospiraceae; genus Lachnoclostridium. The sequence goes on along the minus strand of SVEB01000049.1, from coordinate 19,145 downwards.
CGCTGGAATAATCATAAGTCCTGCAATAAACGCGATTCCCATATCAAAGATTTCAATCTGCTTTACACTGGCTTCCATATCAATTTTCTTATCCATATAAGAGCCGTAAGCGAATAAAACACCCATTGCGATGGATAAAGAGTAGAACATCTGTCCAAGAGCAGCAACTACGGTCATAACGGAAAAGTTCTTAACGTTTGGAATTAAGTAGTACTTTAATCCTTCTACTGCGCCGGGACGGGTTACGGAGTAAATTGCGATAATTACGGAAAGCAGTGCTAAGATCGGCATTAAGAACTTGCTCGCACGTTCAATTCCCTTTACGCCAAATGCAACAAATACAAGAACCGCAGCGATAAATACGATGGTCCAGATGATTGGTGCATTTACCTGGCTTACATAGCCGGTAAAGAAACCATCTTCTGCGGCAGTATCAGCCCCGCCTTTTATAAATACGGAGAAGTATTTTAAAACCCATCCGCCGATTACACAGTAATAAGGAACAATTAACATTGGGATGATACCGTTAATAAAGCCCATCCATTTGTGTTTCTTGCTTAGATCACCGAAAGCGGCGATTGCGCTTTTCCCGGTTTTACGTCCGATGGCTGTTTCAGCCATAACTAAAGTATAGCCGAATGTAATTGCTAAAATAATATATACAAGTAAGAAGATCCCTCCGCCATATTTTGCTGTCAAATAAGGAAATCGCCATATATTGCCCAGGCCCACTGCAGAGCCCGCAACTGCCATGATATAGCCGATTTTGCCGGAAAAACTTCCACGATGATGTTCTTTCATAACTCTCTCTCCTTTGTATAATGATTGCTTCTAATTGTAATTCCTGTATGTAATATCTGATTTGATACCTGTATTGTAAAAAGTTATATTTGATATTGATACTTAAAAAATTACTGCTTTAAAATATTGTTACTTTAAAATATTGTCACTTTAAAATATTGTTACTTTAAAATGTTGTTGCTTTAAATTGTTAAAGCGTGTTTAGATGATACAATAGAAAAAATAATCTGTCAATACATAAAGTAATAAAAATACATAAGAAAAGTTTGAAAAAATACAGATATATAGTTTCAAAAGGTGATAAAAGCTAGTAAATGAAGAAGGGATAGGCCCCATAAATCAGGGGAAAATGAGTATGACGTGGGTTTTTTATGGATTACTGGACATAGCAGTATCGACAGTTAGATTGACTGAAAACAGGAAAAACAGAAAAGACGATACCATTCTTCCTTATTGTATGGTAAAATATTTTACAGCAAACTAGAATAGGATACAGAGACAGATAGATGAAAAAGTTAGTAATTGGAATATTAGCACATGTAGATGCCGGGAAAACAACATTATCTGAAAGCATGCTTTTTGTAAGCGGGAATATCCGAAGGATGGGAAGAGTCGATCATAAGGATGCATTCCTTGATAATAATGCATTAGAGCGTGCCAGAGGAATTACGATATTTTCAAAACAGGCTATGATTCATTTGAAAAAAACGGAGATAACGCTTCTCGATACTCCGGGACACGTGGATTTTTCGGCTGAGATGGAGCGTACGCTTCAGGTACTGGATTACGCAATCTTAGTAATCAGCGGCGCAGATGGAATACAGGGACATACTAAGACGTTATGGCGTCTTCTTAAAAAATATGAGATACCGGTATTTTTATTTATCAATAAGATGGATCAGTTCGGTACCGATAAGGAAAAGCTGTTAGCGGATATGAAAAAACAGCTTAGTTCGGAATGTGTGGATTTCTCTGAAGAGGGAACGGATGCGTTCTATGAGAATATCGCAATGAGTGAGGAACAGGTGTTAGAACAGTTCCTTGAAAGCGGGGAACTACAAGCCGAGGAAATCAGACGTCTGATTCGGGAACGCAAGGTATTTCCATGTTATTTTGGCTCCGCATTAAAGTCAGAAGGCGTGGAGGAATTCCTAAAAGGCATGGAATTCTATACAAGCAGACCGGTTTATCCGGAGGAGTTTGGAGCGAAAGTATTTAAGATTGCAAGAGATGAGCAGGGAAACCGTCTTACGTACCTAAAGGTGACCGGAGGAAGTCTAAAGGTAAAGACACCTCTTACCGCCGAACAGGAGAAGGTAAACCAGATTCGTATTTACTCCGGAGCGAAGTTTGAAACAGTAAATGAAGCAGAGGCCGGAACGGTATGCGCGGTAACCGGTCTTACCAAGACTCGTCCGGGCGAAGGTATTGGGATCGAGGAAGCTTCCGGCCTTCCAATCTTAACACCGGTGTTAACGTATCAGGTCATTCTTCCGGCTGGATGCGATGCGGCAATGATGATGCCAAAACTTCTTCAGTTAGAGGAAGAGATACCGGAACTGCATATTGTATGGGAAGAGAATACAAAGACCATACAGGCTCAGATCATGGGGGAAGTGCAGACTGAAGTGCTAAAGGTGCTGATTGCAGATCGATTTCATGTAGCAGTTGAATTTGGTACCGGAAGCATTGTATACCGTGAGACGATTTTAGATACGGTGGAAGGTGTAGGACATTTCGAACCGCTTCGTCATTATGCGGAAGTGCATCTGATTTTAGAACCGTTAGAAACCGGAAGCGGCCTTGTATTTGATACAAATTGCAGCGAGGATCTATTGGACCGAAACTGGCAGCGCCTGGTGCTCACTCATTTGGAAGAACGGGAGCATAAAGGGGTATTAATCGGGGCGCCGATCACCGATATGCGAATCACGCTTGCAGCCGGAAGAGCCCATCAAAAGCATACGGAAGGCGGCGATTTCAGACAGGCCACTTACCGTGCGGTACGTCAGGGCTTAAAGCAGGCGAAATCCGTCTTATTAGAGCCGTATTATGAGTTTATCCTAGAGGTTCCGGAACCGTCACTTGGACGGGCAATGATGGATATGGATAAGATGCACGGGACATGTAAGTTAGAGGAAACAAAGGATGGCATGGCTACTTTAAGCGGAAGTGCGCCGGTATCGACCATGCAGGACTATCAGAAAGAAGTCATTGCCTATACAAAGGGGCATGGCAAGCTAAGCGTAAGTTTTAAAGGATATGGACCGTGCCATAACGAAGAGGAAATAGTGGATGCAGCCGGCTATGATTCCGAGCATGATCTTGATAATCCGACCGGTTCAGTATTCTGCTCACATGGGGCAGGATTTGTTGTCAACTGGGATGAGGTCAAGCATTATATGCATTTGGAAAGCGTGCTTGGCAAGAAATCCGGACAGGCAAGAATTACGGAAGAGGATGCATTTAAAGAAAGAGAGGAATGGATCGGGACGGATGAGATTGATCGGATCTTAAACCGAACATTCTATGCAAACCGCAAGGAAATGCCAAATCCATATAAGAGAAGTCGTCCGAAACGTTGGGATATGTCAGATGCGCCGATTACAAGAACATACCGTGCAGTGGAACCGGAGAAGGAGTATCTGCTGGTAGACGGTTACAACGTTATTTTTGCAAATGATGAGCTTCGTGAGTTAGCAGATATCAATATGGATTCCGCATGTACAAAGCTTATGGATCTTTTATGCAATTATCAGGGCATCCGTAAATGCAGTGTGATCCTTGTATTTGATGCCTATCGCATCAAAGGCCATCAGACCGAGATAATGGAATACCATAATATTCATGTGGTGTATACAAAGGAAGCGGAGACAGCAGATCAGTATATCGAGAAATTTGCACATCAGAATCGGGATAAGTATAAGATCACAGTAGCCACATCTGACGGTGTGGAACAGATCATCATAATGGGAAAAGGGTGTTTCTTATTATCTTCCAGGGAACTGTGGAAGGAAATGAAAGAAGCAAATCAGAAGAATCAGCAAGAGTACGAGAATAAACAGATAAAAACCAAAAATTATCTGTTTGATTCTGTTTCTGACGAAATGGCCCAAAAGTTAGAGGATATCCGAAAAGGGGAGAAGAATACTCCCGAAAATTAAGTGTTACAGATGAAAAGCCAGAGAATACATGTGTAACAAAGCAGCTCCTGCTATGGCATAGATCCGCCATAACAGGAGCTGTTTTTATTAAGAGATGTCGATTAGAATTAAAAGACGAATTTAGAAAAAGAACAGAATTTAGTGTCACCAGACCATACTTCGAATATTATAATTAGGGGAAGATTTTTGATTCCGCCAGCTAAGTACCTTACTGGAATTTTATCTAGTTAACTTGGTCTGCATGAAATAGATTGCATACAAACAATATTGGTTTGGAGGAATGGTATGGGCAGCATCAAAGTAGCAGTTGACGCAGGACATGGATACAATACCGCAGGAAAACGTTCACCGGCATTTGTTCGGACCGTTACACATACGTATGATGGAAAGACAATTACCGTTAAAGAAGGCAGCCAGTTTAGGGAACATGTGGCAAATGCGGGAGTTGCTGATTATCTTGCTAATTATTTAAGCCGCCTCGGTTTTGATGTGTTACGGACTGGATTTGACGATGATGATGGTACCAATGATACTACGGATATGTCAATTAACAAAAGGCAAAGTCTGATCCGTGGGTATGGATGCCAGTATTCGCTGTCATGTCATTTCAATGCCAATACTGGAAAATGGAATAGTGCAAATGGGATCGAGGCGCTTTATGATGCATCGGAGAAGAGAGCAGGAGACAGCAAAGCTTTGGCAAGAGCAATCCAGAGCAGGATTCAGCCGGTGTATGGACAGAAGAACCGTGGTGCGAAGACGGCAAAAGGATTGGGAATGTGCAATGCGACAGGGATGGAATGCGTGGCATCTGTCCTGATGGAATATGCTTTTATGGATAATCAATTTGAGGCGGAACGATATTTTTGTAATCCGGAGTCATGGTATCGGTATGCGATAGCTACTGCAGATGGATTCGTGGATTATCTGACAGGAGGAGCGTTAGGAAAGGAAATCAGCCGGACGGATGCTACTAAGAAAGAAGCGTTGTGGGTTCAGATTATGTTAAATAAGGCATTAAATTCTGGACTTGTTCTGGATGGAATCTGGGGAACGAAGACAAAGAAGGCCGTGATCCAGTTCTACACCAAGAATGGCCTTGGAGCATCCAAAGGAGAGGAGCTCTCACTGAATGCGGTGAAGATGCTTTCTAGGTAGAGTGAATGGGATGGGCGAATACGGGAATGGAAGGAAGGCACTGTGACGCCTTCCTTCCATTCCCGTGTTTGACGGATGATTATGGCAGATTGAGGCGGAAAGCATGAGGGCGGAGGCATGGAAAGACGAGTTACGGAGAAGCAGGAGAGAAGGTTTGAAAAGGCGAATAGTGGTAGATAGAGAGAAAATAGGATGAAAAGGCAAAGGAAATAGAATAAAATGGATAAATTATCTTTAAAATGGAAGTTATTTAAAGAAATGATAGAGAATTTTAAATAAAAATAGAATTTTAACAAATAATTGTTGAATTGTATACATGTATATAGTATCATATATCAAAAGATTCACAACAAGGAGAAAAAAATATGGAGTTACTAGGTCGGATACTATCATCCATGAGCAGTTTTTTGTATGAGAACATATTGATTCTGCTTTTAGTGGCAGTGGGGATTTTCTTTACAATCGCCACTAAATTCGTACAGATTAGAATGATACCGGAAGGGTTTCGCACATTACTTGAAAAGCCGGACGGGAAAAAAGAAGGAACGGTTTCTTCTTTTCAGGCACTGATGATTTCTACGGCTTCCCGTGTAGGGACCGGTAATATCGCAGGCGTGGCAGCTGCAATCGCGGCAGGCGGAGCAGGAACTATCTTCTGGATGTGGCTGCTGGCAATTATCGGAGGGGCTTCTGCTTTTGTGGAAAGCACACTGGCACAGATCTATAAGGTGAAGGATGAGGATGGCGGATATCGAGGCGGACCTGCTTACTATATGCAGAAGGCGCTTGGAGCAAGATGGCTGGGAATTATTTTCGCTATCTTATTAATCATCTGTTTTGCATATGGGTTTAATGCGCTTCAGGCTTATAATATCAGCTCTGCATTCAGTTATTATGGAGGCAGTAAAGAGGCAAAGAATATAATCGCACTTGTAATGGGATTAGCATTAGCTGCACTGACTGCTTATACTATTTTCGGCGGTATGCATCGTGTTGGGGTGATTACTTCTGTACTTGTTCCGATTATGGCAGGTATCTATATTCTACTTGGCTTTTATATCACAGTTACGAATCTGGATAAGATGCCGGAAGTGTTTGGACGAATCTTCTCTGAGGCATTTAATTTAAAGGCGTTTGCAGGCGGACTTGCCGGAACATGTGTGATGCATGGTATTAAACGAGGCTTATTTTCCAATGAAGCAGGTATGGGGTCTGCTCCAAATGCAGGAGCGGCAGCGGAAGTGTCCCATCCGGTAAAACAGGGACTGGTACAGATGATTTCCGTATATTTAGATACTTTAATTATTTGTACAACAACTGCAATGATGATTTTAGTATATGACGGATATGCAGATGGACTGACTGGAATACCTCTTGTTCAGCAGGCGGTAAAATCTCAGGTAGGAGAGATAGGAATTCACTTTATTATTTTTTCCATTCTTTTATTTGCATTCAGCTCTGTTATCGGTAATTACTCTTATGCAGAATCTAACCTTAAGTTTATTAAAGATAACAAGGTTTTATTAAATGGATTCCGTGTTACATGCCTTGTGGCGATTGTACTCGGATCGGTGGCAAATTTTGATATAGTCTGGGATCTAGCAGATGTATCGATGGGACTGATGGCAATCGTGAATATTATTGCGATTATCCTGTTATCGAGAGTTGCTTTCAAGGCCCTCACCGACTACACCACCCAAAAGAAAGCGGGCAAGGATCCTGTCTTTTCTTCTACCAGACTGGATATTTCGAATGCGGAGTGCTGGGAAGAGTAAGAAAGGGGCAGACGGACGGAGGAAGGCGGCCGCCAGGCTCGCCACCCCACGCAATATATTTTTCGGATGTTCGGACGCATGAGCGGACAAAAGGCTGGTGCATTCTTCGACTATCAGACGGGTTTCCTGTCTGCTATTCAAAGAATGCACCAGCCTTTTGTTCGTCATGAGCCGGACATCTCGAAAAAATATTACGTGGGGTGACGAGCCTGACGGCCGCCTTCCTCCTGTGTGGTGAGCCGAATGTTTCTAGGCGGCGAGACAAGGACAAGAACAAAGGACAAGAACAAAGGACAAGAACAAAGACAAAGATAAAGACTAAGATAAGGTAAAAATAAGGACTAAAGCAAAGAAAAAAGTAAGAGAAAAAGGCAAAAAAGGCGGTAAGACTAGAGCTTGGATTTGGGGCCGATGCTATTGTAAATGGAAGGAAAATCCACTATAATAAGTGAGAGCATAAGGAGTTGGCTGGCGTGGTCACAGATTGTGAGAAGAACTTGGCGGACAGAGATGGGACTGAAGAGTCGGCGGGCTTTGTGGATGTTTAGAAGGAGTGAAGAAGTATGAGCAGGATTGTATTTTTTTGTATACCGGCACATGGACATACGAATCCGACGATTGAGGTTGTTCGGGAACTGGTGAAACGAGGAAATACGGTGAGATATTATTCGTTTGAGCCGTTTAAGGATAAGATTGAGGAGGCAGGGGCTGAGTTTATTGCCTGCGAGAAGTATCTTCCTGAGTTACGGAAACAGGATGAGAAAAAAATCGGTAAGGATTTTTCAGCACTTATGGATATGGTGATGAGCACGACTGAGAATATGGAAGAGACGGTATATCCGGAACTTTGTAAGTTCCATCCGGATGCGATTGTTTCGGATTCGATGTGCGGATGGGGAAAGCTGTTTGCTAAGCGTATGAAGGCCTTTTATATTTGTTCGACTACGACATTTGCCTTTAATCGCTATACGGCGAGACTGATGAAACAGAACTTTTTGGATATTTTCAGGATGATGGTCGGCATGCGTTCTGTGAATAAGAAGATTGGAGTGTTAAAGGAAAAGGGGTATGAAATCAATTCGATGTTAGATATTATCCAGAATGATAATGAGACGAATACAATCGTGTTTACATCAAAGGAATTTCAGCCAATGGTAGAGACATTCTCGGATCGCTATTATTTTGTAGGACCTTCGATTCCAAACTTTAGAGTTGAGAAACAAAAGAAGAAGCGTCCCCTTATTTACATATCGCTTGGAACTGTGAATAATAAGAATAGCCGGTTTTATGAGAACTGCATTAAGGCATTTGGAGACCAGGATATGGATGTAATTATGTCAGTAGGAGAACAGACAGATATTGCTTCGTTAGGAGAGATTCCTGCTAATTTTGAGGTGAAGAACCGGGTAATTCAGACTGCCGTACTGCAGAGAGCGGATGTATTTGTGACTCATTGTGGTATGAATAGTGTGAATGAAAGTCTGTATTACGGTGTTCCGATGGTACTGTTTCCACAGCAGAGTGAACAGGGAACGGTGGCAATGCGTACAAAGGAGATGGGAGCGGGAGAGCTGCTAAAGAAGAATTCGCCGGAGGCGATTAAGAAAATGGTGTATTTAGTGCTTCATAAACCATCGTGCAAGGAGAAGGCGGAAGAGATCGGAGAGAGCTTCCGAAATGCAGGCGGAGCCAAAAAAGCCGCAGATGCCATCGAAAAAATGATTGCTGCTCGACCGATTCCTGCTCCTAAGGAGAAGGAATTAGAGCAAATGTCGTAGTAAGCAGACAGACGGCAGTGGAGCTAAGAGTGTGAGAGAACTAGGGCTTATCGTTCCCAATGTTCGGACGTATGAGCGAACATTCGGGAACGATAAGCTACCCAGCCCCCTCACGCTCTTAGCTTTACTGCCTGTTTTGGATTGACTGATAAAGGATTTTATGTTCTTGTACTTAATGGAATCAAGGATGATAAGATAAAAAGCTAGAAGAGAAGATTTATATTGAAATGATGCCATATTTTGCTATAATGAATGGATGAGTTATTTTAAAATATACGGAGGATAAATATATGGTTATTACAAAATATTCATTAATTGGTGCGGTTCTTCAGTCGTATCCATCTGCTGAGGTATGCTTAAAGGAAATGGGAATGCACTGTACAAGCTGTCATATGTCATTAAAGGAAACATTGGAACAGGCCTGCATGGTTCACGGAATCGATGTGGAAGAGCTGGTTTCCAAGCTAGACAAACATATTAACGGTTAGTTGTTAGGGAGGACGGACGGCTGCTGCAGGAAGCGTGTGTGGGGCCTCCTATTTTCGACGTTTTAATGTATGAGTGGATAAAAACAGGATATATTCTTTGAATATCAGACAGGTACCCTACCTGATATTCAAAGAATATATCCTGTTTTTTGTTCATCATGAGCCGGACATACGGAAAATAGGAGACTTAAGGCCCGGTTCTTTTTGATAATAGATGTGTGTAGGGTGGGAGGGACCTTTATGGTCATAGGCGTACATTTTAATAAAAGATTGCATTAGGCGTATGGGCTTGTATGGAAGCAGCTGAAAACGCGTTTGCTTTCACTTGCATTGGTGATGATCTTGCGGGATACGACATGTGGGAAACGTTTTTTGTAAGCTCGCTCCACATAGTCAGACATCTCCTGGTAGATCCTGGTACTGTTAGGCACATTTGGATTGTAGATGGCAACCACATAGAAACAGTTTGGGTTGCAAGTGTCCTCATATACATCTGCACCAAGATGGTACTCCGGGAACATCTGGTTCAGCTGTCTGGTCAGGGCATATTCAAAGGTTTTATAATTGTAGGCATATTTATTTCGTACTTCTACGCATACAATCTCAATACTCAAGCAGTTATTCATAGTGATATCTCCGGTAAACGCACTTATTCATGATTAGTATATGATAAAATTTTATAGTTGCCCCAGACTTCATAAAAAACAATGAAGATATCATATGAAAATGAAGGGGGATCCGGAAGTAGGAAAAGAAGAAGCAGAAGAGAAAATAGCTAAAAATAAAGGTTTTTTATGTCTGTAATATTGTATTTTGTCAGTAAAATTAGTATACTGAAATGAAGATTTATATCGGATAATATCGAATGGAAATAGTAAGGGATTCTGGTAGGTTAAGGGATAAGTAAAAGAAACAGTTTATTTAGGAGGGTGACGGAAATGAATGATTACAGCATACAGGAATTGGCCGAAATGATTGCAAAATTTTGTTCTGACCGCGAATGGGATGAGTTTCATAATCCAAAAGACTTAGCAATCGGCATTTCGACGGAGGCTGGAGAGTTATTAGACCTTTTCCGCTTTAAAAATGAAGAAGATGTGGAAGAAATCTTCTATCATCCTGACAAACGGGTTCGTGTGGAAGAAGAGTTAGCAGATGTTCTTTTCTTTGTACTTCGTTTTGCACAGATGAATCATATTGATTTGAAGCAGGCACTTGAGATGAAGCTTGAGAAGAATGCAAAAAAATATCCGGTCGAGAAGGCAAGAGGGTCGAATAAGAAATATAATGAATTTGAACAGTAGTTTAGGCGTAGTAAGCTTAGTTACAATTAGATGAAGTACAGAAGACAAAAATGATAAAACATGAAAGTTATTAAAGATCAATATCAGAGCCTGCGTATTGCAGTTTAAGAAACAGGAAGGAATTACAGAATGCAGATAGGAATAACGATACCATTACAGAAACAGTTAAAGATGCAAAAACCGCTATATGGCATACCGGAAGATTTATTTTACTGCTGGGAAGTCCATGTGATCCGTTATCAGGGGAAGAATACGCTTGTGGCGGTTAATGCAAATAACCGTTTCTTTGTTATGCTGTCGGGAATGAAGAATTCAGACTGGGCCGTGATGGAACAGAGGGTGGAGGAAGCGATTGAGGCGGCCTTAGTAGAAGAGGGGTATACAAAAGAGCAGATCGATCGCTACTTTGATCTGGCAGGAGAGGCAGAGATTACAAAAACGCATGGAAGAAAGCCGGTTGCCGGATTAAACCGTGCGATTGACTATCTAACTTCCATTCCGGAAGAAATCAATCATGAGGAGGCATTCCAGCCTTTCCATTGTAAGGAAGTCAATAAACGTGACTTATGTTCTCCGGCTGGATTCCGTGAGTATGGTTATCCTTCGGTTTTTTTCAGAGCCGATATGGTACGAAACGGAATTTTATAATAAGACATAAAGGAAAAAAATCCGGAATATGATTCAACAAAAGTATTGTAAAATATGTTGAAGCAGTTAGAAAACGTTATAAAATCAGGAGTTAGAATTAATGAAACAGAGAAATCAAGGCATTGCCTATATTATTGCATCCGGTTTCTTCTTTGCGCTCATGACATTTTTTGTGCGTCTGGCAGGAGACCTGCCTTCCATTCAGAAGGCATTTTTTCGAAATGCAGTAGCAGGGGCAGTTGCCATTTTTTTAGTTATGAAAAGCAGTGAGGGGGTAAAATTAAAGAAGGCGAATATACCCACTTTATTGCTCCGTAGTATATGCGGGACAGTCGGTCTGATCTGCAACTTTTATGCAGTTGACCATATGAATATTGCAGATGCGAACATGCTCAATAAACTGTCACCATTCTTTGCAATCATCATGTCCTACTTTATCTTAAAAGAGAAAGCCGATAAGGTAGAATGGATAGCAGTCATTGTAGCCTTTATTGGTGCTTTATTCGTTGTAAAGCCATCCTTCAGCATGCAATTCGTCTACGCTTTAATCGGCGTATTAGGGGGCATGACAGCCGGAATGGCATATACATTTGTACGAAAGCTTGGAATGATGGGAGAGAGAGGACCGGTTATTATCATGTTTTTCTCGGTATTTTCCTGTTTGTCCGTCCTTCCGTTCTTAGTTACATCGTATGAACCAATGGGCAGGATACAGTTAATCTACCTGTTAGCAGCAGGTAGTTTTGCGGCAGCAGCGCAGCTTTGCATCACGGCCGCCTATACTAAGGCGCCGGCAAAAGAAATTTCTGTATTCGATTATACACAGGTTGTATTCGCAGCACTTCTAGGCATTCTGTTCTTAGATCAGATCCCAGACCTCTACAGTATTCTAGGATATATCATTATCCTCGGAACTGCTATCTGGAAATGGAATTACAACATGCGTAAGGACCGGGCAAGAGGATAGCACAAAACTTCGCAGGTGATTTTGGGGAGATGACCGGTAAGTAAGAGGTTTGGTACGAGGGATGGTTCTTTGCACCAAACCTGTTACATTCCGGCGAATAAATAAAAAACCATCTGCGAAGTTTTTATATCCTGCCTGGTGTGCAGCATGCAAAAGTGCGTTCAAGTTTGATGCCATACAAGTATGCAGATTGAATTTATATCATAGAATGGGCATAGCGAAGGGGCATAATTAGATAAAAGGGATGATATAGAGGAAGATTACCATTAGAAGGAATTGATAGAATTCTAGCAAGACAGAATAGGACAAGCATAAGAACGTTCGAAATTAAGAAGTAATAACAAGATACCTGATAAAAAGATCGAATAAAAAATTAAATAGAAAAATCAAATAAAAAAATCAAATAAAAAAGATTTAATAAAGAAGAGGCAATATCAGATAGATTAGTAAAAAAGAAAGAGGAACAATCATGGTAAGAGACTGTAGTTTAAGTGAAATATCAGATGGAAAGTATTATGGCGTGAATGACATGGTGAAGGCCGGATGTGATGACTGTAAGGGGTGTTCAGCATGCTGTCATGGGATGGGGGAATCAATTCAGTTAGATCCGTATGACATTTATCGCCTGACAGTCGGACTAGGAAAGACATTTGAGCAGTTGGCGACGGACCATATAGAATTAAAAGTGCAGAGAGGGATCATTTTACCGAATCTAAAAATGTCGGCAGAAAAAGAAGCCTGTACTTTTTTAAATGAAGAAGGACGTTGCAGCATTCATGCTCACAGACCAGGAATCTGTCGTATCTTCCCGTTGGGCCGATACTATGAAGATCGCTCCTTCCGATATATCATGCAGGTACATGAATGTCCGAAGCCAAATAAAACAAAAGTGAAAGTCAGCAAATGGATTGACACAAAAGACATCACAAAAAACGAGCAGTTCATCATTACCTGGCATTACTTCATCAAAGACATGCAGGAGGCTATTAAGACCGTAACCGATGAACAGCAGATCCGAACAATCAGCCTGTATATCCTAAATCAGTTCTATACGAAGCCATATGCAGCCGATATCGATTTCTACTCTCAGTTTGCCGAACGCATGGCACATGCTAAATCAATTTTTACATTTCTTCCATAGTCTGTTTTCTTAGGCGTTATGCCTGGATAGAATAATCCCAAAGCATGTTATTGTGCGATCAGGCAATAGTTTTGTGTACGGGATAGATAAGAATTCGAAAACGTTACACCGGTATCGAGTCTGATAATCAAATGATAAAATTACTAAAAATGATTTTTAGTAAGGAGCAGTACAAATGAAAACAAAAGGAATAAACAGAGATGTGATTAAATATATGACAATCGTAGCGATGACATTTAATCATATAGCCTACATTCTTCTCACACCAGGGACGATGATCCATGAAGTGTTTGAAGACATAGGGTATTTTACGGCTATCACTATGTGCTATTTTTTAGTGGAAGGATACCATTATACACGTTCGAAGAAAAAGTACGCAAAGCGTTTATTCATTTTTGCCTTAATCTCTCAGATCCCATATTATCTTGCAGTAAAGCATTTTCAATTAAATATGATGTTTACCTTGTTAGCTTGTTTTTTAATTGTCTGGGTTATGGAAGAAGTTAAGGAAGAGGCAAAGAGGAAACGTGCGATTAGCGGACTTATTGTCTTTACACTGTTTTGTGATTGGGCAGTAGTAGCGGCACTCTTTACCATCCTATTACAAAGACGCAGAAATGATAAGAAAGGTATCCTAACTGCATATGGGGTATCTGCCTCATTATTTTGGATATTAAGTTTACCGGCATACTTAGAACAGTACAGCACAGGAATTGCTATGCTTCATGCAGCATTTTCCGTTCTGGGCATAGCCCTATCCTGCATTATGATCCTTATTTTCTATAATGGAAAGAAATCAGAAAAACACACCCGATTTAACAGATGGTTCTTTTACATCTATTATCCGGCACATCTGCTTGTCTTAGTAGCCATTAAAGCATTTTGGTAGGATGAAAATAAGTACATTCTACCCATAAATAGATGAAAAAATAAAAATATCATACCATAAAAGAAGCCATAATCAAACGTTTATGGCTTCTTTTTATGGTATGGGTTTTATGTTTCGCATAGATTTCATTTTTCCCAATAAAGAAATGAAGAAATGAAATCTATGCGAAGCATAAAACCACCTGTCATCGCATCCGCATAACGGCTATTATACAAAAATCTTTCGGTTATTAGAGGTTGATCACAGTTGTTCAGTCTATGACATAACAGGGGAAACAATGATTTTTATGTGAAGCCTCACACGACTAAAGTCGCGTGCTTCCTATAGATGCCTTACGGCATCTGCTCGCTTTATGCGAGCGGACTACATTTCTACGATACGGCAAAAACTCAGCATCTTATATCTATGCCGATACAAGAACTGCATTTAAGCTAATTCGTGTAGAGAATGTACAGGTGCTTCTCTTACTACATTGAGGAACATTAGCCTCAACAAGTAACCTCTCCTTCTCAGGCAAGGATTTTATGATTTCTCTAATGAAATATCTTGCTCCTATGTTATACGAAACTGATAAGTCGCAGTTAAAAATCTTTCCATTTGAAAATTTACACAAACTATAATTAGGCAGGTCGGCATCTTTCCCACGAAGTACATAGCCACTACCATCATATGCCAGTTTGCTTGTGCTCCAGGCACAGATATGAGAAATTCTCATGCCAAGTCTGTGAGCTTTATTCGTCACAATAGACTGTACTTCCTGACTACGCCACATTTTGAGCTTTTGTTTTTTTGAACCTCTGGCTTTACCACTGTGGTCCAAATGTTCAAAAACAATGACATCGGCATTATAAAGTACAGCTATATCCATAATGAACTGTGCTGTTTTAACTGCTATATCGTGATTGATACCTTTTGTTCTGGCCCAAAGTCTGGGCGTTTTGTAATTGCCATGCTGTTGTGCTTTTTTTATACGATTTATGCTATGCATAAGAGAGTCTGTTTCTTTGGAAAGCTTGCAAAAATGCCTTCCAAGAATAGTGCCATCTGAACGCATTACACTAATCGTAGCTGCCAAGTTAATTCCCAAATCTACAGAGACAACAGTCCGATTGTTTACATTTGCATCGCTTAGAGTGACTTTTTCCTCGAATGGGAAATCCAAAAACCACTGCCTACCACGCTTTTGCAGTGTTGGGGCGCACTCTTTGCGATTGTTACAATGCCTTCTTATATAATCTATATCAGACTTACGAAGTTCTACCGTGATCCAGTCCCATGTATTACGGATATATACTTTGATTTGCGCCTCATAAGTATCTGTCTGATTATACATGACAGTGCGGTACATAGATGGGAATATATATCCTGCCTTTGGGTGAGAAGGTTTCTTTCCACGATTCTGTGCATCGGAGGCTTCCAAATTAGTAAGATTACTTTTATAGGATGATACCTTTCCCAGAGCCTCAGAGATGCTGGAACGTCGCAGATAACTTGGCATCTTGTAAAACCTTGTATCGAAATCATACCTGGGATTTGGATTATCTTTCGTTCCATGTATCAGAGTTTCGATATAACGCTGCTTATTTAGAGAACCGTCAATTTCAGACAGTGTATCCCAGTTTTCATTACAGGCATCTATAAGGTAATCTACAGCATTTCGATATATCATAATTGTATCTTTAAAGATATGATTATAATGTTTGATTTTAACCTTATATGTGGTATATATCTTCATACTGTAGCCTCCTTTTCCGATTATTTTGTTCTCTGACTGTCGATATAATGTTTTACCTGTTCAAGCGTCCTGTCACTTACTGTAGCCACAAAGTATGACGGATTCCATAAATGCCCACCCCAGAGTTGGTTTTTAATCTCAGAATGTTTTAAGAATAGCCATCTTGCAGTATTGCCTTTGAGTATTTTAATCGCATCTGATAATCTAAGCTGTGGTTTACAGTCTACAAGCAGATGTATATGGTCAGGCATTATTTCCATTGCAATAGGTATCATATCTAAAGATTTAAGTGTTTCGAGCAAATAATTTTTAACATCTGACTCTATTTCACCTACAAATATGGGCTTTCTATATTTGGTAACCCATACGATATGATATTGCAACGAGTATATATATCCGCGACCATGTGTAACATCTTTAGAGATTGAAGAATATACTGTTTTTTCCATATTTATATTATACCATTTGTAAATGAATATTTCAAGAAAAGCCGCCTAACTCATGACTAAAGTCACGAGTGTACGGCGGCAATTTATCAAAAATCCTATAAATAAAATCTTACAATAAAATGCTGTAACCCAAATTAATGCTGTAAATAAAATTATTCTACAAACAACATTACTCTGCAAGCAACATTAGTCGGCAAAGAAGATTAGTCGGCAAACAACAGGGGATGTCGGACTAAGAGCCGGCGGACCCCGGAGCTGTATGGATTCGAAATGTCCGGCTCATGACGCACAAAATCCGATTTTATCTTTGAATAGCAGACAGTGCTTTCCTGTCTGATAGTCAAAGATAAAACCGGATTTTGTCCGCTCATGCGTCCGAACATTCGAATCCATACAGCTCCGGGGGGTGCCGGCTCTTAGTCCGACATCCCCGTCCGTCTCACCTAACTAACTTAGCCTAAGCCTTTGGGCCTGCAGCAACTAGTGCTTTACCGGCTTCGTTGCCTTCGTATTTTGCGAAGTTCTTTACAAAACGTCCTGCAAGATCCTTTGCTTTTGTTTCCCATTCAGAAACCTCTGCGTATGTATCACGTGGATCTAAGATCTTAGGATCTACGCCTGGAAGTTCAGTTGGAACCTCAAAATCAAAGAAAGGAATCTTCTTTGTAGGTGCAGTTGTAATAGAACCATCTAAGATTGCATCAATGATACCTCTTGTATCGCGAATGGAAATACGTTTTCCAGTACCATTCCATCCAGTGTTAACTAAGTATGCCTTAGCACCGTTCTTTTCCATCTTCTTAACTAATTCTTCTGCATACTTGGTTGGATGTAATTCAAGGAATGCCTGACCAAAGCAAGCGGAGAAGGTTGGAGTAGGCTCTGTGATTCCACGCTCTGTACCAGCTAATTTAGCTGTGAAACCAGATAAGAAATAATATTTTGTCTGTTCTGGTGTTAAGATAGATACTGGAGGAAGTACTCCAAATGCATCTGCTGAAAGGAAGATAACGTTCTTTGCAGCTGGTGCGGCTGAAATAGGACGAACAATATTTTTAATATGATCGATTGGATAAGATACACGTGTATTCTCTGTCACGCTCTTATCTGCGAAATCGATCTTGCCATCCTCTTTGACTGTAACATTCTCTAAAAGGGCATTACGTTTGATTGCATTGTAGATATCTGGTTCAGAATCCTTATCCAAGTTGATAACCTTCGCATAGCATCCACCTTCAAAGTTGAATACACCGTTGTCATCCCAGCCATGCTCATCATCACCGATCAGAAGACGCTTTGGATCGGTTGATAATGTTGTTTTGCCAGTTCCGGAAAGTCCGAAGAAGATTGCTGTATTTTCACCATTCATATCGGTATTAGCGGAACAATGCATAGAAGCGATTCCTTTTAAAGGAAGATAGTAGTTCATCATAGAGAACATACCTTTCTTCATTTCTCCGCCATACCATGTATTAATAATAACCTGTTCACGGCTTGTAATATTGAATACTACCGCTGTCTCTGAGTTAAGACCTAATTCTTTATAATTCTGTACTTTTGCTTTAGAAGCATTATAAACAGTAAAATCTGGTTTAAAGTTTTCAAGTTCCTCTGCTGTAGGTTTGATGAACATGTTCTCAATGAAATGAGCCTGCCATGCAACCTCCATGATAAAACGAACTGCCATTCTTGTGTCCTTATTTGCACCACAGAATGCATCTACAACATAAAGCTTTTTATTGGAAAGTTCTTCCTGTGCAATCTTCTTAACAGCTTCCCAGGTTTCCTTAGAAGCTGGATGGTTATCATTCTTATACTCGTCAGATGTCCACCATACAGTGTCTTTTGAGTTCTCATCCATAACGATAAATTTATCTTTAGGAGAACGTCCTGTATAAACACCTGTCATAACATTAACAGCACCAAGTTCACTTTCCTGTCCTTTCTCATATCCTTCCAGTTCAGGTTTCATTTCTTCTTCATATAATGCTTCATAAGAAGGATTGTATACCACTTCTTTTACCCCGGTAATACCGTATTGACTTAAATCAATTTTCTCCATTATACATTAACCTCTCTCTTCCTGAAATATTTAAGAAACTATGTTGTACGATATAATTTTACCATTTATTGTATATTTTGCAATCCCATTTTGAAATTCTTCTCAATTTTTACACTTTTTTAATTTATTAAATAAAGGGTTGTCGAACTAAGAGAGTGAAGCCTAGCCACTGTTCTCTTAATTCGACAACCCTTTATATCATCTCCTGTATATACTGCCTACTGTTAGCAATACTGCTTTACTTCTTTTTTAAATGCTTTTTACTAAAAGAGACTACTCCTGCACCACCCATTGCAGCAATTACGAATATTCCTGTAACGAGTCCGTATCCTTCTTTTCTGGTACTGATCTTCGTTTGATTGCTGTCTGGCATCGTGTCTTCTTTGATACTATTATTATCTACGCCTGCATCGTTATCTTCTATCGTATCCTCTGTAGCATCCTGATTTTCCGTGCTATCTATGGTCAGATCCATATCTGGCATGGCATCCTGATCTTCTGTTATTTCTGTCGGCAGTTCCTGATCCAGCGTAATAGTAACGTCTCCTCTGTCGCCTTCTATTGGATCTTTATCGATGCTGTCACCTATAATCTCCGTACTGCCTTTCTCCTCTGCATCACTCTTATCCGTACCCGCTTCATTAGGAATAATCGTAATAGCTGGTTTCTGCGTGGATATATCAATTGGTTCTGGTGTTGGCATCGCTGTTGCTTCCGGCGTTGGGGTCGCTGTTGCTTCCGGGGTTGGCGTCACTGTCTCTTCCGGCATTGGCGTCGCTGTTGCTT
>SVEB01000048.1 GCA_015057635.1 Lachnospiraceae bacterium | reverse complement strand
GCAGATTCCCGCCTGTACTCCTGCTGCCAGCTCCTTTATAAGTAGAGAAACTGGCAGCGATCTGTTCCTTCTCCTCCCGGCTAAATGGCAGCCTGGCACCAAGCGTGACCTGCTCATATCCGTTCTTTCCTCTGCCGTTTATGATTTGATAGACCACTCTTTCACCTCCATGATCCGCCATCTTTTAATGGGGGGCAAATCTGTGCATAAACTGAATGACATCCTTTACCCGAAACTTTACTTTCGGCGGTTCTGTGATCTGACGGATCTTATCTTCAATCAACGTATCCACATACAGCTTCTCCCTGGAGTTCTTATGAAAAATATCAAACGCAACCATTTCTCCGTTAGAATCCGGAACCTCATTATGCTCCCGTATGGAAATCAGATTGTTTTTCATCAGAATCCAGTAAAATGGATCCGTTACCCGGTATGGTTCTATGCCTCCATGAAATCCAATATACTGAAAGTCCGAATATTTCTCATCAATCAGCTGGGGGCTCTTTCCTAAGGCCGAAACCATAAAGAATGCCACATCGGAGAAAAATTTTGTATTATTTAAAAGTGAGAATTCTCTTGCATACTGCAGAAAGTCCCTGATTTTAACGCTTTCTTTCTCCACAAATGCCTGATCCACATACCCCTTATGCACTTCCCTCTCATCCGTCAAAAGATCGGAATGACTCCCTTTGAAATACGGGATATCTTGCAGAAGATCGGACTTTGTAAGAACAATTGCTGTGGGAATATGAGTCTTTGTATCATACGTATTTGCAATGAGAAACTGATTCAGCGCTCCAAAGATGTCTATCACATACCGGTTATTAATGCCATCGGTATCCATCACTTTATCCTTAATGGAGCTAAACCGCGATGGGTCCACTAAAAACAGGATTCCGGAAGAATACTTGATATTTAAGCCCCTTTTTTTCATGGTCTCCATACTCCGGCAGTCTTCCCCTGCAATATCATAAAAAATCACAATAATGCTGTTCTCTTTTTCATTTCCATATTCATCGATGTAGTTATAATTATAATAAAATGGCATCGGTGGGATTTTCACCCGTTCTGTTCCCGGAAGCATCTCCATATCCCGGATCAGCTTCTTAAAGTTCCCAAGATACATCTCTTTGTCTTCCGCACTTCCTGCAAACTGAAGCGCCCCTTTAAAATAAGGATCCTGCTGCAACAGTTCTGTTAACACGGTCAGATATACGGTCTTTCCCACATTGGTATCACCGATCACGGAAATCAGAAGCATCTCATCTCTTCCGGCTCCCGGAATCAGTTCGTTATGGCAGTACGGACAGAGACGCTTGGTAAGCAGCTGTTCCTTCTTATAAAGTACCTCATTGATATACTCCTTTTCCACAAAAAGCACTTTATCAAATGTAAAATCCGATGACATGGGATCGAATTTCACATAAGGAAGGCGATAGGATTCTTCCCTTGCCGTCTCTTTATCCCATCCAAGCACATTGATATAATAATGAAACAGATATTCATCGAGCTTTTCCTTATCCGCTGTATTTTCCTTCTGATTCACTTCCTGATTTCCATCTGTAACCGGTTCATTGAGCCTAAAGTGAATCTCGTTCGGCTTAAATTTCATGCAACAGTAGGGGCATATCACGTCTTTCATACTCGTCACCTCATAAAAGAATCCTTCTTAAGTTAAAATATGGTTTCTGCTCCTTCGTCAGTTCAAATACAACCGTTTCTTCTGGCTTCAGATACATAATCGCGCCATCACCATTCGGAAAAGCATTCAAGTCAAGAGTATACAAAAAAGAATTCTCCCGCCCGACAATGGTATATTTTAACCATTCCGGATACAGATCCTTTTCGGTACGGAATTTAACGGTTACTTTCTTATAATGTTCAAAGAGTCCTCTTTCCTCTTTAATCGTATAAATAATATCCGATTTTTTCACAAACTTCTCCGTGGCATTGCCTTCCTTCTGATTCAAGATATAATACTCCTCACCTTTTTGATATGCTGGAAATAACTTAAACTGCCGATATCTCCTACTTAACTTCTCCCAGTGTTTCCGCCCCATATCCACCGTATAGATTTCTAATGGTTGCCGTTTGATCAGGCTTTCGAGCGGTTCAAAAGAAGATTCTACATCATATATCACACAAAGTGGATAAGACAGATCTTTTGGATAGCTCCAGGCAATCACAATCGTATCTTCCGCATCCACGCTTCCATGCACATTGGTAATAAAGGATGCCTTCTCTGCTTTTTCTACGATATGAAACTGCTTCATGAACCTTCCCCCTGTTCTGCTGCCGATACCCTTCCCATCTCTTTAAGCCCATCTTCTTCTGCCTCTTTTTCGGTTAGATTCTTATATGCCTTGCGGTATCCGGAATAACGGCTCAGCATTCTCTCATCAAAACATCCGAGAAGATACACAATCTCCATGCTTTCCACCTTACGTTCATAGAAGAAATGCAGCTGATACTCGGAATAATCATGCTCCATCCGATTTTTGATATAGTCGATCAGTTCATTTTCTTCCTGCACAAATAAGCAGATTTCCTTATGCAGGTTGTTATCAGCGATAATTCGAATCCCATATTCCACCTTTTCAAAAATAGCGGAATACGCAAGTTCAAAAATCTTCTCCTTATCATACAGATGGACACCCGTCCCTGGATCTAACATCTTACTAAGACGGTTTGTAATCTCCTCGGAAAATGGCTCATGATAATCTAGCTCCTTCTGCATCAGATAAGAACCGAACTGATAGACTTCCTCGTACAGTCGTTCCTTCGAGCACTCCGTTTCATGAAGCTTTAGCATCATATCATGGAACCTTCCATGCTCCCGCTCCTTCATCGCCTGATTGGTAATATCCCGATAATAGCCTTCCATATTGCCGGCAAGAAGGACATTCTCCGTTCGAAGCCGATATTCAATCGCAATGGACAGTTCTGCCTTGGCATGCTCCACATAACCTACATAATTGTAATAATCCTCACTTAACTTTAAAAACAGCTTTAGATAATCCGCAAGCAACGACTGGTATAATGAGACTTCATATGCTTCATATGCGAGTTCTAAATATTCTTCCGCGAGACTATAATATGCCTCATACACCTTTACATCCTTACGCTTCTTATTTCCGCCCCGAAGCACGAAATCACTTTTCTTAAAATGGTCCAGATTCTGTGCTAATATGCTTCCTTTCTCGCTCCAGCCATCATACTCTGCCTTTACGGACTGATATAACATCCCGTCTTTTGCAAGAAACTTATGCATCTCAAAAAAGCTCAGTCCCATATCGTCAAACAGAACTTTTAAGCGAACCTGAAGTCTTCTGACCTGAAGATTCTTTGCCTCTTCCCATTCTTCCCTTGTATGGTGTTTTACATTATCCTCGAAAAACATCTCGATCTGATTTCCAAAGACTGCATGCATCGCTTCCTCCTTCGTCAGTCCAAGAAGATCCGTCAGTTTTCCTTCCCTTTTCATAAATACAGGGAACAAACACTCCGGCAAGTAACCCGCCACATTTTCAATATACTTATGTACAAATGCATCATACTCTGAACTTTTTAAATTCAGTCCGGCTAAAAATCGAAGCTCATCATTCTCCAGATTCACACTGATTGCTTCAAATAATGTCCGGTATACGATTAACTCCATGACTCCATTCGGTTTTTCTAATTTCAAATGACCAGCCGTAAAGAACTTCCGTTCCTCACGTTTCGCCAGATACTTAAAATCTGTATCCGAGTATTCATTTTCGGTTCTTCTGACGCTTTCCCCTGCCTTTAGCATACTAAGAAGAGCGATTGCTTCAAAATTATGGGTGGTCTTCTTTGCCACCACACCGAAATTATTCATATTAGACAAAAGATAAATCATATTCACCATGCCCGATGCTTCCAGCCCTTTAAGACAATTTAGAGTATCATAGATGCATGCCCCTTTCTCCTCGCCTTTTTCAAGCGTCTCATCTAATATGCAGTAAATATCGATCACAATCCCATTGATGAATACATCCGTGAACTTCTCCTTCATCTTTGTGATAAGCGTCTCTAACAGTGGAATCAGCTTATCTTCTGCCTTAACAACTAGGTTAAAATGCGCCCTTCCTCGTTCCGGATACCGATAACTGTTCACCGCATTTGAAAAATCCACATAATAGGAATCCACGATTTCTTCCACACTAAGAAACAGCTCTTTCTCTTTTCGTATGGTTTTCCTCGACTTTAGTCCGCCCTCTTCTTTCCTGTCAGTCTTCAGATTATAACTATGGCCAAAAGAGAGTTCTTCCTTTCTCTCATCCGATTTGATTATGGCATACTGGATCTTCTCACTTTTTCCGATTCGCTTCAGGTGCGATGCATGGATAATCTCGATCTCTTCCTTCTGGAATGCCCCTAGAAATACATAACCGATCGGATATTTTAAGTCTATGGATTCGTTTCCAGACATCTCGGCTTCCATTTTCTCTCCTTGTATGTATTCCAAAAATCCCATAGTCGCCTCCTGTCTCCTGCCGGCTCCCTTATGAGCCGGCAGGAGAACTCTGATTCTTTGATTATTTGCTAATTGAGGTTCTCTTCCTCGGTTTCAATGCTATTTAACATATTTTGAAAGAATGTAATCTTCTCTTTTCCTTCTTTATATTCATCCCAGTTGATTTTTAACTCATCTAAATCTTTCCTTGCCTCTTCATGAAGGGTATCAAGTGCTTTCTTCATCTGCAGATCCTCGGTATCCTCGCATCCGTTCAGCTTCTTCATAATGCACTCATTCATCTTATCCTTGATCTTTCGGTCTAACTGATAGAATGCCTGAAATACCGGGTACAACAAGAACCGATCTTCCTTCCCAGTACGCAGATACAGATTTTCGGAAATGCCATCCTTATCTAAATAACGATATTCCTGTTTCCTCTTAAAGATATAGTTGCTCATGAGGCCCCTGATAAAAATGGCGATATCATTATCCGACTCCGTGAACTGCTCCATCTCCTGAATTTCGTGCAATACGGCTTCATGATTCTCTACCATGTTTTTAATATTCATTCTCGGTATAAACATCTGAATAAAAATATTTTTTGCAAATTGTTCATCCGGAGTGATCATATCCTCTAAATACCTGGTGTTATAGATATCTATATTCTTAGTTAGCCTACCCGGACGTCTTAATTCTTCTTTTAATGCTCTTAAATACCGTTTTGCAGCTCCTGCCTCCACATAGGAAATCCCTTTTTCAATTCCTGCCTTCTTTCGCATCTCCTCATAGGGCACCGTTTCCCCATAGTGACATACATACATCTGACTCTGCTTATCTAACGTGATATATCCATATGCTAATGCTTTGTCAAACACAGCCCGGTACTCTTTGTTCCTTGCCGCCTCTGCTTTTGCCATATGACCGGACACCCAGGTCGTCTCGAAGTTCGGACTCGGAAGCTCGCGGTAGTTAATGCCCTTCTCATAGATATGAACACCTTTCTCCCCTTTTGTAAGTTCATATTCATCCTCACATGCATCCAAGAAGAAATACGCATACATCGGAAGCCCTGTTTTAAAATTCAGCTGATAGATCTGATTTAAAAGGAAGCTTTTCTTTACCTGGAACTGATTGCTTCCGTTTGCCATCTCCTCTGCTGCCGCTATCGCACCGACTGAATTGTACGGAACCGAAAGCTCCGAATATACCGGAAAATCATAATTCAGTCCATAAATCGTATTCTTTAATGCAAACATCGTCTTAGACTCTTTATACAGATGATCGAATATCTCCTGATAGTAATTTTGCAGTGACTTGATCTCATTGACGCCTGTATGCTCAATGGAAGTCTTATACCCAAGGAACTCATCCATCGATCCGGCTAACATTCCTTCAAACTGATCTGCTAAGAACCGATTCACCTTCGTCACGATATTCGTCTCTTCATTATGAAACCATTCCTCATGCTCTCTTATCAGCATCTCTAGAAATGTATGGATCCTCTCCTTGAATTTATATCCCTGTTCCGGATTCTTCTTAATATCCGCATCTAATTTTTTCAGCATATCCGGCACTTCAATTAACTGCCAGGTAAAATGAGCATTCCCTCCTTTATTCTCATGCACCCCAGCTGTCTTAATATTTCCAAACTTATCAAATAGCTTTGAAAGAATCTCGATTAATTCCACACAGTTTTCAAATATATTATGATTAAATGCTTTCAACTTCTCAATAACCTGCTCATAAATGCCAATTTCCACATCGCAGATCTCATTATGCAAAAGAGCAGAGAAATATACATCATAAGCATTCAGATATTCATTCCTTGCTTTCTTCTTGCTCTTCATCAATGGCTTATTGATTAACTGCTCCATTGCTTGCTTCGTCATATTCTTATACTGCTCGATCGTCACACCGTTAAACTTTCCGACCGTAACCTGCTGCCTGATCTTTCGAAGCTCCTCGATCATATTCGGATTCTCATTTCCAAGTATAATCCTGTTTGCATATACCGGTCCCTTATTTAAATCGAAGAATGCATTATAAAGGCTATTCTCCTTCTTTTCCAGTTCTTCGGAAAACTCCGCTAAAAACCGATTTTTCTCTTCTTTCAGCCATTCCTTGATATTCGCATGCATCTCCGTGTAGACATCCTCGATACATTTGTTGTAATTAAGGATCATATCATAATCCAGATTTCCTACATCCGGCTTACTCTCTGCCAGATTCTCAAGCGTTGTTTTTAATAATTTCTCATCCAGCCGCAGGCTCTTTAACATATTCTTCACATCGGTCTCATCCGGCACATTTTCAAATAATCCCTGCATCTCCTGAAACATCAGATATGTAATATAGCTTAGCAGATCATCTACCGGAAGGATCGCTCGGTTTGCTCCGACCGCGTTATAGATATAGTTGACCGGCGCCCGATTCGTTAACTTGCTTACAAAAGCATTCCGAAGCGTCTTGATATTGGACATATAGGACGTGACTTCAAAGCCACCTTCCGACTGGTTCCCATTTGCAATCAGATTGACTACCATCTCACTTGCCACTTTCATTGTCGTATCCCATGGCTGCTTAAACGGGGTTCCGGTCTCATCCTGTGAGGAAATTAAGGTACAGAACTCAAAAATCGGGGATGTGGAGCTTACTTTATTGCCTCCGCCGTATGCCTGCTCAAAACTTCCTTTGTTCTTCTCCAGATTCATCAAATAATCCAGTTCCTTTAAGGCTGCAAAACCATTACTCTTAATATAGCTCTGGGCATGCTTATCTACGCCGCTCTTTGCCACTGATACATCAGGCATAAAGATAATGCCGTTGATTCTTGCCACCCTCCCTTCCTTTTCAATCAGGTGACGGATAATATAGGATACATCGATAAACGTTCCGCTTCCCGTTCCACCTCCGATACCGGTCATTAAAATAACGAGCACATTGGTGCTCTGTGCGGAGAATCTGGTTGTCACCCGCTTGATCTTTGCATGGATATTATCAAAGATTAAATTAGCATTCAAAAACAGAAGAAGACGTCCTGCCTGTCTGACACCGCCTGCACCGTCTACAACAGTCTCAATCGGCAGCTTATCCGTCAGCCACTCATTTGCCTCCGGCAGCAGACAATTATTCCGGTCCTTTAAGATACTTCCTACATCGGAATGTGTGATTAAAAGATATTCATCTTTTCTTAACGATATATCATGACTAATTAGATTCTTTGTCTTTAAATCGGTATCAATCATTAGATATTCCACATTATCCGGTTTATCGGTCTCCTCACCGTTTTTATCCACTCCGCATTCAAACCGCTCCTTGATCATCCTCTTCACACGGATAGCCGCCTCACATCCGGTTCCTCCGAGCCCTACGATCAAAATCGGGATATCCGCTGTTTTTGCTTTAAAAATGCTTGCGATCAGCTTTCCGCCTTTATCGTAATCCAGGTTTTCATATAAGGTCTTTTTCATTGAGTCTGATAGCGCCATACTGCACCTCCATATTCTCAAGTTCATATCTTCTATCTTTTTTGTACTGCATCTTTGTCTCCCGAAAGAGATTGCCTCCCCGACTAAGCCCCTTCATTTCCATGCATTTCTAACTCAGCCGGTATGTCATTAACACCATGATTCCCTGCGGGCTTTCTGGCGTCTTAATGGAACAGGTCTCCTCTTTTCCTAATATAATATCTTTCCTTCCGTTAAATGAGATTCCCTTGCTTACGACCGAATCCGAATGGTTCATGATCTTTACCGCATATCTTCCATGTTCATTATCCGGAAACAGTTCAATCTTATTAAGCTTTAACTTCTTTACAAAGACCGGTTCGGTAATAATAGAAGACATCTTAATGGATTTTCTTTTTCCGGTCAGCCGATACCGCTTCGTATACGTCGTATCGTTAAATTCCACCGTATACTCAAGCACCCCATAAAACGGACGATTTTTCTTCTTATGAATCGTTAAAAAGACTGCCGCTGCTGCCACACATCCTCCTGCTATAACAACAATAATCAGAATTGTTCCAATATTGCCTTTCTCTTTCCCCGTTTCCGGATCAAGTATAGGTGTCACCTTGGACGGAACCTCTGTTATCGCTTCTGTCACAGGCAGGCCTTCATATGTAAGGATATTCTCTTCACTCGTCCGATAGAAGTTATCCCCCGATACGGTTACTTTCACTTTATAATCTCCGGCATCCTTCATCTCATAGGAGAGCACATAGGAACCATTCCCATATGTCATATCCTTATGTTCCTCTGTTCCATCCGGCTTTGTAATCACAGCCTGCGCCACAAACTGTTTAAAGAAGGAATCCTCTAATGCAACCGATTCATCCGTGACAAGTGAGGCTTTTATATTCATCCGGCTGCCTTCTTCCCCCCTTGTAACCTCGGTATTGAGTGTAATATCATACTGGAATAGAAGTTTGATCTGTATCTCACATTTCTTTGATCCTGTAACGGAAAAAGAATACTCCCCTTCCTTCGGATTCTTAAGCTTGATCAGAGTGTAGGAATCGGACGTATTCATCACGACCTGGTCCTGATCCACCCTAACTTCTCCCTCTACATTCGTGATTGCTACATCCGTAATCTCACTGTCTGTCAGAAGCACAATATTGGCTTCCAGCACATTTTCATCCGGAATCGTAATAGAGAAATCTACTTTTTCTCCTTTCTTTAACGTATAGCTTCCTAAATCCGTAATATTCGACTGAATGAAATCTGCAAAAATGGTGTGGAAAACATCCGGCAGTTCTTCTGCCTTATCCACTAAAAAGCACTGTCCGTCTGACTCATCTGAAATGGTTTCTAACAGTTCTTCATCTACTTTTCCGTTTGAATTCAGTCCAATCGTATAAATCGGATACTGTCCTTTCACCTTATTTAAAGCATCGTTCACATCAGTGAGGGAATCTTCTTTGGTCCGGGTATTTTCATTCTCTAGTTCAATATGACCATCCGTAAACAGCACTATCATTTTCTGATTGCCGCTGTAATTGCTTAAATCATGTACCGCGGTAGAAAGCGCCATGCCAATATCCGTCTCCCCTTCATAGGTAAAACTATCAATCTCTTCCTTAATGTATCGTTTATCATTGTTGCTTAAAAGCTTTGTCATTGGAATGGTCTTTGCAATACTTCCGTTAAATGCGATTACACCAATTGTATTCTCCCCAAGTACAGACAGATCCACGAACATCTTCGCCGCCTCTAACGCCGTTTTATTGACATCCGAGTATTTCATGGAGCCGCTCACATCAATGACGAGGATTACCTCTCGCTTTTCTTCCTCCTCGCCAACGCAGACTATATTCGGAAATACGCCAAGAGTCAGAATCAGAACAAGAATCCAAACTATTTTTTTCATCTTCCACCTCCTAAATCCATTCTATTTTCTTTCGATGATAATTTCATAACAGATAATACAGAAAACTCTGCTTAAAATACAGAAGAGCAAAAAGGGCAAGAAACATAAGCAGAATCCAGTAAAACCATCCAAATGACCGCTCTTTCCCCTTCTCAAGACGCTTCATTGCTTTCTCATACCTTGCTTTATCATCCTCTTTCTTCCTATATGCTTGCTCTGGCGGCATCAGTATCATCTCTTCTGGTTTTACTGTCTGAGATCGGGTAAAAAAAGATGAGTTTTGATAGCACTGACGGTATAATTCCTCATCCAACTGTTTCATAAATGGGTCATACTCCTCTTCTAATGCCTCAAACCTCATCAATCGTTTCTGTATCACTTCTTTCATCTTCCGAAACTTAAAAATCTGGCACTCCTGCCAGATGATATATCCGCAGTAAAACAGACAGACCGCATCTAGTACAAGCATTCCATAAAAAATAGGACGCAGGCTTAAAAAAGCCGTCTTCTTTGCAAGTGCCAAAAAGCTGGCCCCGCTAAATACGCATACAATGGCCGCCCCTGCTGCTTTTACCATATTCAGAACAGACTTTGACACATTCGGT
>SVEB01000001.1 GCA_015057635.1 Lachnospiraceae bacterium | reverse complement strand
GTGGTGAATTTTGCACAGCTGACGCAGCGTGCCGGAAACTTTCTTGTTTCAAGAGATATGAATGACACAGATTTTAAGTGGGAAGAGTTAAAAGGAAAGACAGTGATAGGCGGAAGAGTAGGCGGAATGCCAGAAATGGTTTTCGAATATATCTTAAAGAAACACAATATTGACCCAAAGGCTGACCTTACCATTATCCAGAACATTGATTTTGGTGTCACATCCCAAAGCTTCGCAGCAGGAACAGGGGATTATACTATCGAGTTCGAGCCATCCGCAACCGGGTTGGAACTGCAGAACGCAGGAAAAGTAGTGGCAAGTCTCGGTGTAGAAAGCGGAAAAGTCCCGTATACGGCATTTTCTGCAAAAGCAAGTTATATCAAGGCAAATCCGGAAGTAATACAGAGCTTTGTCAATGCCCTTCAAAAAGGAATGGATTACGTACAGAGCCATACTCCGAAAGAGATCGCAAAAGCAATTGAACCGCAATTCAAAGAAACCGAATTATCCACAATCGAAAAGATCGTAACCCGTTACTACGAGCAGGATACCTGGAAAGATAACTTAATATTTGAAGAAGCCAGCTTCACCCTTCTCCAGGATATTCTAGAATCCGCCGGAGAACTTACCAAACGTGTCCCATATGAAACTCTTGTAGACACTACCTACGCAACCGAAGCTGCTAAGTAGCAGAAATGTCCGGTTCATGACGAATAAAAGTCCTCCTCTTTCTTTGTGTATCAGACAGTGCATTCCTATCTGATACGCAAAGAAAGAGGAGGACTTTTGTCCGCTCATGCGTACGTACATTAAAAAGAGTGGCCTGGGCACTGCCGGCTCTTACGGCCGCTCTGGCTTTTTTCTATTCTTCTGTCTGCACGTTCTTTTCTTCTTCTTTTTTGTCTTCTTTTACGTAGTCATCTTCGAATTCGTCATCAAAATCATCTTCGAAATCTTCTAAATAATCAGGTGTTACAAATTTATAAACGGCATATGCAATACCAGCAACTGCTGCAACTGCACCAATAACAGCAAGAATAAAGACAACCGTGTGTTTCTTTTCTTCGATTGGATCTTCCTTCTTACGAAGCAGCTCATTTAATTTGCTTGCTGCTAATACATCACTAAGTTTAGAAGAGTTTAAAAGATTTTCTAATTTATTATTCATATAGGCACGTCCTTTCTTAACTCAAATGATATATCTTTATTATATCACTTTGTCCCATTCTTTACTATAAAATAAAATGCTATTTTATAGTAAACGCGATGCGATGCACACTCACTGCGTTCGGCGCGATAAATCTGATTACAGATTTACCATAAAATAAAATGCTATTTTATAGTAAACGCTACGCGATGCACAATCACTACATATTATTTTTATTGTTTAGCAAGCCGCATCGGACTGAAGCATGCTACATTCTGCGATGCGGGTTTGCTGTGTCGCGCGAGTAAAGATACTATACCATATTTCATAATATTAATCAACTTTTTCCAACTTTGCGAAAGTAGAAAGCATCTTTTTGGTTCCCTGACCCGGGAAATCGACGGTTACTTCATAGTCGCGTCCGCCCTTGGTGATATTGGTTACAGTGCCTACACCAAATTTAACATGTTTGACTTGATCACCGACACCGTAAGAAAGTTCTCCTAGATTTGCATTTCCGAACTGCTTTGGAGCAGAAGCGGAGTATGGCTGGTAGGAGCTCTGCGCCTTATAGGAGTTAAAGGATGGAGCAGGCTTATCAAAGTCTAAAGAGTCCTCGCTGATTCTTGTGCGGGAGCCTCCATTTCCAATTGGCTTCATGCCGGATGTGCTTTTAAAGGAGGCAGAACTTCCGAAGGAAGAGTTGCTGCCGCTGTATGGCGCAGCGTTACGGATCGGACTTTTGCCATAAGCACCAGCTGCAAGGAAACCGGCTTTTCCGGTATTGCTTCCAAAGCTGATTAAATGTCTTGGAATTTCGCTGATAAAGCGGCTTGGACGGTTATACTGTGTCTCACCGCGCATCATACGCTGTCTTGCCGCACTGATATAAAGCTCTTTCATGGCTCTTGTGATACCAACGTAGCAGAGGCGGCGTTCTTCTTCGATTTCCGCTTCCGGGTTCTCTGCATTGATGGACATATAGCTTGGGAAGATGCCTTCTTCTACACCGCACATATATACATATGGGAATTCCAGACCTTTTGCGCTGTGGAGTGTCATTAAGATTACCACATCTTTTTCCTGATCCATATTGTCGATATCGGCGATTAAGGCAACTTCTTCTAAGAATCCGCTAAGAGTTGGGATGTCTTCGCAGTTCTCTTCATAACTTGTGATCTTGTTGATCAATTCATCGATATTGCCGATACGTTCCTTTGCTTCTTCCTCATCGGCAGCTTCTAGCTCTTTTACATAACCGGTTGCTTCGATGATTTCGGTTAATAAGTCCTTTAAAGAGTAGTCT
Organism: Lachnospiraceae bacterium; assembly: GCA_015057635.1. Taxonomy (GTDB): domain Bacteria; phylum Bacillota; class Clostridia; order Lachnospirales; family Lachnospiraceae; genus Lachnoclostridium. The sequence goes on along the minus strand of SVEB01000001.1, from coordinate 11,920 downwards.
CTTCTTGTTAACTTGCTCTTTAAGCTTTCAATCAGGCTGACAAAGGAAGTAATTTTCGCAGCGGCACGTCCGACTCCCGGAATACTGTCCACATGGCAGAGTGCATTGTAGAAGCTCATATTATTACGAATTGCATGATCTTCCACGCGATCCATTGTTGTAAGACCGATGCCTCGTTTTGGGACATTGATAATACGTTTTACCGCAATGCCGTCAAGACCATTGTCGATTGTCTTTAAATACGCTAATAAATCCTTGATTTCTTTTCGCTGATAGAAGTTCACGCTTCCGATGATCTTATATGGAATGTTCTTCTGAATCAGTTTTTCCTCCAGTACACGGGACTGGGCATTGGTACGATACAGAATCGCAAAGTCATTGAAATGAGCGCCGTATTCGGACATCACATCCTTGATGCTTGATGTGATCGCATTGGCTTCTTCATAATCCGTATCATACTGGTTAAAATGTACCGCATCTCCTTCTGGATTATCGGTCCATAATGCTTTTGACTTACGGCCAAGGTTATTGGCAATCACACCGTTGGCTGCATTTAGGATGCTTTTTGTGGAACGGTAGTTCTGTTCGAGCTTGATGACTTCGGTATCTGGGTATTCCTGCTCAAAGTCAAGGATGTTACGGATATTGGCACCGCGGAATTTGTAAATGGACTGGTCATCATCACCAACGACACAGAGGTTATGTTCAATCTCGCCTTCTTCATTTGTGGTAGAAGCTAAGAGAGAGATTAATTTAAACTGCGCGGAGTTGGTATCCTGATACTCATCCACCATAATATATTTGAAACGATTCTGATAATATGCTAATGCTTCTTTATTGGTCTGGAATAACTCAACGGTCTTGAAGATGATATCATCGAAGTCAAGCGCATTGTTTGCTTTTAATCGTCTCTGATATTCCTTGTAAACCTGAGCATATTTGGTTTTCAGAGGCTCTTTGTATGCCTGAAGCTCGTATTCTTCCGGAGTGATCAGTTCATCTTTGCACTTGGAGATCACGCTTAAGAAAGAACGCTCCTTCATTTTCTGGGTATCAATCTCTAACGCTTTGCAGATGTCACGCATTAAGGCGCGCTGATCATCGGTATCGTAAATGGTGAAGCTTCTTTCGTATCCGAGGCATTCAATCCATTTTCTTAAGAAACGGACGCAAGTGGAATGGAAGGTGCTGACCCAGATGTTCTCGGAGCCGTATCCTACAATTTTGTCCACACGTTCACGCATCTCCTTTGCGGCTTTGTTCGTAAAGGTAAGTGCTAAGATATTGTATGGGTTCACGTCACGTTCATCAATCAGGTAGGCGATTCGATGAGTCAGCACTCGTGTCTTTCCGGAACCGGCACCTGCAAGAATTAAAAGAGGTCCTTTGTCATGTTCCACGGCTCTGCGCTGTTCAGGATTTAAGGTATCATATATACTCATGTTGGGATATTTCCTTTCTAATTTTCAACGTGGTTCTGGAAGTAGTCGGAATTCTGAAACCGGGGCCACAATATAAATCTCGCAAGGCCGGATAAAAATCCTGCATTGCGAGCACTAGGATATAGTGTGTCCCATTCAGAATGGATTATGATGTACTACCACCAAACATATGTTTAATTATAGCATGCACCGGTAGTTAGGACAACTGAAATTTGTCTGCCAGGAGGGAAGGTAAAAAATACAGGATTCCGTCTTTCGGGACAATAGATAGAAATAAAAAATGCCTGAAGAATCAAATCTTCAAGCATTTTGCTTTATTTTTCATTTTTACGATGTTTGTCTTTATCTTTTTCCTTTGGATCCGCTTTTGGAAAATGATCATCGATCAGCTTTTCAATCAGCTGCTTTTTCATATAGACATCAAAGCACAGCATGCTGATAAAAGAGAACATCTGAAGAAACTGTTCATTTTCGGAATCTGCTACATCAGTGAAGGAGTCTTTGGATCTTTCATACTTGCGTATCACATCCTTTGCAATGACAGTAGACTGTTCCGTTCCAAGGCTAAAAATCTCTTTATAGATATCTTCTAATTCTGTCTCGCTCTCTTCACCGAAAAACTTCTCTGTAAGAGGATTCAGGATACTCTGGATATCCGTAATGGACAGTATGTTCTTCATATAGTAAATGAAGATTAAAAGATACATATGATCTTTTGAATATTTTTTCTTATTTGGGGATGGAAGCAGGTTATTCTTTGTATAGTTGTTGATCATGGTTTTTGTCAGCAGCTTGTCTTCAGAATATCGTTTTGATGACTCTAAATGTTTATCCATAAAGGTCGTAACCTGATCCATATATAAATCAATGTTCGGAAGCTCTTCCGGCTTAATATAATCGATTCGCTTTAAGTTTTCGAGCAGCGTCTTCATATACTGTTCATGTTCTTTTTCCAATACTATCACCTCTATATCACATTATATAGTATTGAAAACCACTTGTCAAAGACAGAATGCAAAAAAAGTCAAAAATCATAAAAGTGGCGGAGTGTTTTCAGAAGAAATATACGGAATGAAGGAAAACAAAAGGTAGTGTTCGAAATTCAGCAAGGAAAATAAAAAAAGAAGCCTAAGCTTCAGAAGGGAGGTCCTTAGCGTGGCTTCTTTTTTATAAAAGGCAATGCCTGTTTATTTTTCTTCCGCAACATTGGTATCATATGGGAATTCTTTGATTCTGGAGAATACCATATCATAACCATCATTACCGTAGTTTAAAGAGCGGTTTACACGGCTAATTGTAGCTGTGCTTGCGCCTGTCTTTTCTGCAATTTCTAAATAAGTGCGGTGTGCACGAAGCATACCGGCAACTTCAAAACGCTGGGAAAGAGATAATAACTCATTCACCGTACAGATATCTTCAAAAAAAGTATAACATTCTTCTTTATCTTTTAAGCTTAAGATAGCATCAAATAGAAAATCCACGGATGCATTACGAATATTCTTGCTCATTGTTTTCAACTCCTTTATCTCTATGACAGCACGTCTTAGCACAGAAAAAAAGCTTGCACAGCGATGTAACAAACTTTCGGGTAAGCAGCTTCTGTCAAACTAGATTTTTTCTGTTTCATTTTCTAATGGTAATATTTTACCACTACACAGAACTAAAGTAAAGACCTATTTTAGAAAAAAATAATGGAAAATTTTTCTCTGACGGACATTTTTGTAGAAATATGAGGGTATTAGTGAAAAACATAAAATATACTCGAATAGTTGAAAAATAAGACGTTGCGAATACGTGATATAAACAGATTATAAAATAAGTTGTCAGATAAAGAGCGAAAGTGTCTTTTCAGCATGGAATCGAAAAAACATGAGAGAAATCGGTGAATGCTTTCCGATTTCCAATCTATAATAGAAATAGGAATGCTCTCCATGTGCTAGACAAATGCAGAGTTAGCCGATATAATGGAGAAAGAGTTTTTTTGCAGGACGGCATTTCGACAGAAAACGCAGGCCGGCTTTTTCTTTTATCAAAGAAGAAGCAAACAATCCGTATTCTGTGTTGCAGAGGAAGCAAGGCAGGGGAAATGTCAATATAAATAGGCAAAGGACGAAACAAAGAATAAGCAATAGAAGGGTTAGAAATGAAGATGAAAAAAGGACAGGAATATATCGGCATTGTAGAAAAAGTAGATTTTCCAAATAAGGGTGTCGTTTTAGTAGATGGAGAACGTGCGATTGTAAAGAATGCCATTCCGGGACAGAAGGTGCGTTTCTTAATCAATAAAGTAAGAAAAGGCAAATGTGAAGGACGTCTCTTAGAAGTAATGGAGAAATCTCCGCTTGAAACAATTGAAGTTCCATGCGTGCATTTCGGCGAATGTGGCGGATGTACTTACCAGACGATTCCTTACGAAGAGCAGCTTAAGATGAAATCTGCTCAGGTTAAGAAGATGCTTGATGATGTTATTCCTTATGAATATGACTATCAGGGAATCAAAGGAAGCCCGGTGGAATACGGATACCGTAATAAGATGGAATTCTCTTTCGGCGATGAATTCAAAGATGGACCACTAGCCCTGGGCATGCATAAGCGCGGAAGCTTTTATGATATCGTGACAACAAATAACTGTAAGATCGTAGATGAAGATTACAATAAGATCTTAACATCTGTTCTTACGCTTTGTAAGGAAAAAAACCTCACTTTCCTTCATAAGATGACACATGTCGGCTACCTTCGTCATCTTTTAGTGCGTCGTGCGGCTAAGACAGGAGAAATCTTAGTAAACTTAATTACAACTTCTCAGACATTTGAAGGAGAAGAAAGATTCCTTACAGAATTTAAGGATATGCTTCTTTCTTTAGAGTTAAATGGCAAGATCGTAGGCGTTCTTCATACTATCAATGACAGTTTAGCGGATATCGTAAAAGCGGACAGCATGGATATTCTCTATGGACAGGATTTCTTCTATGAAGAATTATTAGGATTAAAATTCAAGATCAGCACATTCTCCTTCTTCCAGACAAACTCCCTTGGAGCGGAAGTATTATACAGCGTAGGCCGTGATTATGTAGGAGAGACAAAAGATAAATTAATCTTTGACTTATACAGTGGTACCGGTACAATCGCGCAGTTATTAGCACCAGTTGCGAAAAAAGTAATCGGTGTGGAAATCATCGAAGAAGCAGTGGAGGCAGCAAAGGTAAATGCCGCTCTTAATAATTTAGATAACTGCGAATTCATCGCTGGCGATGTTTTAAAAATGCTTGATACAATCGAAGAAAGACCGGACTTTATTGTATTAGATCCTCCAAGAGATGGCATTCATCCAAAGGCTCTTGATAAGATCATTGATTACGGTGTAGACCAGATGGTTTATATTTCCTGTAAGCCGACCAGCTTAGCAAGAGACTTAGAAGTGTTACAGGAAAGAGGATACAAGGTTGTGAAGGCTTGTACCGTAGATATGTTCCCATGGACGGTACACGTTGAAACGGTTGTATTGTTATCAAAAGTGAACACACATAACTCTTAAAAACATTGATTTTAAGGGCCTATTCAGGCTTGATCTTATGTATTTCAGCAGAGCAGAGATTGATAGATATGCTCGCTTTAATTCATAGGGATCAGCAAGACTGGTTTGGCAGAAGAAATTGCGAAATCATATCGTATTATGGCAGGGCTTAGGCCCTGCTTTTTTTGTGCTTACAATTTGGTTACAGCGTGTGTATACCAGTTGTAATTGTAAAACATTGGGTCTAAAATATAGTTTAACGTTAGTGTGCCTTGAAAGAGTATTTTTGTATTTTAGAGAAGGTTATAGAAGAAAAGGGGGGACATATGTAATGCAAAAATGATTTTGGAGTGCTTGAAAAGCGGCTTATATCTAAGTTGGGATGCATCAGATAAGTGGTCCGTGGCTTTAGCGGAAAAGTTAGGATATCATTTTTCATCAGGAATAATTGCTTATGAATTAATAGGGGATTAAACGGAGCAGATAGTTTGGTTAATCAATAGTTTTACAAACAAAACTATTGATTGACTCGTTTAAAAGGAAGATAGAATATGAGGAGAGAACGTGTAGCCAAAAAAGAATTCGTGATGAAAAGAAAGACTGTAGTTAGTTTTATTCTTTTGTGCAGTATCATTTGCTGCCTTCTGTACAATCAAAAATCTACCTATGCAAAAGAAGTAAACGACGAGGAGGAGATTGAACAGCTAATTAGGGAAACAAAGACAAAAGCTAAGATTCCGTCTATTTCAGTAGTAACTGTTGAGAATGGCAAAGTTCAATACTATGGAGATGACAGTAAAAAGTTATATGAGATTGGTTCCATGACAAAAGCGTTTACTGCTTTGGGTATATTGTATCTGTCAAAACAGGGACAATTGGATTTGGATGCAGAGGTACAAATGTATCTGCATGATTTTGCGCCTACATATAAGGGGAAAAAGGTTTCCGTTACAGTAAATGATCTTTTATATCAGACAAGTGGGTACACCAATTCAGAGAAAGACTATCCCAGTGCAACTGCAAATATGAGTCTGAAGGACTGGTATGATACCATTTATAATGCACCACTTACGTTTGCTCCGGGAACACAATATGCCTATTCGAATACGAATTACAATTTGCTGGGTATGCTTATTGAGCGAGTATCCGGACAAAGCTATGCTGCGTTTATGCAGGAAAAAATCTTAAAACCATTAAATCTTGAACATACCTTTTGTGGAAATGAGAATCTGACTCAGGATATGATTTCTGGAAAACGACTGGGATATGGATTTACTTTTAACTATGAACAGCCGATTGCTCCAGGTACGATTCCAGCAGGATATTTTCTATCCAATATAGAAGATATGGGGCAGTGGATTGCGATTCAGTTGGGAACAGCAGATATTCCGAATGAATATGAAGAATTAATATTACAATCACATGAACTGGACACAAACCGCAATGCAGGTGGTAATGACTACTATGCAGGATGGATTACTTATGATGATGGTATCATGGGACATTCAGGTGGGACCTGCAATTATTCATCGCGACTTTTGTATGATAGGAAAGATGATATTGGAGTATGCGTGTTGACCAATCTGAATGCGGTAGCCTCCACAGATCGTTTATGTGAACAGATTCTGGCAAGGAAACAGGGAAAGGAAATTCCGAAGTTTTGTTATGATGTATGGAGGATTTTTGATATTATTTTTACTGTAGTTACCATAGTTGCTTTGGTAATGATGGTTGTATTTAGATATGCGCTAAAAAGAAAATCGAAACGAATGATTTCTATCCTGTGCGCAATCCTGTTATCGGTGCTTACTATTACATTTGCAATTGTTATTCCGTTCATCTTTCAGGCTTCCTGGGTAACCATTATTCGCATTTGGGCACCTTATAGTATGGGAATCGGAATGCTTTTTCTTATCATTTGTTGTGCGATTGGAATGCATAGTTGTATCAAAAGAAGTGATAAAAGATGAATGAATAGCCGAAGCTTGCGCTTACTTGAAGAAGGTGAGCGTAAGCTTCGGCAGATTGCTTGCTAACTTAGGTAGGAGAAAATGATGAGGAAAAGGCGAAGAATGGCGAAGAATGGCGAAGAGTAGAATTATCACCGTAGAGAATATTCCGATTATAATTTGGAAAGCAGATATAGATAGTTATATTTATATGACAGATATGGTAGCGGAAAAATCGGACGATTCAAGAGTGGCTGATGTCATTAAAAATTGATTGAGAAATCGAAATACTTTGGAATTTCTGTAAGCGGTTCAAAATAAGTCTATAAACGTATAAGAGAAGCTGTTGAATTTTTACAGTTTGTATTCTATCCTGTTATTAGGAGGTGTCATATATGGTATATAGAGAGCTTGGGAAAACAGGACTGAAAGTCAGTGAAATAGGTCTTGGAGGCGAGTGGCTGGAACGACATAATTATGAAGAGACCAAAGCGGTGATCGATACTTGTGAAGATGAAGGGATCAATATCTTAGACTGTTGGATGTCAGAGCCAAATGTGCGGACGAATATTGGAAAGGCAATCAAACAGCGCAGAAACCGGTGGATCATTCAGGGACATATCGGTTCGACGTGGCAGAACGGACAATATGTGCGTACCAGGGATATGAAGTATGTTGTGCCGGCTTTTGAAGATTTGCTTACAAGGCTTCAGACCGAGTATATCGACCTTGGAATGATACATTTTGTAGACGAGGCAGCAGAGTTTGAACGCATTATGAACAGTGATTTTATAGAATACGTTCGTAAGCTGAAGGAGGAAGGGACCATCGGTCATATTGGGATGAGCACCCATAATCCTTTTGTGGCAAAAACTGCGGTAGAGAGCGGAGAGAGTGAGATGCTGTTATTTAGTGTTAATCCGGCTTTTGATATCCTTCCGGGCAGTGAAGATCTCAACGATATGTTTGCAGATCGGTATGATGAGAAGCTGAATGGAATAGCACCTGAACGAGCAGAACTTTATCGAATATGTGAAGAAAGAGGAGTCGGAATTACGGTAATGAAAGGATATGGGGGAGGAAGACTTTTTAATGCGGATGCGTCTCCTTTTGGAGTAGCTCTGACACCGATCCAATGTCTGCATTATGCCCTGACAAGACCGGCAGTATCCAGCGTTATGGTCGGCTATGATACACCGGAACAGGTTTATGCGGCCTGCGCTTATGAAACAGCCAGTGAGGCAGAGAAGGATTATGCAAGCATGCTTGCTGCTGCACCACAGCATGCATTCAGTAAAGGGCAGTGTACCTATTGCGGGCATTGTGCACCATGTCCGGCAGGAATTGATATCGCGATGGTGAATAAGCTGTATGATTTAGCTGCCATGCAGCCTGCGGTACCAGCGACAATTAAAGCCCATTACAAGCAGCTTAGGAAGACAGCATCCGCTTGTGTTGGCTGTGGAGGATGTGAAAAGCGCTGTCCGTTTGGGGTAAAAGTGGTGAAGAAAATGGAGCAGGCAAAGCAGTTGTTAGGATAAAAGGAAGAGTCAGCCAAACGGAAAGGTATTCTATATCTACGATCAGGATTTATATGATAATACGTACCGTTTACAGAAGCATACAAAGTTAGAGTACCATACTAAGGCAGATACTCTGGAAGAGTTAGCAGAAAAATTAGGCATTGATGCAGATAACTTAAAAGAAACAATCGCTACCTTTGATCAGGCAGTAAATGCCGAAATCGAAGATCCATTCCGTGAAACTGCATTTACAAATGAATTCAACGAAGCTGCCCATACTATGGAGTTTAGGTAGAATCTGCAATCCACATGACAAGAGGCGGTTGTATTGCAAATGAAAAAGCGCAGGTACTTACCAATTCCGGTGAAGTAGTAGAAGGCTTATATGCAGCAGGTGAAGTTACAGCAACAAGCCAGGCTTACAGTGCAGCCGTTATCTTCGGAAGAATTTCTGGGGAAGAAGCAGCAAACTACGTATTAAAATAATGGCTATCAGATAAAATCAGCTATATGCTGAAAGGATGATTTGAGGGCGGTCGCATGAAAAGAATGTGGCCGCCCTTATTTTACATGTTATGATAAGTACGGTTTATCGTTATTAGATAAAATAATACAGAAGTGATGCGATAATACTATTTTACATAGAATGAGACTTTGTTTATACTGGCTGTGGAGGAAAATGGATATGGACAAAAAGAAACTGCTAGTGAAATTATTTATTTCTACGCTGTATTTAAGTGCATTCACGTTTGGCGGGGGATATGTAATCGTATCACTGATGAAAAGAAAGTTTGTGGATGAGTATAAGTGGATTGACGAAAGTGAGATGTTGGATTTAGTGGCGATCGCCCAGTCGGCGCCGGGGCCAATCGCGGTAAATGGGGCAATTGTAGTGGGATATAAGTTAGCTGGAATAGCCGGCATGATTGTAGCAATCCTTGCGACGATTATTCCGCCGTTTACAATTATCTGTGTGGTATCGTTATTCTATAATGCATTTCAGACCAATCCGTATATTAAGACGGCATTGGAAGGAATGCAGGCGGGAGTAGGTGCGGTAATCGCATCTGTTGTATATGAGATGGGAAGCGGGATTGTAAAGACCAAAAGCGCAGTGTCGATTATCATTATGATTGCAGCATTTGTGGCAACCTATCTATTCAAGGTGAATGTGGTATATGTCATTCTGATCTGCGGTCTGTTTGGGGCATTTCAAACACTATTTAAGGAGAGACGGAAATCATGATATATCTGCATTTATTTTTAAGTTTTCTTCAGATCGGACTGTTTAGCTTTGGAGGCGGGTATGCCGCATTGCCGCTGATACAGGAACAGGTTGTTTCGCTTCATAAATGGCTATCGCTACAGGAATTTACAGACCTGATTACCATTTCTCAGATGACACCGGGACCGATCGCGATCAATTCCGCTACATTTGTGGGCATTAAGGTTGCAGGCATTGGCGGAGCCGCTGCAGCTACGATCGGCTGCATCTTCCCGTCCTGCATTTTGGTATCCATCCTGGCCTATATTTATACAAAGTATCGCAATATGAAGGTGCTTCAGGGGACGCTTGCCTCTTTACGCCCAGCAGTAGTAGCAATGATCGCATCAGCGGGGCTTTCCATCTTAGTTACGGCATTCTGGAACGGTGAGGTAAATCTTGCGGATACAAAATGGGATCAGGTTGTTTTGTTTGCAGGAGCCTTTATTCTGCTTCGATGGAAAAAATGGAATCCGGTTCTGATTATGCTTCTAGCTGGTGCGATAAAAGTGGTGCTTGCGGTTGCTTTAGGAAAGATATAAAAAGTATGGAATGAATCAATCCATCCGATTGAAAATGACAGGATGAAGATAAAAGAGTATGAGTAAAAGAAAAAGCTGTTGTGCCAATTTGTATGGTATGACAGTTTTTATTTTTAGCTTAAGTTTGTGCATGGCTTTTTGTGTGTAGGCATTTATAGAAACTGTTTTGCTGATATTCTATAGAAATTTTTAGCTGTAGTCGGCATCTATGTTTTGAAAAGATAGCAAGGTATAGGATCTAGGCTTAAAATATAATTGTTAAAAATTGTAAAAAAACACTATTCAGATGTGTGAAAAAAAGGTATATTAAAATAGTAAAATTACGGATTATGTAGTTAGTGAAAAATATAGAAAGAATCAATAAAAATACATACAGAAAAACAGACTAATTGGTTTAAAAAGAAAATGGAAAAAATAAAAAAAGGGGAACTACTATGGAAGAGTTATGGCTAAAAGTTTTAGATCAGGACGGTTCAGTGAAAGCGGAAAGCAGAGGAACGGATGAAGTAAATCTTTTTTTCAGGGGCACTTATCAGGAAGGTGATCAGATCGTATTTGGAACATCAAGTCCAAAAATGTTTGTCTGGCTTCAGCTAGACGATGCACTGGGAAGATCGCTTGTATATCTTACCGGTAATGCATCTTATATCATTCCATTTGGAGAGAAAAGAGCAAATATCTCGCCGAAGGCATTTTTAGGAGAAAAGCACCTTCTATCAATAAAGAAAGCAAAAGATTATGAGATCAATTCTTATCGGAATGTGGCCCTTAATGTGAACGATCAGCATAAAATTCAGAATGTTTATCCACATGCGCTGGCAAATGTGGAAACACGAGGAGAATCCGTATTTGCGGCACAGAATGCAATTGATGGTGTTACGATCAATTCAAGTCACGGAGAATGGCCGTTTGAGTCATGGGGAATCAATCAGCAGGAAGATGCAAAGCTAAAGCTGGATTTTGGCAGGGAAGTAGAGATTGACAGAATAATTCTATATACGAGAGCAGACTTTCCACATGATAACTGGTGGAAGCAGGTTTCTTTTTCTTTCTCGGACAAAAGCAGCATAATAATGAAGATGGAGAAGAGTGAAAAACCGCATGAGATAACATTTGAGAGGAAAAAAATCAGCTGGCTGGAAATGCATGATATGAAAAAGTCAGAAGATCCATCTCCATTTCCAGCATTGACGCAGATTGAGGTTTATGGGACAGAAGGGAGCAACAAAGATTGAGCATCAACGTAAAGTAGTAAACTAAGACCTCTTGAATCAAACTGGAAATGCGTTACAATAAAATTGCAAAGATAAAAACACGTCCCGGTAGGTAGTCCGGGAGCGGAGCAATCCGTCAGTAACCTGCCTCCTTTGGTTGTCCGTTCTTTGTAAGTATCATAAAAGGAGGAACAAGGATGGAGAAGATTGTTTCTAGACTGACTGTTCTGTTTGCAGATCCCTTTTGGATCGGTATTTATGAAAGGGAGCAGAAGGGGCAGTACGAAGCGTGCAAGATGACATTTGGTGCAGAACCAAAGGACTATGAGGTTTATGAGTATTTGCTCAGGGAATGGAACAGGCTTAGATTCAGTCCATCCATTGAGGTGGAAACGGGTGCTGACAGGCGAATCAGTCCAAAGCGGATGCAGAAACTTGCAAGCAGGCAGACTGCAGATACGGGGATTGGTAC